>CAYTNJ010000051.1:0-8855 GCA_964439155.1 uncultured Candidatus Peribacteria bacterium | reverse complement strand
CTTGCGACGATGACGACCAGGGAACCATCTTCATTCACAAGTACCTCTGCCCGAACGGCACCACGTCCACCCGCGCTGCGAACGGACCGGATGCCAACGGCGTCTTCACCCTTCCTTCCGAAAGCTGCGTAGTAGAAGAAGGTGTGCAATTCGGCTACATCCACCAGCCGGCTCTCAGCGACTATTCCTCTCCTTACTTGGGCTTCAACGACGCGACTCCTTACACCTCCATGGGTTCTACGGACGCAGGCGGTTTGATCAGCCAGGCCAATCTATACACGGTCGGACGCCACAACGTGGCCGAACTGAACGAAGGAACCTGGACGGCCGACACGGATTTGATCGGCTTCTACTGTGAAGGTACCGACACCGGCGACGGCTCGAACAACTATGAAATCGCCTTCGTGCCCTCCAATGACTCGGTGCACTGCGTGGCTTACAACGAAGCAGAGCCCACGCCTGTTCCCGAGTGCAGCGGCCTTGGCGGCTTCGAAACCTTCTCCCTCGGCACCGTTAATGGCCAGGACGGCTGGAAAGCCACTGGCACCACGTACGACCAGGCAATCGTCAATAACACCTACGGCTACTCCAGCTTCGGCTGCAAGTCGCTGCGCGTGTCCGATGCCATCACGAGCGGCTCGTTCGGCGACTGGATCTTCGCCAAGCCCCTCGACAACGCCACGGGTGAAGCTGCCGCTACGGCGGGCTCCTTCTCCGAAGGTATTCGCCAGAACCACTTCGAGGTGCAATTCGACCTCGCTTCCACGATGCCCAGCGCCCAGCAGCCGGGCCTCCACGTGTCCATGTCCCCGGATCGCGGCGACGGCTCACGCATGAGCTACCTGCGCTTCGATGACTTGGCCGACGGCATCCACGTGATCTTCATCGATTACGCCAGTAACGGAACGACCTACACCGAACACGACGTCGCCACGCTTGATCGCACGCTTACGCACACGATCAAGCTGACGCTCGACACCAAGAACGGTCCTTCGAACGACGTCGTGAAGGTCTACGTGAACGGTCCGTTGGTCTACACCGGCACCAGCTGGGAAGACTATTACCGCTTCAACTCTGAAGCCGTCGCGGAGCAAGCGCCCCGCATCGTGAAGACGGTGATCATCCAGGCTCGCGGAACGGCCACACCCGCCAACATGGGTAACGGCTACCTCTTCGACAACCTGACGATGTCGTCTTCCACCGAAGGCCCCCTCGCCTGCCTCTCCTCCGAGGAAGACCTGGTCGCCAACTGGAAGTTCGACGAAGGCTCCGGCACGGACGCCGTCGATTCCACCACGCACGATAACCACGGCACGCTGAACGGCAGCGCGGGCTTCACCTCTTCGGTGCCCTCCATGCCGGTATTCGCCAACCCCTCTGCCCTCACGCTCGACGGCACGGACGACTACATGGTGTCGACCGACGTAACGGGTCTGCCCAGCGGCTCCCAGCCCCGCACGATCTCGCTCTGGATGAACCAGGACGAAATCACGCGCCAGGCGACCTTGGTGTCGCTCGGTAACGGCAACACACCCGATCAGAAATTCATCCTCATGATGGGCAACGAGCCCGCCGAAGGCCCGACCTACATGTTCACCGACGGCATCAACGGCGCCAACAACGTCACCGTCAGCGCCGAAGCGGAAGAAATCCCGTCCTTGGACTCCTGGCACCACGTCGCCCTCACCTTTGACGGCACCGACGCCTGGAAGTTCTACATCGATGGAGAAGTCGCCAAGTCCGGCACGTTCCCGGTCGCCATCAACACCGTGACGAACGCGGTCGAAGTGGGCGCCCGCCACGACGTGGTCGACGGCTACTTCAAGGGCATGCTCGACGACGTACGCATCTACTCTTCCGTTCTCTCCGACGAGGAAATCGCCTCGCTCTACGCCGGCTCCTGCATGGCTGAGGAAGAAGAGGAATCCACGTCCAGCGCGGCAGCTTCCTCTGAAATGCCTTCATCCGAAGCTCCGTCCTCCGAGGAATCCGTCTCGTCGGCAGCGGTTTCGTCCGCCGCCCCCTCATCCGAGGCTCCGTCCTCCGAGGCACAAACCTCCAGCGAGTCCAACACCTCTTCCGCTCCGAGCGAACCCGTCGCCTGCGTGGAAGACGGTTTGGTGGCCTTCTGGAAGCTGGATGAAAACACCGGCACTTTCGCCGAGGATTCCACGGTCTTCACCCACGACGGAACGCTCTCGGGCGAGCCTACGTGGCAGACCGGAACCCCGCTCATCAACCCCAACACCTCCGCTCTCGGCTTCGACGGCACGGATGACCTGGTCACCGCCAGCGATTCGGGCCTGGGCTTCGGCACCGAAGAATTCACGGTCACCCTCTTCGCCAAGTCCAACGCCACGATCGGACGCTCCGTTCTCGGCCACTATAACTCCACCGAAGGCGGCAACCGCGGCTGGGGACTCTACTTCTACGAGACCAACCGCGTGAACTTCTTCGGGTACGGCAACATGGGCACCAACGACGTGTCCAAGCCGGCAACCATCTTGGATGACAACTGGCACCACGTCGCCGGCGTGTACAAGCGCAGCGGCAATGACCTGACGATCGACACCTACGTGGACGGCCTCTTGGTCGGCTCGCAGACGGCGACGGTCGGCAACATCTCGCTGACGACCGACATGTTGCTCGGCAAATACACCTTCCAGCCGAACTTCCAGGGATCTCTCGACGACGTGCGCATCTACGGACGCGCGCTCAGCGCCGGCGAAGTCTCCAACCTTGCCGACGGTTGCGACACGAGCATCATCGTCGACGAAGGCGGCAGCTCCAGCGCCCCGGCTATCGCCAGCCTTTCCCTCCCCGATGACAACGAAGACGGCGGTCAGGGCGGAGGCGGTGCTTACCGCGGACAGCGCACGAATACGCTGATCGCCGCCATCAACAAGCTGGCAGGCAACAACGGTATCGGCGGCAACTTCCCCGGAGGAGCGTTCGGTGGCAGCGACGAAGTTCCGCTGACCGAAAGTGAAGTAAACATGATCTGCAGCGTGGTGCGCGCCCTCCCGGTGAACGCCCGCAACTCTCTCGTGAAAAAGGCGGCTCAAGAGATGTCGGTGCTCATGAATCGCGACGTCAACTTCCTCATCAAGCAGATGAAGAACAAGAACCTCTGCACGCACATCAATATCTCCCGTCTGCCCGTCCCGGTATCGACGGATAAGAAGACGACGATGTTCCCGGTCGACGCCGAGGGTTACCCGGTTTCCAGCAACCCGTCGTGGAACGAGTGCATCAGCGGCAAAGTGAGCCTAAAGACCATCCGCGAGAACAAGGATAAAGACGAAGATGGACTGAGCCTCGATTGCAGCCGTTACCACACGGGCGCCAACTGGACGCACCCCGACTTCGGCGGTTTAACCTTCAGCTTCAACCGCAAGACCAAGGCTATCACCCTTCCCGAGGGTTATATGGTCCAAAAGGGAACGGACGTTGCTACCGCTAACTAAGAGACTCCAAGCGGACAAAGAAAAAGCCCCCGATCACCGGGGGCTTTTTTCATGCTCTTAATACTTCTGGATAAAGTGAATGGGATGCACGGCGATGCCGTCTTCACTTTCACTTTTCACCCTCGTTTCGGGCAGGTATTGCACGTGCAATGTATCGGATGCGCCGCGGTCGATTTGCAAATGCAAATGGGGGGCGCTCGTGTTGCCGGTCATGCCCACCTTACCCACGATCGTGCCGGGGCTCACGTCTTGGCCTTCATCCACAGAAACACTGTCCAAATGGCCGTAGATGGAATAGAACGTGCCATCCGTCGGGTGCCTATGCTCAATGATCACGTGCAAGCCCAGGCGGTCATCGGCGCTCACGCTGCTCACGCGGCCGCCGGCCACGGCACCTACTGGCGTGCCTCTCGCGAGCATCAAATCCACGCCGGAGTGCTTGCCGGTAAATTCGCCGGCATCCAGATCGTACTTGCCGAAAAAGCGCGTGGAGTAGAACAGCTTGGCGGTGATGAGGGGAATCGTGCGATCGGTGATGGGGTTGGTGAGCGAGGAAAGGGGAGTGGTGAGCACGTCCAAATCATAAGACGGCACGGGAACGAACACCGCCTCCGGCAGATCATCATATTCGCGCGTCCACTCGGCGGGCGTGCGCATGGCGCCCCAGTCGGGAATGCGACTGACGGGGAAAGTGGCGTACTGAAAAGCCGGAAAGCCGCCGTCATCGACAAGCACGGGAGCCGCGGGGCGCAATTGCAGTCGCTGCATGCGTTCCATCCGACGCTCGTTACGCTTGTCTTCGGGAGTGACGAGTTTTTGGGAAGAAGCAGACGACGCGGCCGAGGAACGCGTGGTCAAAGGAACGCGCACCCGAAGCGCCCTGGCCGAAGAAGTCGAACGCTGCGACGAACCCGACACGAGGGAATACATGCTGGTGCCACGACCCGGCGCATACAGGAAATGTCCCGCGAATTTTTCTTCATGGGCATTCAACGCAATACTCATGCCTATAATAAAACCAAGTAGGTAGGCTCCGAATGCGCGGGAATAGTGAGGGACAGAGGGGTGCATGTGGTCGGTGTTTGATGTTGATCTAATAAAGTATTATACATTTTTATTAGATGTTTGTCACGTTCAAAAACGGGGGCCGGTTGGCCCCCGCATAGGTCACGTAAACCTTAGAGAATCTCTATTCCCTGATTAGAAGCTGCTAAAGCTCGCGGAAGAAAATGAGGAATTAGAGAAGGAAGCCGACGAGAAAGAGTTCGAGGAGTTCGAAGAAGTTGAGGAATTCGACGAGTTAGAAAGCGAACTGCCCGAAGAGATGCTTCCCGACTTGCTCGATCCGGAAGATGCCGACATCGAACGGCTGGAGGCGGACATCGACGAACCCATAGAGTTATTGTTCGTGTCATCCAACACCACTTGGCCGCGGATTTCCCCATCGGGGTGCGTGCTGGTGTGCACGTTCACGTAAATGCGACCCGCCAAGAGATCACGCCATTCGCTGTCGCTCATATCCCTCCATACGCCAATAGCACGGTTGCCGTTGAAGGTGATGGGCTCGACGACCGAACCCGCGACACCCGGGGCTCCCACATGGAAGTGCGCGCCGGTGATGCCGCTGGAAAGATTTTGCACCGTGATGTCATAACGCAGGTCGCCGTCGCTTTCCAATTCGAACCAACCGTAACCGGAACCATTGGTGCTGACGGAAGGCACTTCCTGTGAGCCGCTCAAGTTGGCCGAGAACGTGTCATCGCCGGATACGCTGGAGCGCTGGCTGCTGCGAGCGGAAGAAGAGCCGTTGCCGTCCATTGCATCTTGCATCAAATCCACGCGGACTTGCAGATCGTTGATCTGGGTTGCCAGCATGCGGTTATGGCGCGCCATGACGGTGGCCAACTGTGCGCGATTCACGAGGCCGCCCGGATCGAATTTGCCCGGCATGTTGCCGGGGCCGGTCATGATGCCGCTGTCATTTGCCCATTGGATGTCGTTATAGGCCCAATGACCTGTGGGTACATCCGAAAAGAACGAGGCCGCCGTAGCGCTGGTGACAAATAGCCCAAGCGCCGCTGCGATGAAACCGATGCGTTGTAGCATAGAAAAGAGGGGGTAAGAAAAATGTGGCGCCAGCGATGACGGATGAAAAGGCATGTTCTTTCACGGCAAATAGGCCCCATTCAACAAAGCGGCAGTAAATCAGGACGAATGCACTTGTAATTGCAGTTCCGGGTCGAAGATCGAAGGAGAAAGGTGCGTTCCGGCGAGAATCTGTGCGACACGCTTTCCGCCATAAATGGAAGGCAGAATGCCCACGCCATTGCATCCCAGGTTATAAAGCAACCCAGGATTGCGCGGATCTACGCCGATGGAGCGCACTTTGGTGGGTGTATAGCCCATGAGTCCGTGCCAAAGAAACGCCCGCTGCGACGGATCGAGCGGATGCTTGTAAACGGCATGCAACGTGCGATGCAATTCCTCCTCTATGTCCGAGGGAAAAGGCGAAGCGGCATCGTATCCCGCACAATCGGGAAGCATTCTTACGGGACCGCCCACGCATACCAAGTTTTGAGAGGAAATCGGAGAGTGCTCGAAAGGACGTCGCGTGAAGTACGTATAATCGTCTGCCTCCGACTGCTGCGCTGGGAAATAACTGATGGCGGCGGGCGACTGATCGAAAGGCTCCAGATATCCCGACATATACCCGATGACCCCCTGCACCATGGCGTGGAAGGATCGATCGATCGCATCGCCGTGATTGTTGGTGATGGTGAGAGATTCGAAACCGTTAGTACAGAGCACCACTTTTTTGGCATGCAGCAGCGGTCCGTTTGTATGCAGCGTCGCACCGTCTTTGTGCAGTACCACTTCGTTCACGGGCAAGTGTTCGGCGACGATGAACCTGCCGGGATAAGCGGCAACCAAATAGCCCACCAACTCTTCGCAGAAAAGCGCGCTATTCATGCAACCCTTCGGCGAAGTCACCGCGGCGATAAAGCTGGAATCTTCGGTCTCAAGCAAGCGCAGCACCGACGAATGCGGCAGGGCAAGATAAAAAGGCTCGCAGTCCTTGGGAATTTGGGCCTGCAACGCGGGATTCAACGCCAACAGCATCGGCTCCACCGGAAAACCCGCTTGCGCACGCAGCTTGCTAGCCTCCAAATGAGCGATGATCTGCTCCAGTGACGACAAACCCATGTACCCCGTACATCGATACAAAGGAGTCGAAAGACGGCAGGCGTGCTGAATCTCTTCCAGTAAATACCAAGCCGACTCCACCGCGTACTGGCCCTGCATGGCCATCTGTAAACCGTACTCTTCAACCAACTGAGGAAGCGGACGCTCAAAATAACTCACCACCTGCCCGGCGTTATGCCCGGTCGCCCCATGCGCGATACGTCCGCCGTCGATCAGCAGCACCTTTTTATCCGTATGACGCAGCGTGAAATAGGCCGTGCTCACTCCCGCGATGCCCGCTCCTACGATGGCCACGTCGCACGTCTCTTCCTTATCCACGCGGAAAAACGGCCGTTCCTGACGGAGCTGAGAGAGCCAAGGAGAGTGAATATTCGGCAGGGGGATGAGGGAAAAGACTTCTTGTGAGTATAACAGAAATTCCTCTCTTAAGAAAGAACACTTCCAAACTTACGGAGTTTAGATTTGATATAAGAAATCTTTTGACCTTTTCGTCAATTTATATTATAATACATTTGAAACAACACACAACTATCCATCTTCTCACACACATACCCATGAGAAACGCACTGTACGACTGGAAATGGATTTCCGGATATTCCCTCGTCTCGCTGGCTTTCGTGTCGGCGGTGGGCTTTGCCGCGACGAACGGCCTGCAGGGCCACGACGATAGGGGAGAGCTCCGCGGCGCCGCACCCGTCGAAAAGAGCGACGCAGCCGTCAACCATAAAAGCCCGGCTGATCGCATGGCAAATCGCATGAACGAACGCCTGCTCCGCAACAACGTGACCAGCCCCGGCGTCGGCGCCATGTCGCGCGCACTGAAGGACCGCGACGCACTGCTCAAAAAAGAAATCGCCATCAAGCTGCAAACGCCCCAAGGCCTCGTAGACGCCGGAACACTCAGCATCGACGGCAAGTGGTTGAAGCTCGAAACCAGTCTCTTCTCCGCGCACTACGAGGTGGATGCCGACTTGGTGAAAATCGCCATCGAAAAAGGCGAACTGACCATTTCCTCCGCCGCTCTGCCGGTGGTGGTCCAGTCCACGTTCGTGGATGGCAAGAAAGTCACGCGCGCCCACACCAACGGTATCGCCAAGCCCGGCTACGTCATTGACGCCGCCGAAGCCGCCGCCGCCATCGCGAAAGCTTTCGGTAACAACGCGCCGGAAGCGGTGATCCAAACGCAAAGCGGCAAGCCCTCGGTTGCCATGACCATGCCGGACGGCAGCATCAAGACCTTGGAGCTACTCAGCACGGGAATGTCGGATTACTCCAACTCCTCGGAAGACCGCATCTGGAACGTGAGGAAGGCCTTCGATGAACGCCTGAATAACATCATCATCAAAAACGGAGAAACCTTTTCCATAGTCGCCGCGCTCGACGCGCCCATCACTCTCGAAAAAGGATGGAGGGAAGAAATGGGATTGTTCGGCGGAGGCGCAGCCAAAACTCCGGGTGCGGGAATCTGCCAGTCGGCGACCACGCTGTACCGCGCCGCTCTCCTGGCAGGCCTGCCGATCGTCTACAAGCGCAATCACAGCCTGTTGGTAGACCACTACGAACAGTACGGCATCGGTTTGGACGCCACGGTTTTCCCAGGCGTGCATGACCTTCAATTCCGCAACGATACCGGACACGACATCCTGCTGCAGGCTTATCTGGAGCCGGAAACCGAAACGGGCTACATGCACATGTACGGCATCTCCGACGGAAGAACCGCAACGCTGGACGGCCCCTACTTCATGGGCACCAAAAATCGCCCGGCGGAATTGCGCCCCCTCGGAACGCACGACATCGGCTGGACGCGCACGGTGACGAAAGCCGACGGCAGCGAGGAAACTCTTCCGATCATCGCGCACTTCGCCAAGCCCCTGTGGAGGGCGGTCATCGCCAAATACTCCCAAGGCAACGGCATGGAGATGGTGCACGGCGCGGCGCTGTAAGTAATACAAAAGGAACTGTCCTCCCGATAGAAATACTACCGGGAGGACGCTCTCGTGTGTCTACAACCATTCCACTCCCGCATACTCGCCGTACCAGCGCAGGCCTTCCGCTTGCACCTGCAGGTAGTGCGAATGCTTAATCCGAGCGACGGCATCGACGTGTTCATACACTTCCCGCCACTCGTCCTGCCGGATGAAGTAGAGCGGTCGCGCCACATGGCGCCATCCCATCTTGAGCGGG
>CAYTNJ010000050.1:607-8857 GCA_964439155.1 uncultured Candidatus Peribacteria bacterium | reverse complement strand
GGTTTGGAGATGCTTACACCCCTGGAAGTGATGCGAAGGTATTGATTCTTAAACACTGTAACTGTGCTTATATTAACTTTTGACGCATTCAAATTAAGTGAAATATAGCAAAAGCATATTTTGAAAGACATATGCAATAGCCGTCAGATTTAAACTGACGGCTATTTTGCCTTGATGTGTTCAGAGCAAGAGAAGAAGTATGCCACCTGCTGCAAAGGCCCATGCAAACAGATGCCATTTTGTTGGCTTCTTCCATGCAATAAATGTCGCCCAAATAGGACATGTCATATAGAACATTGAAAGCGTTACGCTGCCAGATTTTTCATGTAATGCCGCATAATGAGCAAAATCCGCTAGAAAGGATAGAATGGGGATGAGGCAAATCCAGCGCCATTCCTGTGCAATAGGTAGGCGTAGTTTCTGCTTCCACCAATATCCTTTAAACAGGATTACCATTAGGGCATATACAGCCGTTGCCCCGCCACCAATCGTAGCCAATAGACCTGAGCTTATATGTTTGAGATATATATCTTGTGCTACGATTTCTGCGGAGTAGAAAAACGTTGCCAACAAAGCCATTACTACACTGAAGACGACTGTTTTTTTTGGCGTTGGCTTTGTTCCATTGTCTATAGTTTCTGCAAAGATTTTTCCTCTTGCCAGTATTATTAGAGCAATGCCTGTGAGTAGCCATGCCAATAGGCGTAGTTGTGACGGCGACTCTAGGCGCAATATGCTGGAGAACATGGGGATTGCCATGTACATTGTTGCCAACAATATTGAACCTGCCCTGGAGTAAATTGCAGTAAAATGCGCCCAGTCTGCGAAAAACGCTGTGATAGGAATAAGGCACACCAGTACCCATTCCCAGCCAGAAGGCCATTCTACTTTTTCCAATACGATTTCAACAGCAACAGCTGGCAAACCGTATACCATGATCCCACAGCCGAAGAAGAAAGTTACGACGATTGGCGAAATCTCAGATAGCTTGCGTTCTTGTGATGATATCTCGCAACTGTACAGAATTGCAGCCAACACACAGAAGACAAATGCAGCACTTTCCATTTTTTATCTCCTAATTTGAGCGTTGTTTGTGAATGAACACACAGATAAGGCATGGATACCATACTATTAAATAGTAATTTTGCAATTATTTTAAAATATGGCTTATGAAAGGTGAAATGAGCTAAAAAAATTACTTAGATATTTCAATATCAATACACAGGAGCCCCACTATTTGCCCACTACTATCTTTAATTGGCGAATAACCAGTAATAACGGTCCCCCATTGATCAGTATAAGGCTCATGCGTTGCTGTAGACCCTAACGGAAGGCCGTTTTTAAAAATATCAATGTGCGAAGTATCGTATGGTCGTCCCGGGAAAACCATTTCATCTGCATTGTTTATTTGTCCGTCATGATTTGAATCTATTCTTGCAAATGGATCGGGTGAATCAGCATCGGCTATAAATTCAAAAATTGTTGAATTATTTTTGGGTCTAATTAGATACACATAAATAATATTGTCGTTCTGTTTTCTAATATCGATCAGCTTTTTAACAACCTGCTCATATACAGGTTTTTGGGCATCGTGGAGATTTTTTAATTCATCCAACTCCTCCGCACTAAACTGCAACGCCCCAGTGGCAGCAATGGAAATAAGCTTCTCCCTCATCTGCTCAAAGTCCTTTTCTTTGTTGTAGAAGGCAAAACTGGCGCTAAGTATTAAAACAATAAAAAAAGAGCAAAGTAAGGCGATCCTTACTTTCCATATTTTCAATAGCTTCAACGCCTCAATGAGAACTCCTCTATGGAAACCAGCAAATCCAATAATGCTTGTGACCAAGTAAATAATGACAAACCAAATCAATGGCTTAAATGTCGATTGTGTAAGCTCTTGTATCTGACTTGCAGATATGTCTACTCCTAAATACAAAGGCTTTTTACCCCCTTTAATAGGGGCAAAGCCGGAAATCCATGTTCCCCATTGATCAGAATAAGGCTTTTCTTCAGCAGTAATAATGCCATCTATTGCCAACCTCATTCGAGGTGCTTGATCTAATGCATATTTTTGCCCCGGAGGGATATTTTCCTCAAAGGGCTCAACTATTCCGTTGTTATTCAAATTTTGAGGCTCATCAGGATTTATAGAATCTGCATCGGCAACCATTTCCGAATATCTTGTATCATCGGATGCACGATAAATATAGATATATCTCACCCCAGGATTCTGATTCCGAATTTCGTTTAAAATTTTAATGATTTTCGAATATTCAGGCTTGATGATATCAGCCTTAGTATGGATTTGGTCTAATTCTTCAGAAATAAATTGCAACGCCCCAGTGGCAGCAACAGACATAGCCTTTTCACGAATTCTTTGCGTATTAAGATAAATATTTTGCCGGTAGAGACCATACGTAAGAACTGCCGACAGCACCGTCGTTATCGCTAAAATTATCATTGTACGCTTCCCGATAATAGTGACGATGTCTTTCCCCAATTCCTTATGAAAAGCAATTAATCTAATTAACAATAGACAGCCTAGAATTCCAAAGAACCAAAACCATGGTTTAAAGGCTGACAGAGTGAGAGTACTCACTGTAGAGGCATTTATATCTACCCCGAGCAATGCTACGGTATTTCCGTTTGGATTTTTAATCGGCGCAGAGCCTGTGATAACAGTTCCGTATTGATCGGTATATGGCTTGTAATAGGAAGATTGCTTAAGGTCAAACGGGCTCTCGCCCACTGAATATTTTTCACCGGGCGAACTTAATTTATCGGCATCATCAATGATTCCATTGCCATCAAGATCTTTTGGCGTAAACGGATCCAACGCATCAGCATCCGCGACGAATTCCATGATCATCGGATCGCTTGTCGGCCGCATGATGTAGGCGTATCTCACTCCTTCGTTCTCCTTACGAATCTTGTTGAGGAGATCGATAACCTTCTTGTATTGGGGCTTCGAGATGTCTCCCACCGTTCTCAATTCGGCCAAATCCTTGATGTCGAATTGCAGCGCCGCCGTCGCCGCGATGGACTTTACCCTCTCCTGGACGCGCTTCGTGTTCAGCGAGACGTACTGGGCATACAGCAGCGTCGTGAGAGTCGCGGAGAGTACCGCCAGGGCGCCCATGGTTATCAGGCTTTTGCGGCCCCAAAAGAACTTCTTCGCGTTCGGCAGAATCGTGGTTTTCGGCCCCTTGGGTGCCGCTGGCAAAACCTCCGGCTCCACTTTTTTCTCCCTCTTTGCCATCCTCCAAAAATTCTCAAACTGGGCGCGTTCCGCGTTGGCGAGGTCGGGGTACTGCAGGAAGCAGGCGTAGTTTTGCGGGTGGTTGAAGCAGGCGACGATGTCGCCGCAGATGATTTTGTCGTAGGAGATGGCGACGTCGCCTTCGGCGATGAGGCGGGTTTGGCGGTGCTCGAAGGGGTCGCGGGTTTGGAATTTGCGGCCATCGGGCGTGTCTTGGGCGATGACGCGGCAAGGGATGTCCTTGGTTTTGCGCATGCGGAAGTACTGCGCTTGGAATTCCTGCATGGAGGGCGTGAGTTCCTCGGCCACGGCGGCGTAGCGCAGGTGTTCTTTGCCGCTCTGCAGCAGGGACACGTAGGCCTGCTTAATGCCTTCGAAGCCGCGGAAGTGCTTCATCTCCGGCCGCTCGCGCATGTGCGTGAGGGAGGCGATGTATTGCTCGAAGCTTTCGTGCTTGCGCTTGAGCTCCTCGCGCCGGGCTTCCATCTCCTCTTCCATGCAGCGGATGATCGCGTCCATGGAACTGATGGAATACTTGGGCTGGCCGTTGATCTCTTCCCTGCACACGATGTCCCGGCTGACGAGCTTCTTCATGGCCTGATCCAGCACGCCCGTACTCTTGCCCGTTTTCAGCGCCAATTCGCGCATGGTGAGGGCATCCTCGGCAAGCAGGCGCTTGAGTACGAGGATTTCGGTCGCCGTGAATCCGGCTTCCAGCAAAGAGGTCTCGATGGCGGCAGGTAACGTCGTCATGACAACCATGTACTCTACGCGATGACAAGCACACTTTGCAATCTACCTGTCAATGCATGGTCAATAGGGGGTGGTCACTTTTTCGTTATGTGCTAGCCAAATCCGGCGTTCTATGACGCCGTAGAACGGCACGGGTCAACCTGCGGCCGCTTCGTAGGTCTCTTTGTCGATTAAACCCTCCTTATACAGCCTCTTGGCGTCTTTCTCGAAAGGAATCATGCCGTTTTCTCCTCCGGTCTGCAAAACGGAGTGCAGTTCCTGCAGGCGGTTCTCCCGGATGGTGTTGGCAACGGCCGGGGTCATCACCAGTACCTCGCGCTGGGCCACCCGTCCGCCGCCTACCTTGGGCAGCAGGCGCTGGGCGACCACCGTTTTGAGGGAGAGGGAGAGTTGGGAGCGGATTTGGGGCTGCTGATGGGGCGGGAAGACGTCGATGATGCGGTCGATCGTTTGAACGGCGTTTGGGGTGTGGAGGGTGGCGAAGATCAGGTGGCCGGTCTCGGCGAGGGTGAGGGCCGCGGCGATGGTCTCCGGGTCGCGCATTTCGCCGACCATCACCACGTCGGGGTCTTGGCGGAGTACGTGCTTGAGGGCTTCGGGGAAGGAGAGGAAGTCCTGCCCGTATTGCCGCTGGCGCACGACGCCCTGGCCGCGTGGGAAGAGGAATTCGATCGGGTCTTCGAGCGTGATGATGTTGGCGGGGCGGCTGGCGGCGATGGAGGAGATGAGCGATGCCAGCGACGTCGACTTGCCGGCCCCCGTGGGACCCGTGAACAGCACCAGGCCTTCGCGCAGATTGCACACCATGTCGGCGATGGGCTGGAGCGAGAGCGATTCGATGGTGGGGATGACAGAGGGGATCAAGCGCGCGACCAGGCCGGGATTGCCGCGTTCGTAGTGGCAGTTGATGCGCAGGCGCACGCCGTCTTGCATAGCGAAGGCGGAGTCGACTTCGCGGTCTTGCTCAAAGCGCTTATAGCGATCGGCATCCAACACTTCTTTGATGAACTTTTCCACGTCCGCTTTTTTGAGAGCATCCTCCCCTTGCGGCGTAAGCACTCCGTCAATGCGAAACAGCACCGGCGCATCCACGGCAATGTGCACGTCGGAGGCACCCGCCTGGAGGGCATTGGCGAAGAGGGTTTCGGGATTCGGAAGCATCCGACCATTATACCTGAAAAGGGGGGTTTTCGGAAGGAGGGCTCCATTCTTCGCTTTTTGTCTGTTTGCTCCTAGAAAAATGTTAAATTTAGTGTACTTTACAATTGATTTGAATCGTCTTCAAATCATGCTCTTTGGCTTCAGCGGGGACTAAAGAGCAATTTTATTGCTACAATCACAAGGGTAGAATACTTCAATGAACAATGCATTTGGCCTGTTTCATGTATTTGCTGCGGCTATATGTTTTGCGTTGTGTGATTGGCTAAGTAATCAACAAGTGGGGGCGGAGCGGTATAAAAAACTCCATTATCCTGTTCTGTGGATTGCGGCCTCTGTCGCATTCTTCAATTTATGCGACGTATTATGCAAGATTTGGGGTGACGGCAAAGACTGGAGTGTTCCAGCCTACTTTGGAACTCTGGTGTCGGCTGGCTTTGCGTATTACTGTTTTGGCAGAGTCACACATCAATCGGGCATGGCTGTCGGCTCTTCGGTGATCAATGCATTGAATGTGATCACCACTATTCTGTTGGGCCTCTTCGGCCTGCGAGAATGGGAAGGGATCTCCGGACTGCAATACCTTGGTATGGCCTTCGCCGTACTGGGAATCTATTTGATGCTCTTCATCCAGAAAAAGAAGAAGGCGGAGAAATTGGCAGAGCCCGTGCAAGAGAAAAAGATGGAACAGGTGTTGCAACTCTGGCAATGGTCGGCGCGTATCGGCTTCTGGATAGTCTTGCCGGTCGGCTACGTCTTCTTCGGCTATGTGCTTGCCGATAAAGGATTGGCCATCGGCTCGGGCGTCATGAACAGCACGAACCTGCTGCTCACCATTCTCATCGGCCTGTTCGGCATGTGGGAGTGGGCGCTCATCAGGCGACTCCAGTACGTGGGCATGTTCGCGGCTTTGATAGGCGTTGTGCTAATGCTCTTCTTCGGTCCACCGCCTCCGACATAATGTCGGTGGCACCACGCCAAAGAGACCCGGGAGTGATCCCGGGTTTTTGTCGTGGGCCTTTAAGCCTTCCGCGCCAAAGCCGAGATGGCTTTGAAGATCTTCTCGATTTGATCTTCATCGAGGCCTCGTTCGCCGGCTTCTTCCACGATGTTGTGGACGATGCCCGCGTGATCTATGACGCCGTCTTCAATGTCGTCGGCGGCATCCGCGGTTTGGGCGATGAGGTCTTCGATGAGATCTAAAATCTGCTCGTAGGTCTCGGCGGCTCGTGTGGTGGATTGGATCGGCATTCGGGCGGTATCTTTCCTCAATATCCCACGATTGCAATCAGTTACGGTTGACAGGTTGCGCAATGTTTAGTTTCGAGGTTTTTAGCGACGGGAAGCGGATTTTGCATCAGGTACCATACGGAGGTCTTGATGCCGCGCGTTTCCCCCTTCATCGCCCTCCCGGTGCTCATCGCCACCAAAAGCTTTGCGGCGTCGCCGGAGGGTTACGAGTGACGCTTTGTCCACTTGCGCACTTCCTCCCCATCAAAGAAAACAACATACCCCGGCACCAAAACCAAAAACCACCAGATGCCAAGAAACAGCGCGATCAACACATGAAACACCGCGCCACCGAGCATGAACCATAGTCTCGCTTTCTTCATCCATAAGCCGAAAGGGAGAAGACATTCGAAGATCTTCACTAGGTTTACGGACCCGTCGTAGAACCACAGCGGGAGATTTAAGCTGAGCATCCATCGCGCGAGCGGCGTGCCCCAGGGGCCGCTGAAGGAATACGGAAGAATTTCTCCGCCCTGCCACGCGGGGAGGACGATCGTCTGCCAGCCGACGCCGAGATACGTGGCGGAGATTTGCACAGCGAGGATGCGCTGCGGAAGGATGCTGACCGGTTCCCACGCGAGCCACGAGCCGCGCTTCAGCTTCATGTGGAGCGACAATGTTTTATCCGCGCCGCTGCAGACGAGGACCGCGAGGCAGAAGAGGAAAATGCGATCGAAGGAGCCGCCGAAGAGATAGAAGGAGATGAGCCAGTAGTAGACGTAAATCACGAAGGCGATGCAGCCGCATCGACGCATGCCGTAGCCGATCGTGACGCCTAGGAGACTGAGCAGCAGTACGAGGTGGATCGTCAGGGCGACTACCGGCGAGGGCACGCCGATCCAGTCCACGTTCGGGAGCACGATGCCGTCCGTCGAGAACATCAGCGGAACATTCGGCAGCATCAGGCCGAAGTAGAGCAGCAAGAATGCGCCGAAGCCGATGCGGAAAATTGCGAGCGCATGCGGGGGCGTCTCGCGCAGCCACCAGTGTTCCCAGCGTTGGAGCAGCGTTGTCATGGGGCTCGCAGGAGGAACGTGCGCTTGGTGAACGTGAGTGAATGCAGCGCGGTAGTGCTATCGGGCGAGGCCGGCCACTCTTCCCAGAACAGTTCAATCGCGTCGTAGGCATTCCCCTTCTTCGCTTCCAAATTTTTGAGCTGCAGCGCGAGCGAGCGATATTTCGGCAGATGTTCCGGGTTCGCTTTAAAGCGCAAGTATCTGCGGAAATTCGTCTCTCCGGCGAGGTACGGATAATACGGTTCAAGATCGATTTGAACGCGACTGCCATCCGCTTGAATACCTTCCGCGATCAAGTCCCCCACTTCTTCTTGGTAGCCCGCGTACGGCGCCATCATGCCGACGGCATAGCTCACGACCGGCCAGCTCCAGAGCGGCGTGCGCAGGAAGAGCGTGTAAACGAGAGCGAGGGCGGTCACCGCGAGATAGAGGAGGATGACGCCGTGGAGGAAAAGTCGCTTGGGGGACACGCGCCGAGTTTAGCAGCCGTGGTACCATGTCCGTCATGACCCGAGTCCAAGCCGAAAAGCACATCGCCAAGCTCCGCGAGGAGATCAAGCGCCTCAACCGCGCGTACTTCATCGAGAACCGGACGGACGTGCCGGAGGACGTGCGCGACAGTTTGAAGCAGGAATTGATCGCGCTGGAGAAGGAATATCCGGATCTCATCACCCCCGACTCCCCTACTCAACGCGTGGGTGCTCCGCTCGATGGACGCCTGCCGAAAGTGGCGCATCTCACACCCAAGGAATCACTGATGGATGCGTTTACCAC
>CAYTNJ010000050.1:0-597 GCA_964439155.1 uncultured Candidatus Peribacteria bacterium | reverse complement strand
GTTTACCACCGAAGACATCACGGACTGGATCGAGCAAATGCAGCGGGCGTTCGGGGATACCGAGAAGCAATTTTCGTTCGTGTGTGAGCTGAAGATCGATGGACTCAACATTTCCCTCGTGTACGAGCGGGAGAAGGACCCGTCCCCACTGCGCCCTTCGGGCTCCGAGGGGCAAGCGAAGACTGCTTGCCGCTACCAGCTCATCAGAGCGGTGACGCGCGGCAACGGCATTGAGGGCGAAGACGTGACGCATACCGTGCGCACCATCGACTCACTGCCGCTTTCGCTGACGGTGGAGCAGAAAATCGACGGCGAGTGGCCGCGGTTTTTGGAGATCGGCGGGGAGGTGTACATCTCCAAAGCCGGACTGGAACGCATCAATGCCGCCTTGGAAGAAGACGAACGTTTCGCCAATCCTCGCAACGCGGCGGCCGGATCAGTGCGCCAGTTGGACCCCGCGATCGCTGCACAGCGAGACCTGCGCATGTACTGCTACTCCCTTTCGCCGGCAACGGCCGATGCACTCGGCATCAAACTGCAGTCGGATATTCTGGAATTCTTCCGCAAGCACGACGTGCCGATCCAGACGGATTTTCT
>CAYTNJ010000049.1:0-9717 GCA_964439155.1 uncultured Candidatus Peribacteria bacterium | reverse complement strand
GGGGCTGTAGCTCAATTGGTAGAGCACCTGCTTTGCAAGCAGGGGGTTAGGGGTTCGAGTCCCCTCAGCTCCACCATCAGGGAATTCAAAAGCCGGAAACGGCTTTTTATTAAAGAATATTTAAGATATAGGCGATTCTGAGCGAGTTCAAAATCAGGAATTCCCACAATAGATAATTGTCGACACTCAATGATGAATGTGGCTTTGTGTCGTAGTTTTCTTTGAGTTCAAAATCCTCAGTCATGGTGGGGTAATTGCGACTCGGGAGTTGTACATGTTCCGAATTTGTCGTGGCATCAAAGTGCGAAATTATATAAACTTCAGACTATATGAGTCACATAGATGTAACCGGACAACAAATGTTGGCTGAAACTGTCCCGCCCAAAATCCTACCAAGGATTCTCAATCGTTTTGATCTCATTACGATTTACTTTGCGATTATTTTTGGTTCATATGGTGCCGCTCAAATGGCCGCCCAGGGGTGGGCTGGTATTCCAATGTTGATTCTTGCGGCAGTCACTTTCCTCCTTCCATGTGCACTCGCCTCCTATGAACTGGGTACGATATATCCAAGCGAGGGCGGTGTGTATATTTGGACGCACAAAACGTTTGGTCCACTTCATGGATTTATAGCGGGGTGGCTTTCATGGATGCCCATATTTTTGCTGCTTCCGTTAAATGCCACCGTTATCATTGCACATTTGCAATATGCGCTTGGTCAGGAGTGGAGTCTCACCACGCAAGTCTTATGCCAGATAGCATTCGTATGGCTCCTGTTGAGTCTTTCTGTTCTAAAACTTCGCATATCGCAGACGGTCGTAAATTGCATGTTTTTCGTAGCTGTTGCGACAGCATTTGCGGCTCTCGTCGCAGGACTTTTACATACATCGCCTGCTACGCCTATCGATGGCGAGATTCTTTCATTCAATTTAGGTAAGTACGGATCTCTCTATTCGGCAGCAGTGCTCTGGCTGTTGGGAGCGGAAGTGCCATTCAATATGGGAGCAGAATTTTCTGATCATAAAAAGACAGGTAAAACTATGTTGCTCTGGGGGACGCTTGTACTACTCGCAGGATATTTTATGGGTATTATTGGCATACTTCTGAGCACGCCACTTGAAGCAATCGATCAAACAACGGGGATCGCAAGAGCGGTAGGATCTGTTTCGCCTCTGGGCGGCACGGTTACTGCCGTTGCCATTTGTCTTGCAGTCTTTGCTCAAGCGACTTCCACCATGAATGCATATTCACGACTGCCATTCATCGGCGGAATTGAAAAGCGATTGCCTCAAATTTTTAGCAAGGTTGCTCAAAGTACAAAAACCCCTTGGCCGGCGATGCTTTTGCAGGCAATCGTCGCAACAATAGTCATTCTGATATTCGTTACGCAGACTCAGTTGGTTGTGACATTTAATCTGTACTTAGCTGCACTCGTAGCTGTTTGGTGTGCGTCGTTATTTTATATTTACGGCGGACTTATTCGGGCAAGAAAAATGTATCGCAGCCTTTATGAAGAACGAGGGAATGCAGTCTGGGTAATCCCAGGAGGAAATGTCGGAT
Organism: uncultured Candidatus Peribacteria bacterium; assembly: GCA_964439155.1. Classification (GTDB taxonomy): domain Bacteria; phylum Patescibacteriota; class Gracilibacteria; order Peribacterales; family Peribacteraceae; genus CAYTNJ01. The sequence goes on along the minus strand of CAYTNJ010000049.1, from coordinate 8,157 downwards.
TGTATCTTTGTTGTGTACTGGGGGCCTTCTTTAATGCATTGGCAATTTACTATGTGTTTGCAAAACCGTGGGTCGATGGAATTTCACCGGAGAGCTGGCGAATGTGGCTTGGGGCAACAAGCATCTTTATTATTTTGATAGGCGTTCTCGTGTTCTTCATGGGCAAGAAGAGTTCAAAATCGTTCCTCACAGCTCATTGACCGAGTTGCAGTTAGAGGATCAGATTCGCTTTTTCCTCTGCTTGGCAGTTAAGAATCATTATGACGCAATCGAGTGAATATTTGAGTTCTGTGAACCTTCTAGCCAATTCGAGCGTATCGAATGAAGGTTGAAAATCGTTCCCCTCAGCTCCACCACACTTCGCTCGACTGCGTCGAGCTTCGCGTGGCGGGCCACACAGGTAAGCATTCTCTTCCCGCAGCAAAACGAGGCATGCGGCTTTTGTCTCAATCGCCATCCCACTCTCGCTGCCGGAAGAGGCTTTTGATCATGTCGTGGGTGCGTTGCAGGAATGCATCCGATCGCCCCAGGTCTTTCCATGCATGCTCGTTCTCCAGTTCGGTTGCGTAGGCATCTTGAGCATTGCGTTCTTCGTGGTCGTTTGTGGTGACGGCGTTTTCTTGCAGCATGGGTATCGGTAAAAGTCCGCTCAGTATGCCGCTTTGCGCAGGTGTCACAATGCGTTGGTTTATCGAAGTGTTGATGAGAGTGTTTTTCCTTAAGGGCTAGCCAAGGAAAGACCACCCTAAAACTCCGCCCCGCTGCCTCCCCGCGATCCCGGGAAGAGGTAGAGGATCGGTTGGAAGAGCAGGCCGGTCGTGCCCGTCAGTTCCGCCAGGCACCAGAAAAAGAGGATGATGGCGCACAGGACGATCACGTTGTAGATGCCGCCCACTTTGCCCATCCACTCGGCTTCACCGATCATGTCGCCCAGCTTTTGGCGGTAGTAGATCATGTAGAACGACCCGACGATGCCGATGAGACACAGGAGGTAGGTCATCAGAGCACTTTGTCGATTTCCTTTTTCATGTCGGCTTTCGGCCGGGCGCCCACGAAGGAGACGGCCACTTTGCCTTCTTTGAAGACCAAAAAGGTGGGAATGCTCATGACGCCGTACTTACCCGGGGCATCGATGTTTTCATCCACGTTCACTTTCACGATTTTCAACTTGTCGCCGTATTCCGCGCCCAGTTCTTCCAAAATCGGGGTCATGGCTTTGCAGGGTCCGCACCAGGGAGCCCAAAAGTCGACTAAAACGGGAGTCGTGGATTTCATCACTTCCTGGTCGAATTGTGCGTCGGTGATCGGGGTGGCCATGAGAAAAGTGGGGAAGTGGGAGATGAGTATAGAACGTTGCTCACTCATTCTCCAAAATTTCCTTCGTTATCGTCTTGCCGATTTCCACTCCCGGCTGACCGTACGGGTCGATGCGGTAGAACTTGCCGAGCAGCACCACTTCCGTGAGCAGGCAGAAGAAGAGTTGGCCCAAGTGGTAGGCGTCGAGGCGGGGGAGTTCGATGGTGGCGTGCGGGCGTTTTGCATTGGTTAGCGCGCCGCTCGTGCCTAAATAACACGCGTCGAGCAGATGGCCGAATTCTTTGCCGGCGAAGGTGTCGAAGGGGCTGGGCAGTTTTTCGGGGACTTTGAGCGAGGGCTTGTCGATTTCGCGGATGAAGAGGTGCCAGGCTTTGCGCGGCCCTTCCATCCACTGTTGCAGGAGCGAGTGCTGGTCTTGCGTGCCCACCGCCGCCACGGGGAACGGATTATGCGTTTCGTTTTTGCCGAGGCTTTCGGCGATGAGTTGCTGGTTCCACCGGCCGATCGATTGCAGGCGGTGTGAGTACGACATGATCACGCGCACGATGACGCCTTTGCGGGTTTCCAAAAAGAACTGCGTGGCCGCGAGCAGGGCCGCCGGGTTTTCTTCCAGGATGGTCGATTGGCAAGCCGTGTCCATATCCTTGGCGCCGCGCAAAAATTCCTCCACGTCGCCGCCAAGCAGCGCCATGGGGAGTAAACCTACAGGCGTGAAGATGGAGTAGCGGCCGCCGACATCCTTGGGGATGGGCAGCGTTTCGATGCCGTGCTCCGTGCAAAACGCGCGCAGCGGTCCTTTTTTAGGATCGGTGATGGCCACCACTCTCTGTGCTGCCTTGCCTTTGCGGGCTTTTTTCAGGTGCTCCCACAGCAGGAAAAACGCGCTCATCGATTCCAAGGTGTTGCCCGATTTGCTCGTGACCACCACGAGCGTTTTGTTCCAATCCAAAATGGGCAAGTAGAGAGCGAGCGCGTGCGGGTCGATGGTGTCGAGCACGAGGAACTCGATGGTCTTGGGTCCTTCCAATACTTCCTGCAGCACTCTTGGCCCCAGCCCCGAGCCGCCGATGCCGATCCATACCACGGTTTGAATCCCTTCTTTTTTCACGCGCGCGGCGATTTCCTGGCACCGCTCGGCGATGCGCTTGTTGTACGGGTCCATGCTCCAGGCGTGCTCGCCCATCTCTCGCTCCCGCAAGAATTGCTCGACGTGCTTTTTGCCCGAAGCCGACAGCTCCAGCAGATCTTTGTCCGTCATGCCGTAGGTGGGCGTGATGGCTTTGGCGAGCGTGCCGGTGACGTCGAGGCGAAGCATACGATTAGGATTGGTAGGGCACCGAGGGCACCAACGGCACCGAGGAGAGGTAATATCGACGACCCAGCGCGGGTTTCTTACCCGCGGCGCCGATGTTCAGGGGAATGATTGCCGATGTCATAGCGCACGTAGAGCAGCAGTAACACGCTCCTCCGTGGTGTTCAAATTCTTCGGCAATTTTTCCAACGCGTGGATGATGTCGGATGATGTGTAACCCAGTTGCGAGAGAGCGGCGATGGCGTCGCGGTCGAATTGGGCGGGGAGTTGTTTGCCGCTGTCGGCGTGGGCGAAAGCCGAGGGGAATTTTTCGGCGACGTCTTTCAATTCCATCACGATTTTTTCCGCCGACTTGCGCCCGATTCCCTTGATGGCGGTGAGCACCGAAGGATCTTCTTCATGCAGCGCACGGATGAGCAGCGAGCGGGGAGCACCGCACAGTTCTAACCCCATCTTCGGGCCGATGCCGGGGCGCTGGATGAGTTGTTCGAACAGTGTTCGCGAAGCTTTGTCGGCGAAGCCGAAGAGATCCAACCGGTCTTCGCGCACGTAGGTGGAAATCCAGAGCGTGCCTTCTTCGCCTTCTTGCAGCGTTTCCCAGGCATTGAGCGGCACCAGCACGCGGTAGCCGACGCCGTTTACGTCCACGCTCAATTCACCCACGTCTCCCTTGCCGATCACTCCTCTCAAATGCGCGATCATGGACCGCAGCATAGCAAACGTGTGAGGGTGGGTGTCGAGTGATTGCGCACATTTCGTATTGCGCTCCCGAAAACGTGCGTCCTCCGACTTTCTCCAAAGCGCGTTTTAGGCTATAATGAGAGGAAATGCATACGATCAACCGCGTCATCACGGTGACGATTCTCCTCCTGCTGCTCATCCCGGCGGGGACGTCTGCGTTCCTCGCATTCGGCGAGCGCCAAGCGGCGGCGGATAATTTGTCGAACGCCATCGATGACGCGGCGGCGAGTTATCGCCAAAGAGGCGGTGCCGCGGCCATGCGCACCAAGGCGCAGGAGGAGCGCGATGCATTGGCGCAGCAAGTGCAAGAATTGCTGCAAGAAAAATTGGTCGCCCGTCGCAAGCTGGTGACGGTGGTAAAGCAAATCCGGCGCATCGAGTACACCTACGATATCTCCCTCGCCTCGCCCGAAACCTTCGCCCCGGTGCTCGCCATCGCCGAGGAAGAAACCGCTGAAGCCTTGCGCGTGCAATACAGAGCCGAGCAAACGGGCAAGAACGAAGCCGTCATTTCCATCGACCGCTTGTCGCCGCTCTTGCACGCATCGGTCGCCTCGGGCGCCATCACCAAGCGCACCGACGCCTCCGCTCTCACCATGCGCCTCGCGATGTTAAAGGATTTGCACGGGGCTTCTCCGTTACTGGAAGAGCGCGCCGACCTCGCCGCCAAGCGCGAAGAAGTGCTCACGCGGTACTGGGTTGCCCAGCGAGCCTACGACGAAGCCGATAGGAAGGTGGTGGACAGCGAAGAAAAATTGGACCAAATAAAAGCGATCATGGCCGACGTGCACGATCAGGTGCTCGCACTCCAAGGAGAGCTGGCCCGCATCGACGCTCGCCTGCGCCGCAAGGCGGAGCGCGCGCTCTTGGAAAAAGGTCTCATCGACGCGGAACAAATCGGACGCGGCAGGGCGCTCGCGGGAGTGGGCTTCTCGTGGCCGGTTTATGGCCGCATCTCCGCGGGTTTCCTCAATAAAGCCTACGAAGGCGTCTTCGGCGTGCCGCATCACGGCGCCGACATCGTGGTGCCGCAGGGCACCCCGGTGGGAGCCGCCTCGGACGGCATCGTCTTCCTCGTCCGCGAAGGCGGCGCCAAGGGTTACACCTACGTGCTCATCGGCCACCGCGACGGCTATGCCACGCTGTACGGGCACTTGTCGGTGGTGTCGGTGGCCGCGGGACAAGAAGTGGATGCCGGCCAAACGATTGGTCTCTCCGGTGGCAGGCCGGGCACGCAGGGAGCGGGTCCGATGACGACGGCGCCGCACCTGCATTTTGAGGTTATTAAAAATGGGGTGAATGTGGATCCGGAAAGCGTTCTGCCCTAACGACACATCTATTAGAGCGGGCGTTCGGCCCGCAGTATAGTTGCACGCAAAAACACGGTAGAACCGAGATACCGTGTTTTGTTGGCAAACCTTTGTTTGCCGTTGGCTGCGAGCAGCCTATGTATTACACAGCCCGGAACGGGTCGAGGAGCGAGCCCAGGCTGTAGATGCTGGAGTCGCGCTCCTGAACCTCGACATCGGTTTTGGGAACGCCCTTTGCCTCGAAGACGGTCAGGATGGCACTTACGACCTGTGGCCGTATGTTCTCCCACCCGAAGGCACTGCCTTTTTCGACGCGAGCGGTGTAGATGCGAAGGCCAAGCGCATTTACGCCTTTGATGGCGAGGATGGTCCGTGCCAGTTTCTCGCCGGCATCACCGACCTGCTTCAATTTTTCTTCTTGCCATTTCTCGAGTGGACGCCAGAAGTCGGCGTCGCTGACTGCCGAGAGTTCCACAGTTGCGTGGAACACCAGCAGGTCCGAGTTCGGCACTTGTTCGATCACGATTCGCTCTGACATGGCTTTCCTTTCGTGTGAAGGGTCCGTTCTTTATCCAGAGTTTCTCCCCTCGGTTCAGGGATAAACTGAATAGCAATTTAAACTTTAACCTTATTTCTGTCAAGTATCAAAGCGCCCCCACAACCACCACAAACTCCCCCTTCTTCATCATCTTCTTTGCCGCATCGGCCAGCCCCGCCACGGTCGTAAGCACGAACTCCTCATGCATCTTCGTCAGCTCCCGTGCGATGCAGATTTTGCGGTCGGGTTGTGCCTGCAAGGCTTCGGCCAGTTCCATCAACGTGCGCTCGATGCGGTGCACCGATTCATAGAAGATGATCGTCTTTTCTTCTTCCGTGAAGCTGGCGAGCAGCCTCTTCCTTCCTTTTTTCAGGGGGAGGAATCCAAGATATAAGAACTGGTGGATCGGGAAGCCGCTGCCGGAGAGGGCGGCGAGAAAAGCCGAGGGGCCGGGTACGACTTCGATGGTGATGCCTTCCTGCCTGGCGCGTGACACAAGCGCATAGCCCGGGTCGCTGATGCCCGGCGTGCCGGCGTCGCTGGTGAGGCAGAGATGTTCTTCCTTTAAGAGTCGCTCCATCACGCGGTCGATCAAGCGGGGATCGGAGTAGCCGTGCATGCTGATGAGCTCCTTCTTGGGGATTTGCAGCTGCGTAAGCAAATTGCCCGTCACCCGCGTGTCCTCGCAGACGATGGCCTGGCAGGTCTTTAAGGTTTCGATGGCGCGCAGGGTGATGTCGCCCAAGTTGCCGATGGGGGTGGCTACGATGGAAAGGATGGCTGGAGAATAGCATACAGTCGCCTTCCCTCCTGCTCGATTTCCGGTATCATCCTTGAGTCCTACCTCAGATTTTCGTATGGCAGAGCCAGTCGATCCCATTGACGCCGGTCAACCCCAGCCGCTTAGTAACGGCGAAGAAACCCTGTCCTCGATCGGGCGGTTAAAGCCGCGTCCGATTGTGACAGAAATGGAGGAGAGCTACTTAAGCTACGCCATGAGCGTGATCGTCGCTCGCGCGCTGCCCGATGCCCGTGACGGTCTCAAGCCCGTGCATCGCCGCATCCTCTATGCCATGAGCGAACTCGGTCTGCGCTCCAGCTCCAAATTCCGCAAATCCGCGATGGTGGTAGGTGAGGTTCTCGGTAAATATCACCCGCACGGCGATGCTCCGGTGTACGAAGCATTGGTCCGTATGGCGCAGGATTTCTCCCTTCGCTATCCGCTTGTGCACGGGCAAGGAAACTTCGGTTCCATCGATGGTGATAACGCCGCCCACATGCGTTATACCGAGGCGAAGATGCATCGCATCACGGATGAGGTGCTGCAGGATATCGATAAGAATACCGTCGAATTCGCCAACAACTACGATGCCAGCCGCAAGGAGCCCACGGTGTTGCCGTCCAAGATTCCGAACCTTCTGCTTAACGGAACGGTCGGTATTGCCGTCGGTATGGCCACGAACATTCCGCCGCACAACCTCAACGAACTTTTGAACGCGACCGATCACTTGCTTGAGAATCCCACGGCTACGGTCGAGGATCTGCTCAAGTTCGTGCAGGGTCCGGACTTTCCGACTGCCGGCATCGTGTACGACAAAGAGGCGATCAAGCAGGCGTACTTAACGGGCAGGGGATCGGTGATCATGCGCGGCAAGGCGGAGATCGAGGAAATGGCCAACGGCCGCTACCACATCCGCATTTCGGAGATCCCGTACCAAGTGAACAAGTCGACGATGATCGAGAAAATGGCGCAGCTCGTGACGGACAAGGTGATCATGGGCATCTCGGACATTCGCGACGAATCCGACCGCGAGGGTATTCGCATCATCATCGAGCTTAAAAAGGATTCCTATCCCCAAAAAGTCCTCAACCTGCTCTACAAGCACACCGATCTGCAGTCGAGCTTCGGCTACAACATGATCGCGCTGGCCGATGGTTTGCAGCCGCGCCTCATGAACTTGCAGGAGTTGCTCACGGTGTTCATCGAGCACCGCAGAGTCGTCATCACCCGCCGCATCATCTTCGACCGCGATCGCGCGAAGGAGAGGGCGCACATTTTGGAAGGTTTGAAGATCGCCCTCGACGACATCGACGCCGTCATCTCCACCATCCGCAAGAGCGATACCAAGGAAGAAGCGAAGGAAAACTTGGTGAAAAAGTTCAAGCTCTCCGAGATTCAGGCGCAGGCCATCCTCGACATGCGCTTGCAGACGCTTGCCGGCTTGGAGCGCAAGAAAATCGAAGAAGAATTGAAGGAGAAGTTGGCGTTCATCGCCGAGTGCGAGGCGATTCTCAAGGATAAAAAGCGCATCGATAAAATCCTGAAGGACGAAGTCTCCGACCTACGCAAGAACTACGGCGACAAGCGCCGCACGGCCATTGTGCCGAGTGCTCCGGGAGAGTTCTCCGCGAAGGACACCATCCCGAACGCGCCGATGATTGTGACACTTACGCGCAGCGGCTACGTGAAGCGCCTAAGCCCCATCCAATTCCGCTCGCAGCACCGCGGCGGCAAGGGAGTGAAAGGCATGGACATGCGCGAGGACGACGAAGTGCTGAGCCTGCTCCACGTGATGAACCATGACGAACTGCTGTTCTTCACGAACACCGGTCGCGTGTTCAAACTTCCTGCTTACGAATTACCGCAAGCCGGACGCGTTGCTCGCGGACAAGCCATCGTGAACCTGCTCCAGCTCAAGCCCGAAGAGCGCATCACGGCCATCCTCAAGGCCGACCTCACTGCCGCCAGCCACCTGTTCATGACGACGACGCTCGGCACCGTGAAGCGCACCGAGACGACCGAGTTCGATAATATCCGCCGCTCGGGACTCATCGCCCAAAAACTGCCGGAAGGCGAAGAACTGCGCTGGGTGGTGGCCACCAACGGCAAGAGCGAGATTCTCCTCCTCAGCCGCAAGGGCAAAGCCATCCGCTTTAAA
>CAYTNJ010000048.1:0-9906 GCA_964439155.1 uncultured Candidatus Peribacteria bacterium | reverse complement strand
CATGTCCATACCGTATCGCAGGGGTGATGCGAAGGTATTGAGCCATTACATACAGATGACACTGATCAAAAATATTTTATAGAAGTATTTTTAATATAGCAATACGTTTCTAGAAGCTCAAGAAATATGCCATTCAATATAAACGAGCAATGATCGCCTGCTCTACAACATGCTCTTCATCCGATGCTTTCCTTCTCCCGCTGCAACTCCACAACCAAAATAAAGCTCACGATCACCAACAAAAACCACGAGCCGATGATGCCGAAGTGGACTGCTTTCCAGGCGCCTGCTTGGTGGGCGTACTGCCAGGCGCGCAGGGAAGTCGCGATGTTTTCGGCGATCCAGATGAAGAAGCAGATGAGGAGGAACGAGAGTGTGACCGGCATGCTGCGGCGGCGGGTGGTGGAGAAGGAAACGCGGGTGCGCCAGAACAGGACGAACAGCGCAGGGATAAGGAGCCAGCGGATGTCTTGCACATATTCGTTCGTGAAGAAGTTCCCGTAGATGGCGGCGCCGAGGAGGGCCGTGTACAGGCGCGGCGGCCAGGCGTGGAGTTCCGTGCGGAAGTAGCGCCACGATTGCGTCATGAAACTGGCGACGCTCGCGTACATGAAGCCGCTGAACAGCGGGACGCCGAACACTTTGGCGTAGGCGAACGTGGGGTAGGACCATGCACCGTGATTGACCTTGTGCATTTCCATGAAGAGACCGAGCAGGTGGAAGAGACAAATCACCTTGAGCTCGTCGCGTGTTTCGAGTCCCGAAAAATACATGAAGGCCTGCATGCCGAGACAGGCGAGGAGGAGCAAGTCGTAGCGCGGGAGGATGTCGGACTCATACTGCTTCGTGACGAGCAGCATGGCGAAGATGAAGACGGGGAACAGGCAGGACAGCGCGTTTTTGATGCCGAAGACGACGAGCTCCTGCACAAAGCGCCGCACGCGTGAGTGTGTGGGTGCGGGCTTGAGGGAACGCTCGAGCCATTGGGAAACGGCGGTTTGCATGCGCTCAAAGAGTAACAGGCACTGTCACATACCCTTAAACCATTTCTTCGCCTTCGCGTTGCGATGAGGGCAGCCGGGCCAGCAGCAGGGGCGGCGCTTTCCTTCGAGGAGTTGCTCGCACATTCGCTCGACGTGCTCTTTGCGGGTTTCGTCCTGCTTGACGATGGTGACCCAGCAGATCCACTCGTTGCGAGCGAGCGGCGTGAGACCGTTCCAGGTGTCGCGCAGTGCCGCCTTGGACAGCAAGGCCTTTTGCATATCGGCCGGCACGTCATGCACTACGCCGGTGGCGAGCGGTTTGGCACAACTTATAGGGAGAAAATGCCTGTGCGGCACCATCGCGAAGAACTACACTTGCAGACATTCCTTCTCCCTCTGCCCATGAAAGCCTGGCGCATCGCCTACTGGATCGTCACCGTCCTGCTCTCCGTTTTCATCGTGGGTGGATCCATTCCGGACATTCTGCAAATTGAAGGAGCGCTGCTGCTCTTTGAAAAATTGGGATATCCCGCCTACCTCCTGCTGATCGTCGGCTGGGCGAAAATCCTCGGTATCATTGGCATCTGGCAGCGGTGGTGGCCCTTCCTGCGCGAGTGGGCATACGCCGGACTCATCATCGATCTCCTCGGCGCGTTCATCTCGCATATGTTCGTCAATGACCCGCCGTCCATCTACGTCGCCTCTCTTGTGGGCCTTGCCTTCACGCTGGCGTCGTATGTGTTGCTGCGAAAGGCGTATGGCGATAAGGCGCGGTTGGCGACGTTGGTGTGATGGGAATTTCCTGTAATTGGAAGTTTTCTCTTGTTCGAAGAGGCGAATCCCGTATCCGAGAGGATGTTTCAGTCGTTGAGGTTTGAGTGAGGCCGGAGTCGGTTAGGGTGTCGATAGGAGATTGACAAATTAAGCGACAAAAGCGAGGATCGGGCGTACATTTTATCCCATTTCATTCTATGCGTATGAAACTCCTTTCAGCCGCGGCTGCCGCGAGCATGCTTTTAAGCGCGACATCCGCGTTCGCCGCTCCCCCTCGCGCCGATCTGCAGGTGCAGCTTACCGCTCCCTCGAGCGTGCAAATCTCCACGGCTACCACTTACACGGCCACGGTGAAAAACCTAGGCCCCGCCACGACCAACGCGACGCTGGTCATCGAATTCCCGCTGACGAACACGAGCCCGACCGTCGCTATTCTCGGCACCGTGACGGAATCCGAATCGGCCTGCTCGATCGGCTCGAATAAGATCACCTGCTCCGCGGCGAACCTGAAGAAAGGCAAGTCCGTAACCTTCAGCTACTCGTACACTGCGCCCGTGTCCACGAAGACGTTACAAATGAAGGCCACGGTCAGTTCGTCCGTCACGGATAATGTCGCCGGCAACAATACCGCGACGGTCGTACCTAACCTCGCTTACCCCGCGCGTGCGATCACGTCCGCCACGGTGACGAATTCGCACTGCACCGGCACAAGCCTGACCTCGTACTTTGAGTGTTTGCTCTTCCCCAGTTCGATCTCCAGCCACGAAACGACGCTGAACGCCGACAATACGATCTCCTTTACCGAGTCCGGTTACACCGGCACGTGGTCGCAGAACGTCGCGAAGACCTCGCTCTACTTCGAATACCTGGAGAACGGAAACAAGATCGCCGAGTTCAACGGTTTTGCCATCAATGGCAGCAGCTGTTTCGACGGTCTCACCAACTTCTTCCCGGCCAGCTCGTACGTCAGCCCCTACCGCATCTGCCTCCCGTAAAGAGTTACCTCAACGAAAAATCCAGGCCCGTCGAAAGACGGGTCTGTTTTTTAATCAGTGGTGGACATGGTGCGGAAAAGTTGGAACTCCTGGGAGGCACTGGTCCGCGAGTGGGCGGCGATACTGCAAGGGCTTCCCACAGCCCTGAGTATGAAGCCGGCCGCGTGAGCGGGCAAGGGCGAAATGTCCCAATGCCGCGCAATTGCAACATCATTGGGTTATCCGGATCTCAAGCCGCATACACGGCAACGCCAGCCAGTGCCTCTGTGGACGAGCAGCGGTTTGCAAGCAGGGTGCGTCATCACAAACACGCAACCGCCGAAGCGCGGACCCGCTTATTGACGCTTGCAAGGTTTGCGACGAGTTGGCCATGAAGCAACAAGAAACAAATGAACGGCCGCGCAGGATTTTACTTACGCGGCATTTTTGGCGAGGGACAAGAAGGCCACGATACCACGGCCACTTTTGCTCTCACAGCGCCCCGTCTCGCTCAGCAGTGCGGACGATCTCCCGCAAGCGCGTGTGGAACCGCGCCCGTAGCATTTCGACCCTCTGTTCGGTGGGGCCTGGCCATGTTCTCCGCCCGGAACTTGTGCATTTCCTCCCGAGCCGAGCCGTTTGTGTACTCGTCGCCGCAGGAGCTGATGCGGTCGAGCAGATCGTCTATGTCGGACAGCATGACCGGAGGAATCGACGCGGAAATGAAAAGTCCTCACCAGTTGTTCATTTGGCTTGGAACCTCATTTGGGCAAGTGTGAGCAGTCACGTGCGACGCTGATGCGATAATCCTTGTACCCTCCCAAACCTGCGCCGACGAGGAAACCGACTAACAGATAAAAAGGGAGAAGAACGTAGATGCTGTGTTTTTGCAGCTGTGTGAGCAGCGATAGTGGAGCAAAAAACAGTTTGAGAAATGCCGCCATAAACATCATTCGCCGCGCAAGACCATCGGGAGAAACCGGGCAATCATCCAAGCTGCCACACGTGAGCATAACGTCAACTAAGGCAAGGGCAAATATATGCCAAAGGACGAATTGAATCCCTACGGCATAGATTCCCCATCGGACCCATCGCGGAGTCCTGTTCATCACGGAGCGTAGCATAGATGTGAAGAAAGTCGAAGTGAGGGGGATCACCAGTATCCCCTTCTCGTGTTGAAGGTAGCATGAAGTGGTTTGCTATGTAAGGAGCTGCCGACGTAATATCTGTCGGTGCGACCGATGGCGATATAAACATACCAAGGCATGCATCCAAACTAAGTGCCGTTTTGTCGCAAAGAAATATCTAAGAGCACAATAAAAAATCGCGGATGCTGTTTTTGTTCTTCATGCTGCGGTAATTTTTGTTCTACTCCTGAATAGAACGAGCCCTGTACTGAACGCTGGGCCCTTCGACTTCGCTGCGGCGGCGGCTCCCTTCGACAGGCTCAGGGTAAACAGGGTCATTCGGTCCTGCATTTTTACAACACATTCAATAGCCTGGTCGAAGGACCATGAGTAAGCGTAGCGCATCGAATGGTGAGCGAGCGACCCGCAGGGCCTTACCCTAAGCGCCGGGCCCTTCGACTCCGCTGCGGCTTCGCTCAGGGTCATTCGTCCTCGCGACAAAGTCTTCAGGCACTTGTCCTACTAAATCGTGAGGGGTTTACCATGAGCGAAGCTCGCCGAAGGCGGCGAGTCGAATGGTGGAGATGGTGCGAAGAAGTTGGAACTCTTTGGAGGCGCTGGTGCGGGAGTGGGCGGCGCTGCTTGGAGGGCTTCCATCAGCCACGATTATTAATGTATCTGCGTGAGCGGGCAAGAGTACTCATCTGCAAATGTACGATAGTCCATGCAATTGCATGGTCAGAGACGATGAACCCTTCGCTTCTCGCACAGCTCATATCTTCCCGTCATCACCCGCGTGGGGGAAACGGATCCGCTCCATAGGAGTTCCGCTCGCGGATGCGGCCGTCCCGGCCGTGGATGAAGAGTTCCGTGCCTTCCTTCTTCGCTCGTTTCCTGGCGTCATCCACTGCGTGCTCCTGCCTGTCGAACACGTTGCCCTTCGAGGCACCCACACGCTTCACGGCCCATCCGTGCTCGTGCGGAACAACGTGATAACTTTCGGAGCCGCGGCGTACGGCACGATCGTACTCCCGGATGACGGGGTTATTGGGATTCCGGCGGGGAAGGGCTCTTCGTTTCATGAGGCAGTAACAAGCGAAATGATCTGCTCCTCAGTGTACAGAATGGAGCGTATGTGGGCAACGAGCTCAGTCCTTGTCTTGAACTCCAGGGCGTCGAAGGAGAGGGATGGGCCTCGCTTGTAGGTGCTCTCGAACAAGCGGATCTCAGCGTCGGGAGCATTCTCTGCGATCCAGAGAAGAGTCTTTCTTGCACCCACATGCGTGCGGTAGAAATGCGCGTCGCTGAATTTCCGGTCGCGGAGGAGGAACGCGCTAAACGCGCGCTTGAGATCATCGGGGAGAACGGCGATGACGATCGGTTGCTTCTTGGCTTTGCGGATGTTGCGTAGTTTCACCTCTGCTCCGTGCGGCGATGACAGAGTTCCGTCGTACACGATTGATTGCTCGTCTATGAGGTACTCCGAACAAAACTCTGTCTTCCCTGACGCGCTCCCGCCGCAGAGCAGGATCACCGAGCCGCTCTTGTCTTCCTTGAGAGCCTTCATGAACTCTTTGTCCGCGCTCTTGGCCGACTGCACATGAAATTCTTCCGCCCGTTCGGGGCGATAGTCGGGAAGCAACTTTTTCTGTTCGTCGATGGAGATGAAGCGGGCGGACACAGGGAAAGTGTACCCGATGTCCGGAGATGGTTCGCAATGCCGTTGTAACCAGCGGATGAGTTCGTCGTAGTGCAGTCCTATGTTTTCCAACGACGACTGGCGCAAGGCTCTCGGTCAACAGGGGATGACGGATCGGGAGATCGAAGAGTTCCGGCAGAGCTTGCATTCCTTCTTGAACACCTTCCTCGACGACTATTTTCGCGACGAGTTCAAAGAGGACGAGGATCTATAGGAGCCGAGACTTGAACCCCAAAAACTGTCGGAAGATGGCGTGGTGATAGAACGTGAAGGAAAGTTGTCTGCATTTGCAGGGCATTTTGAAAAATGACCTCCGACAAAGCGCTTCTGGCGGCCAAAAGTAGACGTTACTCCCCTTTTTATTTTCTAAATATACTTGGTGGAGATGCCGTAACTGATTACTACATTTACAGCCTCACCGCATAGTCATCTACATGCCGCCTGTTACTGATCGGAAGAGAATACCTATGCCATATGCAACAAACGCCCCTAATGCTCCGACGAAGACGATCTCCAACGGGCCTTTGTACATCTTCTCCTTCGTAACATAACTTCGAGCAGCACCAAGGAGAACAAGCGAAAGGAATGTGCCGATGATCGCAACAAAGAAGCGATGCTCTGGTTGGATGTTTAAAAAATAGGGAATCAACGGGATTGCTCCGAAAATCGTGAAAGAGCAAAACGTCATGATGCCATCCAGCAGGGGTTTGGAATCCGCATCTCCGACATATCCATGTTCTCCGACCATCATCACGTCTGTCCATCGTTCCTTATCTTCGGTGACGATTTCAACCGCCCTATCCAGATCTTTCCCTGCAAAACCTAATGTCGCAAAATATGCCGCAACCTCTGCGCGTTCCATATCGGGAATGTCTTCTATTTCCTGTCGCTCTTCTTTGCGGATGCGCTTCCATTGAGCCTGATCTGATTTTTCTGAAAGATATGCACCCGTGGCCATGGAAAGACCGTCGGCGAACAAGTTCGCAAGTCCGAGGACAATCACGATGTAATGCGGAAGTTCCGCACCAGCAGTTCCTGCTACGACGGCGAATGTTGTGACAATTCCATCGTTTCCACCATAAACAATTTCACGGATGTACGCACCGAGTCTATGGCCATGCCTCTCCTCTAGACGATGTTTATCTAATAATTGCTTCGTGATTTTCATGATGAATTTTTGTAATTAGATAGATTTTCTTAAAATCTGAATGGAACCAATCGCGTTTAGAGCGAATGCTGTAAGCGCCATCATTGGAATGGTGATATATCCGAATTGATTAAAGGGAGTCTTAACGCACGATTCGCCAGATGCATCGCAAGGCGTAGCAGGGTTAGTAGGGCTGGCAATGATGTCATACATTTGAATGTAGTAGTGATATGCGGCATAGGCCGCTCCAATAAGACAAAGGGCGAGCACATATCGGGCAACTGTTTTGTCCTTCTTCCAAAGCGCTATGGAAAGCAGGATAACCTGCGGATACATGAAAATCCGCTGTATCCAGCAATATTTACACGGTGCCCATCCTGAGATTTCGGAGAAGTAGAGACTGCCTAATGTCGCCACTAATGCGACAATAAGCATCAAAAGAAGCCCATGCTTTGCAAGCAAGGCACTTAGCCACACGCTCTTCTTCGTAAACACCTCATACAGCAATGCAGCTACGAGCGTCACAATGATGATATGACCGATCACGACAAGCACGGAAAGGAGCGGAACAACGTTCCAGGTGAACTGAGCTAAATCCATGCGGACATTCTAGCTGTTTGTATCTTTTTTAAAAGAAAACGTAAGCAGTTATGGAATCAATGGTGGAGATGCCCGGATTTGAACCGGGGTCCAACGTGCGATAGCCGTGCTCGTACCATTATGTTCCTTCCGATACCTCACGTCCCTTAAGAAGGAACAAGCAAAGGCGTGAGGGTTAACGCGGAATGTCGGACGATCGTCGCGTAAAGCGATCATCCCAACTCGCTAATGACGCCTCATCCGCTCAGCGAGTATCGGTGGCGAGACGCGTTTCCGATGAAGGAAACTTAGGCCACCAGCGCCATCGGCCTGAAGGCCGGGACGAAGGTGTTCTTGGCTACGCGGAAGCGTTCGCCAAGCGTGCGAACAGTAGAGTTGGCACTTATGGTTTGCGACAAGTGGGTGTAGGGAACCGTCGCCATCCCTAATGGAAGCTAACGACCAACGTGAATCACGCTGTCGAAACCTGTCATCCCCATATTTGATGTAGGCTGCTTGCCCGGCGAAGCCCAGAGGCGTAGTCGGGTCGAAACCTGTCATCCCCATGTTTTGATAGAACTGAGTAGAGGATACCGATTTTTCGCTTTCCTTCCAGCTTTTTCGCGATTTTTTAGTTGAACACATAATTTATGCAAAATCCCTTTTCTTTCCCTCTTTTCTATTGAACACATAATGTATTCAATCAGATGTTCTGCGAGTCATCGTCTTCCTCTCCCGACAGCGGCATCGGCGGCTCATCCTGCGTCACCGTCTTTGCTTCGTCGTCCACTACGGGCGGCTCGTCTTTTACAATGGTCGGATGCTCGATGGTGGGAGGATCTTCCATCGCGCCCGGGGGCAAATCTATCGTCGGCGGATCTTCGTCCATGCCCGGCGGGAATTCGATGGTTTCCAGTTCTTTGGTGATTTCTTTTTCCTCTTCTTGTTCCTCGTAAGGCAAGGTGGGGTCTTCGACTTCGTCATCGTCGTTGTCGGGTTCTTCCTCGCCTTGTTCCTCGACTGCTTCCGGCGGTTTGGGAACGTAGGAGGCATGCCACTCGTTGAAAATTTGCATGCAACTCGCCATGTCTTTCGATAAAGGAATGTCGATCAGCAACTCCCTGCTTCGCAAATCCTCGGGATTGGGACTATCGAACATCGGAAGGTAGGCGACGTGCGCACCGAGTTTTTCCGCGCCCGTTTCTATATACAACATGCCGCGGCCGTTGCTTTCCAGGATATTATCGATATGCGTCGGGTTAGGTGCGCGACCAGGGTGGAATCCCGCGCCCGTGTCTTCCACGTACACCGCGAAACAGGGCTTTCCGTCTCGGAGGATGATGCCGTAGGTGATGTCCGCTCGTTGGAAATCCTCATTGGTGACCAGATGATTCGCCTTTCCTTTTCCCGACCATTTGCCGTTTGCGTCGCGACGCCTGATACCATTGGTCATCGCTTCATCGATCATCATCCGCCCGTAATGCTCCTCGGGGGATTCTTTCTTTTTCCCTTCTTTTCCCGCCGACGCGTGTTCCTCCTGTGATTCCTCATCGGTCATCTCTTTTTTAGTCAAAGCTTTTATTGCGCTCTGGATTTTCATCATCAAGTTGCTCGAATCCCGAAAAATCATGATCGTCTCTTTGGCCAGCAGCCCCGTCTGCGCACCATAGGTAAGAGAGGCACGGAGTCTCTCCGCCGTTTCCCATTGGGCCACGCGAATATGGCTGTTTTTCAATGAGAAGTACAAATCCGGCGATTCATCTGCATCCGCAACTTCCTGATACCGAAGTTGATCGATGACTAAAAGCTGTTCATTGGAATCAGTCATTAGACACATGCTACCCAACCCCGATTTTTAAGCAAATCACATCAATTATCTTTTGCTTGCAAGCATCCTCAAGCCAAAAACTCGACACTGACAGACTTCGCCGCCCTCTCTCGCACATGGAGACTGGAATTGCTAGACTTTCGCGGCTATGCAAAAAATGACAACCGATCAGCTCCGGCAAGCGTATCTCGACTTCTTCAAGAGCAAGGGCCACGCCATTATCCCGGGCGCGCCGCTCGTACCGGAGAACGACCCCACCGTGCTGTTCACCACGGCCGGCATGCATCCGCTCGTCCCCTACTTGCTCGGCGAGCCGCACCCCGCAGGCAAGCGCTTGGCCGACGTGCAGCGTTGCGTGCGCACCGGAGACATAGATGAAGTGGGCGATGCGTCGCACTTAACGATGTTCGAGATGCTCGGCAACTGGAGCTTGGGAGATTACTTTAAAAAAGGCGCCATCGAATTCAGCTTCGAATTCCTCACGAAAGTGCTGGAGATTCCCATCGACATGCTCGCGGTGACGTGTTTCGAAGGCGACAACGATGCCCCGCGCGACGATGAATCCGCGGGCATTTGGATGGGGCTCGGCATTCCCACGGAGCGCGTCGGATTCCTTCCTAAAGCCAACAACGGGTGGGGACCCGCCGGACTCACCGGCCCCTGCGGCCCCGATACCGAGATGTTCATCATCACCGATAAGGAGCCCTGCTGCCCTGACTGCTCTCCTGCCTGCTCCTGCGGCCGCTATCTGGAAATTTGGAACGACGTCTTTATGCAGTACAACAAGCAGGCCGA
>CAYTNJ010000047.1:0-10152 GCA_964439155.1 uncultured Candidatus Peribacteria bacterium | reverse complement strand
CCGCGTGGTTTGAAGCTGCACAAGAACCAGTTGTCGCGACCCCCGTTCCAGCGACAAAAAAAACGGGACGCAAAGAATCTCCGTCCGGCTGGGAAACGATTGAGGAAGAAGAGAACCCCATGATGCGCGAACCGCCTCTGAAAGTGTTTACTGTTTTGCGAGCCAAGGCGTACGACATCACCAACGATGCTCTGCAGGAAAGCCAGCGCCAATACTCCACCAGCATCAACGACGGCAAAACGCTGCTGCGCGGATCACTCGGCCGCATGAAGTCCTTCCTAACGCAGCCCGTGTGGGTGCCCACGCGCAAAAATCAGACGAAGCAGTATGGCCGCGGCACGCTGTTCGCCATCGACGTGGTGCGTTTCGGTGGCACATTCGCAACGCTCTTCCTCTTCCTGTTCCTCGCGCTCAATTATCAAAGCTTCTGGGAAATCGCGAAGGCGAACATCGATCCGCTCGCGGACCTGCGCATGGACGAAGGCAAAGATGAAAACGCGGTGGCAGCCGACATTTTCACCGCCCAAACCAGCGCCGGCGCCCGCTTTGCGGATGCCTCGGGCATGGTGCCGACGGTAGGCCCGCCTGAGAACATGCTGGTCATCCCCAAGCTGCACTTGCGCGTCCCCATCGTGAACCCCGCGAACGATTCGCTGTTGAAAGAAGACTGGAAGGCGCTCGAAGAACAAATCCAAGACAGCCTGCAAAACGGCGTCGTGCACTACCCGGGCACCGCAAAGCCTGGCCAAACGGGCAACTTCTTCCTCACGGGCCATAGCTCCTACTTCCCCTGGGCCCCCGGCGAATTCAAATCGGTGTTCGCCCGCCTCTCGGCATTGGAAGTGGGCGACGAGTACTGGGTCTTCTACGGCGGCGACAAACACCGCTATATCGTCCAAGAAAAGAAAGAAGTGAAACCCTCGGACGTGAGCGTTTTGGATCAACCCCTACGAAAGAGAATCTCGACTTTGATGACCTGCACCCCGGTGGGCACCACCTTACGACGCTTAATCGTGGTCGCTCAGGAAGTGGATCCGAGTACGGGTAAAGCGCTCGAAGTAGGCGAGCATATCCAGAACGAGACTACGACCACGAAGAGGGCGGAGATGTTGCCGATTTAAATTCACCGCAGCCATTCCGACATTTTCCTTCGACATTCTTCCGCAGAACTATATACGTACGTGGCGGCAACGATTGCCTCGGGAGTTGAGAGATCGCCCTGGAGAAGAATGCTGTCTATACCAGCGTTTTTGGCCGTGAGCATATCGGTCTCGAGATCGCCGACGTAGCAACATTCCTTAATGGGAATCTGCAATTTTTCCGCCGCATGACGCACTGAAAAGGGATGAGGTTTATAGAGATTGCGACCCTCTTTTTCCATATCGTCTTTCGAGACGACTACATCGAAATACTGCTGCCATTGTAATCGCTCTTCCTGCACAGCGAGATTGCGACTGCGAGCATGCGTGATCATGCCGATTTTGCGGCCTGTTGCTCGCACAGTCTGTAACAATTCTTTGCCACCTGGAATCCATGCCGATTGCGTGCGCAGCATGACATTATAAATCTCATTTCGCGTTATATCGATATGTTTAGCCTTGCCCGGATCGATATCTAAATATGCAAGCATCTTCGCGATATCGGTGCCAAATCCCAATCTGGCGAACACCTCCATACTCATCGCCTCGCTGCCATGAGACTGGATGATTTGATTATTTGCCGAAAGCCATAGCTCATTCGTGCCATGCGTGAGCGTACCGTCCCAATCGAAGAGAATTGCGCGAATGGACATGTTAGCAATAGATCCGTATGGATTAGAAAACATTTTGGTGCCGCCGCTCGGACTCGAACCGAGACGCCCGGGTGTGGGCAAGGGATTTTAAGTCCCTCGTGTCTACCGTTCCACCACAGCGGCACGAATGATCGATTACGGGAACAAGCGACAGTATAGATCGCATGCGGAAAAGGAGGAAGGCTTGTGGGCCCTCCCCCTATCCCCTGCTTGTTTCCCTGCGGAAGTTAAGCGGACTGCGAATCATTCGATTTCTCCTGCCTCTTTCCTTCCGCGTTATCCATGCAGGCGAGGATATCGCGGATGAATCGCTCTGTTCGGGATCTTCTCCTCAATCCTCTGCAAAGCATCTCCATCCATGAGCGTGCCGCCGCGAAACAGTGTACGTTCTCCTTTAGCCAGGACATCACCGTGGCCATGCTGTCGCGATGGTGCACTGCCGGCGGGTCCGACGACGCTTTGCAGAGAGAAAGCACCAACCAGAGGCGCAGCAGGTTTTCGATATGTATTTCCTGCTGATCTTTACCGTCGAACTCCTTTCTCTCGATCATCTGACGCACGGATTCCATCCACTCCAGCGGCGATTGCATTTCTTTGATCGCCAGACTGTGCAGCTCCTGCGTCTTTGCGGCATACAGCTTCTTGGCTTCGTTGCGTTCATTGTGAATTTCCAGTTCCAGCACGAATTTCTTTCGGCTGTGCTTCACCAGCATCATGAGTGACAAGAAATCGTACGCATCGATGCAGTCCGGCTCGGCATTGCAGATACAGAGCTGTTCATCCAAGTCCGCGAGCCATGCACCCACGGTGTCTCGTATTTCTTGGCCGCTCGTATCGACCTCCTTGAGCATCTCCGGCGGCGCTTCTGCGCCTCCGCTCCATGGAGCCTGCATGTTTTTCTTCTTCGCCATCCTTCTCTCCTTTTCTATCGTCGGGACATCCCGCCTTACCATCCCGCGTTGGGAAAGCAGGGGGCGGCGCACCGGTCTTGACCGGGGTACCGCTCTCTGCCGGGTTTTGCAAAAGATCCGAATTGGTAGCACCATGGCTCACTCTTTTTGCGCTGTCAATGCGGCGAGGGCTTCCGGTGCGCTATAACATCCTCCATGACGCGCCGCATGATCGTGAGCTTCTCCCATGCCCTTCGAGGGTTAAAGTACCTGTGGCGCCACGAGGCCAACTTTCGAGTGCATTGCAGCTGCGCGTTTTTGGTTCTCGCCTTTGCCGCGCTGTGGAGGTTTACGGCCATGGAGTTCTGTTTTCTGCTCCTCGCCATCGTGCTCGTGATCGGCAGCGAAACCATCAATACCATCATCGAGGACGCCTACGACACGCTGCACCCCAAGCATCATGAATTGGTGGGCAAGGTGAAAGACATGATGGCCGCGTTCGTACTGCTTAATGCCTTCGCGGCAATCGTCATCGGGGCGCTGACCGTTTGGCATCATGTCGAGACGATGGGCTGGCGATTGTTTTAGGGTACTTCGCAATGTCCAATAAAACCGGTAGGCTTGCCCCTCGTGGAGAACATTTGGATTTTCCTGCGGGCGTTTCTCAAGGAGTGGAAAAAAGATCACGTGTCGCATCAGGCGGCCGCGATCGCCTACTACGCCATTTTTTCTTTGCCGTCTTTACTGCTGGTGCTCATCGCCATGGCGGGGGCGCTGCTGGGCGGCGACGTGGTGGAGCAAGACGTGTTTGCCAGCATCGACACGCTCGTCACCGGTCCGGCGGGAGATGCGCTCAAGATGAGCATACAGGGCGCCGCCCGCTCGCAGACGAGCACCGCGCTCACGATCATCGGA
Organism: uncultured Candidatus Peribacteria bacterium; assembly: GCA_964439155.1. Classification (GTDB taxonomy): domain Bacteria; phylum Patescibacteriota; class Gracilibacteria; order Peribacterales; family Peribacteraceae; genus CAYTNJ01. The sequence goes on along the minus strand of CAYTNJ010000047.1, from coordinate 6,555 downwards.
GCGGGAGCCATGTTGCTCGCGGCCACCGCCGTGCTCCGGGAATTGGAGCAATCTCTCAACATCATTTTGGGCGGTGCCAAGCAGAGGCAAGGATGGAAAGTGGTGGGGCGGCGGTACTTGCTGCATCTCCTGCTCGTACTCTTTGCGGCGGTGCTCTTGCTGCTTTCCGTGCTGCTCACGGCCCTGCTCGCGCTCGCGCATGAAAGGGTGGCCGCCTGGATCAACGTTTCCCCTTATTTGCTCAACGATTTGAATACGCTGCTTTCTTTCGTGGTCCTCACCGTTGCCTTATTCATTCTTTACCGGTCGTTGCCCGCCAAGAGCCTCGCCCTCTTTCCCACCGTCATCGGCTCCGTGGTTACCACGCTGTTTTTCGCCGTTGGACGCATCGCACTTGGGTATTATTTACAATCGGCGCCCATCGGCGCGGCCTATGGCGTCGCCGCTTCGGTGCTCATTTTATTAGTGTGGATTTACTATTCGGCCCATATTTTCCTGCTCGGTGCCGAAATCATCGATATCCTTTCGAACTGGAAGGAGATTCGCAAACGGCTTAGGAATTCTTGAGCCATTTCCATAAAAACCCGAATTCTGCTATACTGAGGAGATTTGCTAGGTCTCCTTGCCCTCCGCTGGCCCGCCGTGCAATCGGTCGATCGCAAAGCACATTCGGTGCGCATGGGCGCCGCGGCGCTGGTGCTGACGACGATCAGCGGATCCACCTACAACGCTTTCGCGTATCCGTTGATGGACGTGCTCTCCCCGCTCTCGCTCCTGTTTTTAAGCGAGATGTTGATGGGGTTTTTCGTACTGCTGTCATTCGGCGCTGTGCCGAGTTTTAGGGCCGTTTACAAGTTGCGCAGGAAATTTTGGGCACCGCTTTTGGCCGTGGGTTTGCTTAGCAGCGTACTCGGCCCGTTCTTCTGGTTCATAGGACTCAAATACTCCGGCGCCGTGAACGCCAGCCTGGTCGGCAAGGTCGACATAATGATCATGCTGGGACTCGCCCACGTGTTCCTGGGGGAAAAACTGACGAAGGCGCATGGCGTGGCCGTGGCGTTGGTGCTCTCGGGATTGCTGCTCGTGTCGTACCAAGACGTGATGGCGGGCATGGCGCTGCGGCCGAGCGATTTGATCATCGTGCTCTCCGTGGTGTGCTACGCCTGCGGAGGCATCGTGTTCCGCAAATATCTGCACGGAGTGGAGGCCCACGTGGCCCTGCTCGTCCGCAGCCTGGTGGCCGTCACGGTTTTCTTTTTGCTCTCGCCATTTTTGCATCACACGTTCATCGAAGAAGTGGGCTCACTGCGCGGCGACTTGCTGCTGCCGCTCATCGGCTTCGGCTTCGTCTCGCGTTTCTTGAACGTCTTCCTCTATTACCAGGCGGTCGACCGTCTGCAGGTGTCGACGGTATCCATCTTCGTCACGCTCGATATCATCGGCAGCATGCTGTTTGCCTACTGGCTGCTCGGCGAGCAATTGGAGTGGTACCACATGGCGGGCGGCCTTTGCGTGATTCTCGGCAACGTGTACCTCGAAGTCTTCGGCGTGCACGCGCCCGACAGGCACCGGGTGCAGCACCTGAAGCAACGGGTGAGTCATCGACCGTAAAGCTCCATTGCCCCGCTCACCATCTTCGCCAACTCGGCGCGCGTGACGGGATCGTTCGGACCGAAGAGGCCCGTCGGTTTGCCGTTCGCATCGCCGTAGCCGGAGACTAAGCCGTCCGCTTTCGCGCGCTCGATCGCTCCGCCGAATTCCGTGGCCTCCGTCACGTCGGTGAAGGCCGTGCCCGAGCGCTCGCCCCACACCACGTCGTAGGCTTGCAGAAGGGTCACCGCCACTTGGCCGCGCGTGGCCGTTGCGAGCAGGTTCACCGTGCCATCGCTATAAATGGACCAGCCGCGTTTTTCCGCGCAACCGACGAAGGGCATCGACCAGCTGCCCGTGGCGGTGTTATTCAAAGGGATGGTGGGGCAATCGGTTTTGATGCCGCCGCTTAAGTTGACGGCGATCTTCGAGAGCTCTTCGATGGTCACGTTATTTGCGGGGCCGAATTGCCCGGTCGGCCTGCCTTGTGCGTCGCCGTAGCCCGACATAATGCCGCTTTCGAGCACCGAGCGTACGTACGGCATGAACCACGCGTCATCCGGCACGTCGCGAAAGGGAATGCGCTTTCCCCCCACTTCGGCCGTGAGCATGCCTTTGATGCGCGCCAGTCGCTGCTCTTCGATGGGGTTCGAAGGTCCATCTGGAATGGTGATCTCGGGATACAATTCATCGCTCGCCTGCCAGAGCCACTCGTCCTCTTCCTCGCTCATCACGCCTGAGTCGTAGGTATGCGATTGATCCCAAGCGTCCAAATCATCCTGCAAAATCGTCTGCGTGGAGGCGAGGGCGGATGGCGCCGACAACGCGAACGTAAGAATGACCGCTATGCATGTTGCCGATCTCATGGGAGAACGATAGCAGTGTGCGGAGAACGAAGGTATTGCGTTGCCGGAAAAAGCCGTTTGCCTTGATGGTTAGGGGTGGGTAGGCTGTCCGCGCATGCACGAACCGGTGACGCCCACTTCCGGTGCCCTTTCCCCCAGCGGGGAGGCGCCGATGTTTTCCGAGATCAAAACCATTCTCCTGCTCGGTTCGGGCGCACTCAAGATCGGCGAAGCCGGCGAATTCGATTACTCCGGCAGCCAGGCGATCAAAGCATTTAAGGAAGAAGGCAAGAGAGTGGTCCTCATCAACCCCAACATCGCCACCAATCAAACGAGCTGGGGCTTGGCTGATCGCGTGTACTTTGTTCCCGTCACGCCGTCGTTCGTGGAGGACATCATCAAGAAAGAAAAACCCGACGCCATCTCCGTGAGCTTCGGCGGACAGACGGCGCTGAACTGCGGCGTCAAAATGTACGCGTCCGGCACGCTGGAGGCGCACGGCGTACAAGTGCTCGGCACGCCTCTCGAAGCGGTGCGCCTCACCGAGGATCGCGCGGCCTTCAACGCGGAATTAAAGAAGATCGGGGTATCCGTGCCCCGCTCCTTCGCCTGCGCCACGATGGACGAAGGCTTGCAGGCGGCGAAAGACATCGGCTATCCGGTGATCGTGCGAGGCAGCTTCGCCCTCGGCGGCAAAGGCAGCGGACGCGCGGCGAGCGAAGAAGAACTGAAAGAGCTTCTCCATAAATCGTACGTCGAATCGCCAACGGTGTTGGTGGAAGAAGATTTAACCGGCTGGAAGGAGATCGAATACGAAGTGGTGCGCGACAGAGTGGATAACTGCATCACGGTGTGCAACATGGAGAACGTCGACCCCCTCGGCATCCACACGGGTGAATCCATCGTCATCGCGCCGAGCCAGACGCTCAATAACTTCGAGTATCAAATGCTCCGGTCGATCGCGCTGAAGGTTATCCGCCACTTCGGCATCGTGGGCGAATGCAACATCCAGTACGCGCTCGATCCCAAGAGCCGCGATTACAGAGTTATCGAAGTGAACGCGCGCCTAAGCCGCAGCTCAGCCCTGGCCTCGAAGGCGACGGGCTACCCGCTTGCGTTCGTGGCCGCAAAACTGGCGCTCGGCTACACGCTGCCGGAATTGCGCAACGCCATCACCAAGGTGACGAGCGCCGACTTCGAGCCCTCGCTCGATTACGTCGCCGTCAAAATCCCGCGCTGGGATCTGCAGAAATTCCGCCACGTGTCGGACCAGGTGACGAGCGAGATGAAATCCGTCGGCGAAGTGATGGCGCTTGGGCGCACGTTTGAGGAAGCACTGCAAAAAGCTATCCGCATGCTTAACATCGGCGCAAACGGCATTTATCCTTCAAAGCTGCCGTTTGAAAACCTAACGCGCGAAGTGAAGCGCCCCACTCCCCGCAGAATCTTCGCCGTGGCGGAAGCCCTGGCCGAAGGCTGGTCGGTGGATGAAGTGAATTTGGCGACCGGCATCGATCGCTGGTTCTTGGAGCGCATCGGCTACTGCGTCGCCATGGCCAAGGATTTAAAGAAGAATGCGAAACAGACGTTGGACGCCCGCTCCATGCGCCTGCTTAAGCAAGCGGGCTTTGCCGACGGCACGATCGCGGAACTGATGCAGAAAGACATGGAAGACATTCGCACGCTGCGCAAAGACCTCGGCGTGCTGCCCGTGGTGAAACAAGTGGATACCCTCGGCGGCGAATTCCCCGCGAAGACGAACTACCTGTACATGACCTATCACGGCACGGAACATGATGTGGATTTCCGTGAAGGCAACACTTCCAAACGCATGCTCGTGCTCGGCGGCGGACCGTACTCCATCGGCTCCTCGGTGGAATTCGACTGGTGCTGCGTGCAGGCTGCACACGAACTCAAGCGCCAGGGCTATACGGTGGGCATGATCAACTCGAACCCCGAAACCGTGAGCACCGATTACGACGAGTGCGATGTGCTGTTTTTCGAGCAGCTTACCGAAGAACGCGTGCGCGACATCGCGGAACTGTTTACGCCCGAAGGCATCGTGGTCTCCATGGGCGGACAAATCCCCAACTCGCTTGCGCCGAAACTCGCGAAGGCCGGCCTGCCGATCGTGGGCACCGACCCCGCCGATATCGATCGCGCGGAGGACCGCAACAAGTTCAGCGCCTTGCTCGATACGCTGGGAGTCGACCAGCCGGAGTGGAAGGAATTCGCCGATTTCAAAACCGCTTCCACCTTCGCCGCCAACGTGGGCTACCCCGTCATCGTCCGCCCCAGCTATGTCCTTTCCGGCGCGGCCATGGCGGTGGTGCATTCGAGCGACGATCTCCAATCGTTCCTCGATCTTGCCACACTCGTGAGTAAAGAAGCTCCGGTGGTGATTTCCAAATTCGAAGTGGGCGCCAAGGAAATCGAGCTGGACGGCGTTGCCCAGAACGGAGAGCTGCTCATGTACGCCATCGCCGAGCACATCGAAAACGCCGGCGTACATTCGGGCGACGCCACGATCGTGCTGCCGCCGCAGAGAGTGAATTTGGAAACGCTCCGCCAGATCAAGATCATCGCTAAGCAGATCGCCAAGGGGCTCAAGATCTCCGGCCCCTTCAACATCCAGTTCCTCGCGAAGGATAACCGCCTCAAGGTGATCGAATGCAACCTCCGAGCAAGCAGGAGCTTCCCCTTCGCCAGCAAAGTGACGGGTGAAAACTTCGCCCTCCTCGCCACCCAAGCTCTCCTCGGCCGCGCGCCGACCGACAAGCGCTACCAAACGATCGACTTGGATCACGTGGGTGTGAAAGCCGCGCAGTTCAGCTTCAGCCGCTTGCAAGGCGCCGACCCACGCCTAGGCGTGGAAATGGCCAGCACCGGCGAAGTCGCGTGCTTCGGGCGCAACGCGGAGCAAGCATTGCTCATCGCCCTGCTCGCGGTGGGATTCAAGTTCCCGAAGAAAAACATCTTGCTCACGATCGGCCGCCTGGAAGACAAAGTGGACTTACTCTCCACCGCTCAAACTTTGCATCGCTTGGGCTTCTCCCTGTTTGCCACGGAAAACACGCACGAGTTCTTCAAAACCCGCGACATTCCTTCGGTGATGCTCCATAAAGTGTCTGAACCGCGCAGCCCCAACATCCGGGAATACTTGGAAAGTCAGCGCATCGATTTCGTCATCAATATCCCGCTCCACGAAGGCGGCGAGCAGACCGACGGCTACTTCATCCGCCGTCTGGCCACCGACCGCGGCATTCCGCTGCTCACCAATGTGCAATTGGCAAAACGCGTGATTGAGGCCATTGCCCAGGAAAAACCCGACTCCCTACCCTCCCTCGCCTGGCCGGACGTGCTCAGCCAGGGCGAAGAAGTGTAAAAAGGTCGTTTTGCTCAAGCAATGAGGGTTTTCCCGCTTGCCAAGCCCCGCCGGATGCGTACAATCGGGAGGCTTTTCCCCATCCCTTCGCCATGTCCGACGACTTTCTGACTGACGGCGCCCCAGGCGCAGACGACTCGTCTTCTTCCGCAGGCGGTCGCGCAAGCGACGACGAACATGAGGAGACATTTGTTACCAAAGAAGGACTCAAAAAACTGAAGGAAGAGCTGGAGCATTTAAAGAGCGTACGCCGCAAAGAAGTCGCCCAGCGCCTCAAGGAAGCCATTTCCTACGGTGACCTTTCGGAAAACTCCGAATACGAAGAAGCCAAGAACGAACAGGCCTTCATCGAGGGCCGCGTGCTCGAGCTGGAAATGAAGGTGAAGAGCGCCAAGATCATCACCGAAAAGTCCGACACCGGTAAAAAGTCCGGCAACGAGGTCAACATCGGCTCCACGGTGACGGTCAAAAACTTGACGGACGGCGACGCAGACGAGACCTACACCATCGTAGGTTCCACCGAAGCAGATCCCTTCGACCACAAGATCAGCAACGAATCCCCCATCGGCAAATCGCTCCTGGGCAAAGCGAAGGGCGACACGATGAAGGTAGTCACGCCCTCGGGCATCATCGAGTACGAGGTGCTTAAGGTCGCGTAAGAATGGAAGCGAAGGGGGTACTGTTTAAGAATCAATACCTTCGCATCACTTCCAGGGGTGTAAGCATCTCCAAACC
>CAYTNJ010000046.1:6476-10661 GCA_964439155.1 uncultured Candidatus Peribacteria bacterium | reverse complement strand
ATGGTGGCAGGTAAGGCAAAGAAGATCGCTCCGACGGGCATCCCGAAGTACGAGCCCATCCCGGTGAAGCCGCCGGCGTGGATGGCCGAGACGATCAGGCTTCGCGAACGAGCTGAGCGGGGGCGGGCCATGCGACTGCGCAGGCAAGAGGAGGCCGCCAAGGCTCATCGAGAACTTGAGGCGGCGCGGCTCGCCAAGATTGCAAAGCGATACCAGGGACTTGCTGCCGAGAAGGACATCAAGATCACCCGCGCGATTTACATCGTCGAGAGCGTCTGCGAGGTCGTTTCCGAGGCGTTCAGCTGGGACGATCCTATCACCATTCAAGACCTAGCCACGAAAGGACGGAGCGCCCAGGCCGTCCTTGCGAGATCTATGTGCGCGCTGCTACTGAGAGAGATGACGATTCTCTCTTGGCCAATGATCGTGAAGGCGTATGGGAAAAATGGGCACGCACAAGCTATCGAGTCCTCGATGCGTCTCCGCGCAGGGCTCGATGCCGATCTCGATGTCGCAAGCTGGAAAAAGATCAGCCTCTGTCAGCAGGCTTGCAAGGTGAAGCTTCGAGATCTAGTGGAGAACGCCAGGCGGCGTGCCGAGTCGCGAGGCAAAGAGGTCAGAAGCCAAACGCCGCCATCGACGAATACCGCGTGTTCTTGTGATACTGGATCACCTCATACACCGCGTTCGTGAGCGCCTTCTTGGCGTCCGACGGGAGCGGGTTGCCCCAGAAGAGCCAGAAGTCCACAATGCCCTCGTCGATGCAGTGCTTCCAGATCCGCCTGATGTTGTCGGCTTCGTAGGTGTAGTCGGTCCCGTTGATCGGGCTGGCCGTGCCTGTGTAGCCGGACTGGAGCGTCGGCATCCAGATGATGATCTTCTTCTGAGCGCCGGCGGCCTCTCGCATCATCGAGACCTTCCGCTTCGCCACGACCTCGCTCGTGAGCTGGATGTCCTTCACGGTGTCGCCGGTCGAAGTCGTGCCCAGCGCAGCGTGCCAGTTGGCCATGGCCTCGGCCGTGCCCTGATACGACTGCGTGGGCTGGACGTAGACATGGTGGTCGTCGTAATCGTGCGGGCAGTCCCAGTCGTACTCGGTCGTCAGCCAGGGCTTGCCATCGGGGACGGGGAGCTTCGGCGATCGCTTGCACGAGAAATGTTCGTAGTTCGCGTACTTACCACCAGGGAAGACCGACTTGAAAGCCGCCTCGAAGCACGCGGCGTGCGACTCGTACTTCCAGAGGTTGATGGTCTTGACCAGCCACTTGAAGAAGTTGTAGTTGTCTGAGTGGAACGACGCCTGCGCGGTGTTTACCGAGAGGGCAGAGCCGTCCCCGCGCACCTTGTCAGTCCACAGATCATCGAGCGTGTCGCCGCCGAACATCTCTTCGGTCGAGGACCGGGCGTCCGCCAGGTTCTCTTCCAACCACGCGCCGGGATCGCCGAACGGCAGTGCGCCGTACGGGCTGAGCACGACCTCACAGTCGTCGAGATTCAGTGCTGGGTATGGGTTCCCGTCCGCATCCAGGGCCGTCTGGACCGACTGCCAGGCCGCGACCGTCATGTCGTACATGCCGTCAAATGAGCCTCCGTCGCCGTTCAGTGCGATGTTGCGAAAGAGCGTCTGGCACGACGGGGGGTTATCGATCGGTGTGTCAGCCAGGGCTGGTACTTTGTCTCGGTAGTTCTTGAGAAGTGCCGAGGTAATGCCCACGTCGTTGAAGTAGTCGTCGGCGTCCGGGCTCCCCCACTGGTGGAGGAAGACCGTGTAGTCGGTGAAGCCGAAGCCTTTCTCCCGCCGCTTCTCCGTGTAATACGTGACCCAGTTCGACACGGCCTGGCCGAGGCCGGGCAGGTCGTTGCCTACAGCAGGAAGGTCCGTGCCAGAGCCCGGCGGGATGTACCGGGCAAACGTGCCGGGAAGATCAGCCCGGATGTGAACGCACGGGACCACGCACTCAAGGCCCATGATCTCGTCATCCCACCCAAAGTCCGCGTCATCATCGCGCACGGACTCAAAGACGTACATTTTCAGTTCCAACGCCCTACCCCCAGTGCAAGATTTTGGTGTGGATCACACAGGCGCGACGGCAAAGCCGATCGACGTGCAGTTCGTGGTCCCGCCATCATCGTCGCCGCATCGGAGCTGCACGTAGTACGCGATCGCCCCGCTCTTATCGACTTCGAGTGTCGCAATGTCCTCGCCGCGAACGCGGGCCGACTGCATGTCGGTCCAGTCTGAGGTCTTCTCAAGCACGTCAGCGAAGCGGTGCGAAGTCGTGAAGCCGGCGTTGCCACTGGAGATGCCCACGGTCGCACCAAGGATGCCGTTGATCTGAACCAGCGGCTTGTACACAAACAGTGGGTCTTCAGTCTGCCCCTCGCGAAGCCACTGTTCAACAGCCCAGATCTTCGCCTGGAAGACGCTGTTGTCCGCCCCGCCGCCGAAGAACGTGAACTTGTGACGAAGGTGCGCACCAGGCGACACGACAAAGGCGTCGCTGTCTGCTGAAGTGGCGTTGACCACGGTGGCCGGGGGGCTGTTGGTCGGAGCAACGGCCGTGCTGAGTGCTGCGGTGCGGGTCGTGACCATGACCTGCCCACCAGCAGCGCCAGCGTTGGTCACGTAGGGAATCATCATGTCGGCTTGAACGCGGGCGGGGATCATGAGCTTGTCCGCCCCACCAAAGCCACGGAATCGGGTTGACGCCACTATCTACTCCTTGTATTTCACGATCACCTCGTGAATGTCGTACTCAATGCGACGAACGAAGTCGCGGTACATCTCCTCCTCGTAGTGCCGCCCACGCACGTCAAACTCGCTGACGTGGTGATAGCGACCCTTGTCGCCATCCCACGAAGACCGTTGCCAGTGCTTGGGATCAAACACGTACTTGGGATCGAGCCCCTGCTCACGCGGAAAACTGTTATCCATGCCGTTATTATTGGCCTGCCGATATGACACTACCGGGCAAGCATGTCAATAAGCCTGTCTCTTGATTGGAGAAGTTCGTACTGACGTTCGCCGATCTGTGCTTTTAATTTAGGCACCAGCGTGTCGCGGAGATCTCGCGGGATTCGCTGGAGCGTCTTCATCCGCCGGAGGGATTGCTTGGCGGCCTCAAGACCCTTGGGCTGGCCGTCCTCGCCGACCTCTTTCCCGGCCTCCAGCAGGGCCATTCTAGCCTCTTTGATCTGGCCAGCGTCGATGAACTCGCGGGCCTTGCGGACGGCCGCAGAGAACTCGGTCGTCTGCGACGCGCCCGAGAGCGTCTTGATCCCCTGGTCTTCGAGAAACTTATAGAACTGCCTGTTCGCCGCGCGCATTTTGCGCCCGTCGTGGGCAATCCCGATGACCGCAAGCGAATCAACAATCGGCCTCGACATCGCGAGGTTCGACTTGATAAGCATCTCGATGCGTTCCGGGAAACTTCTATTGGTATACCGATCGTTGCCGAACATGAAGTTCACGATGTCCACGGCCTTCGTGATCGGCTGCGACAGGTTATCGATCTGCTCAAGCTTGCCCTTGCCGGCCATGTCCACGGCGGTCAGGAACGGCCCACCGACGTAGGCCATGCCAATCGTGCTCAGGAGCTTCAGTACACGGCCTTCCTTGGCCTGCCCGACGACGCGGTTGGCTTCGGCCCGCACGGAGTCCGTGCCCTCGCTCAGGAGCGTTCTGAGGGCCAGTGCTCCGGCCGTGGCAACGGCCACACCCACACCGAAGTCGGCGGCAATGATCCCGGCCGATGCCATCCGCTTGGGATCACCAGACGCGGCTTCAGAGATGATGGTCGCGGCCAGCCTGCCAACCCGCTCGGTAATCATCAGCGGGTAGCGGGTGAACCAGAAGACCGAGTTGAACGCCTTGCTCTGGGCGGCGGCCGACATGTCAGCGGCCTTGACGTTGGAGCCCACGGACTCCTTGGCGAACCGCGTGGCCACAGCGTTAAAGAGTTTGTGATCAGGCGGGAGCGTGCCCGACATGAGAAGTTCGATCTCCTTCTCACTGAACCGGAGCATCTTCAGGCGGATGCGGTCACGGGCAACCGAGTTGCCACTCGCGAGATCCTGGGCCATCCGGTAGCCAGCGGCTGCCGCGATCGCCTCGGTGAACTCGTTCGACCGCCGTGTGAGCGTGTCGATGCCGCCGCTAATCATCTTCAAGCCCTTGACCACGAA
>CAYTNJ010000046.1:0-6466 GCA_964439155.1 uncultured Candidatus Peribacteria bacterium | reverse complement strand
GCCGGTACACTCACTGAAGCCGCCGACGGGTACGTCGTCAATGGTCACCAGGAAGCGAAAGGCGGGGAACGGGTCGAGCCGTTTGCCGGTCTCAGCCATTGAACTTCTCCTCCACGAACTCGACGTGCTTGCTGCCAAGGGCAGAATCAGCGACCACGTTCTCCGCCCCGACGATCATCGGGTTGTACGTGATCGCGCCGATCTCGCTCAAAGCGCGGAGCGTGCCCTCGCGGTTGGTTATCAGGTCGGAGAGTGCGCGGACGAACCGGCGGTTGCCCGCCAGTGTTCTGGTGAGTGCCACAGGCTCTGGCAGGTTGGCTGCCGCCGACAGCGACAAGCCCATCTTCTTCACGAGATCGATCGTCGCCCCGACCATGCGCGAGACGCTGTGCAGTTCGTGACCCGGCAGGGTCTTCTCGATCAGGGGGCGCTCGTAGGTCGTGGGGATGCCCGAGGCAGACCGCACGACTTCGTCGAAGAACTTGGCCGATGAAGCGTCCTCGGCCGCGAGGGCCTTGCGGACACTCCCGATCTGCCCTTCGAGATCGTCGGACCCGAGCCGCCCCACAAGGGCCAGGCGGTCGGCCACCTTGTCCTTGATGCGGGAGACGTTATCGGCGAAGGCCGAGCGGAGGACGTTGATCTGGACCTTCTCGCCGCCAATCTCGGCGACCACAAAGTCCGGCATCATCTCGATCGTTCGGCCGTGCTCCATGCCGATCGTGGCAGTCACGGGCTTGGTGCTGAACTCCTTCGACGCACTCTCGGCCATCGCGTTGAACAGGGCGTACGCCATCTTCCGGGCCTCGTCAGGCGAGGCTTTGTTGGAAGCCGCGATGCCATCAACCACGGCCTGGAGCATCTCGCGACCGCGAGGCGTCTGATCCTGGATGATGTTCCAGAGGTCCGGGTGCATCAGCCGCATCGTCTTGTCTGACGAGCTGGTCACAAATCGTGACTTCTTCCCATCGACCTCGATCATCAGCCCCGACTCTTCGGCGGCCTTGCCGGTCTCTTTGATGAGCCATCGGTACGCATCGACAGCCTTGTCTGCCCACTTGTTGTTCAGACGGATCTTGCCCTCAACTGCATCCTTCCACCGTGAGCGGTAGGCCTCGATCTTCTTGCCGTCACTACCCACACCAGCCGCCACAAGCCTGGGCTCATCTAGAGCCTTGACCACGGCGTTCTTGACGGGCGACCGCTTGAACGACACAGCTTCGAGCGCCGCGTCAGCGAACTTGTTGAACCGCCCGCGATACTTCGCCGCGTCGTCTTGCACGCCACGCATGATGTTGGCGACGGCCTGCGACACGGGACCGCCCTGTTCCAGTCGGCTCATGAGCGGCGTGAATGCCACGTCGTACATGTACTTGCCGACCTTACCAACCCGCCCAACGACGCTCAACACGATATCGACCACGTCCTTCGCCACAGACTTGGCGGCCACGTCAGGGGAGAAAAGGGGGGCGTCGGGTGCCTGGGGTGTCACCGAAACCTCCGGCGTCACCGGAACCTCAGTCTTCGCCGCCTTCTTGATCGCCGCGCTCACCGCCCGCGTAGCCTTGCTCGACAGCCCGGTCGCCACCATCATCTGACGGAAGCGATCGACCGCCGACGAGAGCGTGCCAGATTCGCCCGCGAGGGCGCTCCAGAACCCGCTCTTCTTCGCGTTCTCGGCCACGAGCGTGGCGATCGCCTCGGCCCGGTTGAGTGATGGATCAGCCACCGCGCGGTTGGCCACCTCGGGCATCAAGCCCGCTGCTTGCTGCGCGTACTTCTCGCCGGCCTGGCGGATCGCCTCTTCACCAAACGCTTGGGTCAGCCCGGCCGTCTCCTCCGGGGAGAGCGAGTGCGCCCACTCGTGGGCCACGACGTACTCGGGGCTGTCCTTGGCCGCCTTGGAGTTGCGGGAGATGCGGACGATCGACCTACCGCCCTCACGGGTGAAAGCCGCCGCCGACCCTTCCGGTCCATCCACGAACTCGACCTGCATGCCGAGCTTCTCGCCGGCAGTCTTGATCCGGTTCTGCCATGGCTCGAAGACTTGGGGGACTGGTGTCGGATCCACCGGCGTAGTCTGGGCAATAGTCGCTGGCTCGACCGGGGTGACTGGCGCAATGTCCGCCAAGGTCTGCGGGATGTCGATCGCTAGACTAGCCGTCTTCGGCTGCGCCGCCGGGGAGATCGTCTCGGTCGAAGCGTCGTAGCGTGGCGTGGCCGGAATCCCCACCGCCCGCCCGAGCCGGGTCGGCTCGCTCAGGAGACCACCAGCCGCCGTGGACATCGCCAGCCTGCCGATGTCGTATTCACCTGTCGCGACCTGCTGGGCCAGTTCGGTGCCACCACCGACCGCCGCACCACCAATGACGTTGGCAGCGGCCGAGAGCGACTGCGGCGTCCTGGATGCCCCAGAAACGATCCCAGCCGCCGACCGCAGGTTTGAGACGCTGGGCCTCGCGAAAGCCAACTGGGGCAGCGTACCGCCCGCGAATGCGGCAATAGGCCGTTGTTGGGCGTCGATACCCAACTGGGCATCAAAGGCCATCTTCTGTTCTGGGGTGAGAACCCTATTCTCGACGGCTTCCTGTACCTGGTTGCCGCCGAACGCGCCAGCGACGCCACCCACAAGAGCGCCGCCGATCGTGCCAAGTGGGCCAAGGGCTGACCCACCAAGTGCTCCGAGACCGACGCCGCCGAGGACGCCGCCGACAGTCCCACCCGCGTTATCAACCGCCGCACGCCCGGCCACACCCCACGACGAAGTAGCCTCCGGCGTCCCCTGGCCCATCGGAGCCGAGCCGGTCGATTGTCCGAGAACCTTGCGGCGAGCCAGCGTCATCCGCAATTCGTTGGGGTCGATCGCCACGCCACCACGAGCGATGGCGTCGTCCTGAAACATCTTGATCGTGGCGTCATCAATCTGGGATGCGGCTTCGGAGATCCGGCTTTCGGTGACTTCCTGTCGCAGGCGGTCGTATCTGGACGGACCCGTAGCCATCTCGCCACGGAGAGCCCGGATTCGATCGAGCCTGGATTGCGACATCATCGTCATTTATTGGACCTTGACGCGGGCGACTTGCCCGAGTAGGGTGAATACATGAACATCTACCAGCGTGGCGTTCTGGCGGTCTGGTTGCTCGCGATGGCCGTGGCCTGCGCGTACCCAGCGTGGAAAATCAACTCGGAAACAAGCAAAGGCTCGACCGGGCACCAGCTTCTTTGGTCTAAGGGTCGCGGCGAGATCGATGTGTGGAGGACCGCCCTCGGATTCGTTGGCATTACCGCCGTGGGTGGCTTCCTCTTTATCGCTGCTGGTTTAGCATCGCATCGATCTCCGCATCCGTCGCGTTCGGGAATCGCCGCAACAGCTCACGGATAAGATCATCCTCTCGCTGCTCCGGTGTCTTGGTCGCTTCCTGAAGTTGCGACATGATCGCCTGCCGAGTTGTCTGCATGTCGGCGATTCTCGCCGGGTCAGACTCAAACTGAAGTGAGTTGTCGATCTGTTGCAACGACAGCACTAGCGACTTCACCGCGTCCGCCGTCGGCTTGGGATTCGGGTTGTTCGCCCGGCCCTCCGCGTACTTGGCGTCCGCCAGCGTCTTCTGGAGTTGAGCCCGAGACTGCTCAAGGCCGATCGTCCCCTCGGCCTGCTGCATACTCATCTGCTTCTCGGTCATGCGACGCTTCTGGCGACGCTCACGGGCTCCCGCCACGGCGTTGCCAACCACCGACGCCTGCGCCTCTTGTGGGATACCAGCAGACGCCGCCCGCTGTGCCATCGAGTCCACCATCGACGGGGAGAACCTGTCGAGGATATTGGCCATCGGCGAGTCCATGAACGAATCGACCCGCCCTGTTGCCCCAGCCCCATGCTGGGCCATGTAGAGTTCGGCCAGTCTCGCCTGGGCCGCTGCCTGCTGGTTGGCGATCTGCGCGTCGATCAGGGGCTGCTGGCGGGAGAACTGCTGCATCTCCATCTGCTGACGCTGCGCACCCAGGTCGAACCGGCGATCATCCTCCATCGCGTTGCGATCGAAGGACATCTGCCAGTTCTGCTGACCACGGGCGTCGTTCTGCTGCTGGCGGGCAAACTGATCCATCGCGAGCTTCTGCTCGAAGCCCGTGTTCTGCTCGCGGAGCGTGTTCTCCAGTTGCTGTTGCTTCAGCGAGTCCTGCCTGAGCGTCTCCAACCAGACGCGCTGCGACTGCTGCTCCCGCATCCGCTGGAGCCGGTCCATTTCCTGCGCATAGACATCGAAGAAGATCGTCTGCATTTATCGCGCTCCGCCGTACGTCACCATCGGGTTGTTCTGATTCATGTACTGAGCGAACAAGAGACCGCCGATGCCGCCCGCGAATTGGCCAAGCCCGGACAGCGCGTTGTTCGACTGCACCGGCTGGTAACTTCCGCCAAGGATGTTCGCCGTCATGTTCTCGTTGGGGTACATGTACTCGGGACGATGCTTCATCTGGAGCCACTGGTTCAGGGCGTCCACCCGCAGCATGTTCGGGAGCTGGAACGCCTTCTCGCGAGCCTGCATACCCATTCCGAGCATCTGCGTCCCGAGCTGGTTCTGCATGTTCTGGTACGCCTGGAGCGTCGCCAGTTCCTGAGCCCTACCCCCACCGATTGCTCCGGCCATCCGGTCGGCCTTGCCCATGCGGATGCCCGCCACGTTCTGGAGATAGGCGTTGTTCGCCTCGTTACGCATCCCCGCCCCGACCATCTGGTCTGCCGAGGAATAGCCGCGTCCCACCCGGCGGGCGGCCGTGGCGCTCTGGGCGTTCGCGAGTTCACGGCGGAGCGTCTCGCTCGCGAGCTGCTCAGCCTCGCGTCCGTAGTTGTTGTACACGCCCTTGAGTTCGCCGGTCGTGGCCCGCGCGAGAGCCTGGGCGTTTGCCGCCGACTGGCTGAGCCCGCCCGTGAGCCCCGCCGACTGGTTCAGGTACATCTTCCAGATGTCCTGCCCGGTGCGACCAGCGTTCTGAGTCACGCCCGCCATGTTCTTCATGTACTCGGCGAGCGTCTTCTCGGCGAAGAGGTTAGCCCCCTGCGACGAGTCCTGCACCGTGTACTTGTTGTACGGACCAATCTTGTCCCGGCCCTGGCCAAAGCCGCCAGACCCGAGCAAACTGCCGATCCCGCCAAGGGCGAGTCCACCCCACATAGACATGTTGAACCCCTTATACCTTCCAGAGTTTTCCGACCGCGTGTTTGTGGACCGTGCAGGCCGACAGGTTGATCTCGCTCCGGCACTTCAAGCTGAGTGTGCCCGCTGCGTTCGGCTTGATGTAGCCCTTGACCGTGAAGA
Source organism: uncultured Candidatus Peribacteria bacterium (assembly GCA_964439155.1). Classification (GTDB taxonomy): domain Bacteria; phylum Patescibacteriota; class Gracilibacteria; order Peribacterales; family Peribacteraceae; genus CAYTNJ01. The sequence goes on along the minus strand of CAYTNJ010000046.1, from coordinate 1,148 downwards.
AAACCCGCTGATTGAGGATCGAAGCCGTGCCGACCACGGCGGTATTGAGGGCCGTGATCGTCGCCGCCACGCTGGCCGTGCCCGTCGTGCGGATGTCGATCATCGACCAAAAATCGCCAGCGTCAAAGGTTGGGCCGCCGATCGTGAGGGCCAATTTCTCGGGCTCTTGCTTCTCGGCTGGCGGCGGGTCAAAGAGCGGCGGTCGCATGCGTGACATGGGATCTCCCTAGGAATTGCGAGGCCTCGGCGTCGGCGTGGGCGATGCGTGCGCGGGCGATCTCCGCGTAGTGCGGGTCAATCTCGCATCCGGTGAAGCGGAAGCATTCGAGAATGGCGGCCTTGCCGGTGGAGCCGGAGCCGGTGAACGGATCGAGGATCAGCCCGCCGGGCCGCGTGACGAGTCGGCAGAGCCATTGCATGAGCGCGGTGGGCTTCACCGTTGGATGATCGCAGCGGCCTTCGAGTCCCGCCTCGCGATCAGCCCGGCTTGCTTTAGCACAGTAAAAAAATCGGGCTGCGGAGCCGGAGTCGCCAAAGTTGTCTATGGCATCGACGCCATCGCCCGGCGATGAATTACACCAGCCCTTGTTTCGCTTTCGCTTCGTGATCGTTGGCCTGCCGCTGCCGCCGCTCGTCTCCGGAAACCCCTCCAAAACCTCATCGCTGCCATCGTGCGCGAGATTCGCGGGCCAGCGGCCGGGAGGGATCGCGCCAGTTGATTGCGTGTCTCCATTGTGGCCGGGTTGCTTTTGTCCCGGCGCGTAACTCCGAGACTTTGGCCACGTTTCTACCGTGTGGCCCACCCTGCAAGCATCCACATTAATCGCCCCCGTGCCATGCTTCAGCATGTTCGCCGCGACCGTGCCCTCCAGCGGCTTGCGGGCCAGAATTACGGGCTCGTGTGACGGTTTCAAGGATGTGCCCCAGCCCTTCCATTCGCCGTCGAGGTTGTGACTTTTCGGAAACCCCTGTCCGTAAATCCACATCAACGTGTCCCGAAGTTCCCATCCCGCATCTTCGATCGCGCACGCGAGCCGGTGAAACGTCCGCGTGCCGCCGAACGCCAGCAAGTGCGCGCCGGGCTTGGCCACGCGCAAGGCCGCCGTCCAATAGTCGATGCCGGGCACCGCATGATCCCAGCCCTTGCC
>CAYTNJ010000045.1:4559-10705 GCA_964439155.1 uncultured Candidatus Peribacteria bacterium | reverse complement strand
CAATCACTCCCGCAAGCAGACGCTGATCGATTATGGCTTCCGCTTGCCCTCCGCTCACGATAACCGGCCGCTAAAGTTCAACGATTTCGAGGAGCGGTGCCCCCAGCGCATCTACGTGTCGGCTACTCCCAGCAAGTACGAGTACGAGCACACGGCCAAAGAAGATTTTGCCGAGCAGATCATCCGTCCCACGGGCCTGCTCGATCCTCCCGTGACGGTGAAGCCGACCAAGCACCAGATCGACGACATCGTGGTGGAAATCCAGGCGGCTCTCAAGCGCAAGGAACGCGTGCTCATCACGACTCTCACCAAGCGCATGGCCGAAGACATGACGCAGTTTTTGCAGGACCACGATTACCAAGTGCGCTACCTGCACTCCGACGTGGAGACCCTGGAACGCATCGAAGTCTTGCGCCAACTGCGCGCCGGGGAGATCGATATCCTCGTAGGCATCAACCTGCTGCGCGAAGGACTCGACTTACCGGAAGTCAGCTTCATCGCCATCTTGGACGCGGACAAGCAGGGCTTTTTGCGCTCAAGGGACGCGCTCATCCAAACCATCGGCCGCGCCGCCCGCAACTTAAACGGCCACGTTACGCTGTACGCCGACAAAGAGACCGACGCCATGAAAGCCGCCATGAGCGAGACCAACCGCCGCCGCGCCATCCAGGAAGCCCACAACATCAAGCACGGCATCACGCCCAAATCGATCGAAAAGGCCATCCACGATATTTCGGATGAGCACCGCAAACTGGAACTGCGCCGCCCCAAGCGCGACCACACGAAGATCCCGCTGGATGAGAAGAAACGGCTGATCGAAGAGCTGGAACAGCAGATGGATTTGGCCGCCCAGAACCTGGAATATGAGAAGGCGGCGGATCTTAGGGATGAAGTGGAATTGCTGAGACGAGAAGTGAAGGCCTAGGGATTGCACGTTCTATCGGGAGGTCTTTTTCTTTGTGCGGCGGAACTGGCATACTCCGCCACCGCCCTTTGCCACCACCAATCGCCCTCTTCGACCGGAGCGTCTTTCGAGATGCCGCGGCGGGAGAGGGCGCACGTTGCGCGTTTTCCTGTGTTCCAAGGAGGCCGACCGATGAGAGGCATGTTGCTTCTAACCGTAGACAGGGCGATGCTCGCCGACTTTCTCCGCCTCATGGGGGAAGCGGAGGCGAGGCATACCGCGAATCTACTATTTCTGCTGTTCGACACTGGCGATCGCCACTGCAGCCTTGCCGCCGCCCCAAAGAAAACTCCGCTGCTCAAATTTCACTGCGAAGTGGGGCAAGACAAGGAAAGTCTGTCTCTCTGGATCAAGGAGACCTTCCGTCTCTCGCTCTCTGCGGAGCAGCGCTCGGGCAAGCTTGATCACTTGGCTGTCCAACTGGTATGCCAGGACAACGCCGTGGCGGTGCAGTGTCTGGGATCGCTTCTGCTGAATAAGGCTCCCGGCACGACGCCGCTCCTGTACGAACCTGAGCCCGGCACGCGCCAACAGGTGTTTCTCTGCGACGCCGTCGAACGGCTCAGTCGCAATCAACCGCTGTAACCGCCTTCTCCCGATCGGTCCTTCATCCGCCTTTGGCGGATGCGGGACCGTTCGCCGTGCATGGCGCGCGATGGGATGCCTGCAACCGCGGGTTTCAAACCCGCGCTAGTCCTTTATGGGGCCTCTGTTCTCTTTGATCTCCCCGCGCATGCGCTTCTCCCCCAACATTTTTTCTTTGGCTTTGCGGCTTCGGCGCTGCTTCTGTTTTTTCACCTTGAATGCTTCTTGCGCGCGCTTGGAGCGTTTGCCGAGCACCAGTTCTTCGATTTTGAGGATGAGGAGCTTGTAGGCGCTCAGGCGGTTTTTGGATTGCTCGCGGTGATCTTGGCAGCGCACCATGATGCCCGTGGGGCGGTGCAGCAGCTGCACGCACGAAGACGTTTTATTGATCTTCTGCCCGCCATGGCCGCCGCCGCGCACGAACGCTTCGTCGATATCTTCCATGCGAATACCCAGTTCTTGGGCTTTTTGGGGGAAGGGCTCGGGGAGGTCTACGGGGAAGGGCATGTGAGAGAGTGTAGCAGGGGTCAGCGCTTGCGGAGGATCATGAGGCCGTTCCACCAAGTGGGGTGCCCGGGATCGGCGCAGGGTAAGTCGGCGACGAGCTCGTAGCGCCCTTGGCCGTGGAGCAAAAAATCCTCCGTGGCTTTGCGCGGGTCAACGTAGTTGGTGTCGTCCACGAGAATGTAACAGCCCTTGGCCATGAAGGGTTCGGCTATTTCGAGGCCGCGCAGTTGATGCTGGTACTCATGATTGGCGTCGTAGTAGTACACGCCGATGGGGCCTTCGTGGATCATGGACATATAGGTACGGTAATCCATGTCATGAAATTCCGCGTGCGGTGCTAAGCGAGCCATGTGGAAATTCGCTTCCATGCGCGGACCTTCGAATTGCGAAAAGTTGTCGATGCCGATGCACCTCTTGTCTTCGTTGCCCAGCGCGCCGGCGATCAGGCTGAAGCCCTGCCACGTACCCACGTTCACGTAGGCCTGGCCGGCCGGCATGCGGCGCACGAGCTCGTTGACGAGCAGCCCCACGGCGAGCGACGACTTGCGGGGAACCTCGCACACTTGGCGCCATGCCGCTTTGTCGTAGCCGCCCTTTACGCGCGTGACGGCCATGTCGATGGCGGTTTGCAGCCGCGGGTGCGCGCGGATGAAGGTGATCGCCGGCAAGCCGAGCGATACCTTCGGAGAAAGAAAGCGGAACCGGACGTAGCTATCGAGGTCGCCCATGCGCGGATTCTACCATGTCGAACATCCTTCCCCCTCTGCTACCATCCGGCCATGCCGACTTTCACCACCGACTGGACGCAACACAACATCGCCCTCTGGGAAAAGCATCTGCTCCCGCTCAAGGGGAAGTCGAACTTGCACTTTTTGGAAGTGGGAAGTTTCGAGGGCCGAAGCGCCTGCTGGTTCCTGCAAAACGTGCTCACCGATCCGTCGGCAAAACTCACCTGCGTGGATACGTTCGCCGGCAGCCGGGAACATATTCTGCATTCGGGAAAGATGGCGAAATTGGAAGACACCTTCGACGAGAACATCCGTTCCATCGGCGCCGAGGGCAAAGTGGAAAAGCGCAAAGGACTGTCGTGGGAAGTGCTGCGCGGTCTGCCGCTCAATACGTACGACGCCATCTACATCGACGCCTCGCACATCGTGCTGGACGTGATGCGCGACGGGGTGCTGGCTTGGGATTTGCTCAAGGTGGGAGGATTTTTCTTGTTCGACGATTACGCGCTGCACCTGTTCAAAGACGAGCGCGACGACCCGCGCACCGCGATCGACGCCTTCGTGCTCACGTTCCGCGGCGAACTGGATGTGGTGGATATCGGCTGGCAGGTGATCTTGCGCAAAAAAACCCGCTCACCCGATTATCCCAACGTGGTATGGGCCGAAGACCCCCCCGCAGCATGACCCTCGCCACCGTCAGTTGGGTGCGCAATGAAGCGGACGTCATCGAACCTTTCGTGCGCCATCACGTCGCCCTCGGCGCGCGCATGACGATCGTGTGCCACCGCTGCACGGATATGACGCTGCCCATTTTGCGCGCACTGCAAACGGAAGGACTGCCGCTGACGATTCGCGAGGACGATTCACCGATGCACCTGCAAGCGGATTGCCTGACGGAGATCATGCGCGACCAAAGCTTGGCCGACGCCTGCGACTGGATTTTGCCGCTCGATGCGGATGAATTTTTGGTCGCTTCGGGCTCGAAGAGCATTGAAGCAGTCTTCGCCGGGTTGCCGCGCGACCGCGTCACGCTGCTGCCGCTTCGCACGTACGTGCCATATCCGTCGGATGACAAGCGTGAAGCAAACGTGCTCAAACGCATAACGCACGCGAGAACCTTCGAGCCCCGGCCGTTTTCCAAAGTACTGATCCCGCGCACTCTCCTCACGCGCGATGCGCGGTTGACGCCCGGCAGTCATCGCTTGTTGGACGGCGAAGGAAAGCCCGCCATGGAGAGCTTGTCAGCTACTTTGCATCTCGCGCATTTTCCGGTGCGCACCGAGCGGCAACTGCGCAAAAAAATCGGCAACGGCTGGATGGCGGTGATCGCCAACCCCAAGCGCGAGGAATCCGAAGCGTTTCACTGGAGAATCCTGCACGATTTGTTCACCACGAAAGCCACGCTGACCGACGCGGAACTGGGATCTCTCGCCTTGTTCTACACCACGCATCACGGCGACCCCGTGGCCTCGCTCGAGGACGCCCCCGTCAAAAGCGATTTACGACTGCGCTACACCCGCGCGCCCGCCGCGGGACCGCTGCAAAAAGCTACGCGCCTGTGGCGACTTCGAAAGTGGAAGGTTTAGGGAAATACGCTTCGAGTGCGGTAATCGCGAGCCGCCAACTTGCTTCGGCGTTCGCGGCGGTTTGATCGTTGAGGCAGAAGAGCGTCGGACGTTTTTCAGCGAGCAGACGGAGGTGATCTGCGAGCAAGGTTTCATCATCGCCCACGCCGAGCCAGAGGTTGTCGACGTCGCCGATCACGGCTTCGTTCATGTGCAACGCGTAGTGGGGGAAGGCGATCCAGGACGGGCTGATGTCGGTACACGAACGCAGCGCATTGGCGGACGTGCGGCGGACGGCCTCCGGAAATTCCTCGCAAAAGCGCGCATAGAGATCGCGGCGGATCGGGCGCGCTTGGTGGACGGGAATGCGGCGGTCGATCTTGCCGAAGCGCTGCTCAAGGAGGGAGAAGGTATTCTTCATCGCGCAGACCCACCCTTCGTCGCTCTCGATGGGGTCACCATTGGGTGCGATGTTCTCCGAAAACGCAACGATGGGCTTGCCTTCGGGCGTAAAGAATTCGTCGGAAGATATAGGCCGTCCCAAAAAGAAATCGTCGTTGAAGGCGAGGAAGTGTTCGGACAATTCCGGAATGCGGTGCAAATGCATTTCGATCGCATGCGCGTTGAAGCAGGGGAGATGCGAAGGTTCGGGGAAGATGGCGCGATGGCTGACCATGCGCACTTTCGGATGATTGACGTTCAGCCAGGCGGGGCGCTCCCCGGCCGTGACGATGTGCACGGTGCGGATCCACGGCGCGTACTGCTCCAGCGAGCGCAGGGAATAGCGGAGTTCGTCATGATCGGCGAAGCGGCTGGGCAGCAGCGCATCGGCCGTATGCTCGCCTCCGGCACGCAATTGCAGATTTTCGCGGAATTGCGGATCGGTCGGGTTGCACCAGAGGTAGACGGCATCGATATGCATAAAACGAGCATAGGACTCAGAGGATTCAGAGGAAACAGAAGATTCAGAGGAATGGGCTTTTATCGCTCTTCTGCGTCCTCTTCGTCCTCTGTTTCCTCTGAGTCTTTTACGGAGCTATACTGCTAGCTCCCATGCTTTCGACTTCCACGCCCTTCACGTTCATTCTCTTCGGAGCATCCGGGAATTTGGCGAAGTTGAAGATTTATCCGGCGCTCTATGTACTCGCGCTCAAAAAAAGGCTGCCGGAGCACTACGCGATCGTAGGCTACGCCCGCACGGAGATGACCGACGAGGCGTTTAAGGAGCTGGTGCGCGAGTCGGTGATCGCCGATTTACAGGAAGTGAATGAGGAAAAGCTCCAGGAATTTTTGTCGCACGTGCACTACCAGCGGGGCCAGTACGACAACATGGAAGACTACGCCACGCTCGCAAAGACCGCGGAGCATTTGGAGAAGGGCTGGAAGGACCCCGTGCGTCTCGCATATCTCTCGATCCCGCCCGCGGTATTCACCGACGTATTGGATGGACTCTGCAAAGGCAAGATTCACGTGAAGGGCAAGCCTTTCCGCTGCATCATCGAGAAGCCCGTGGGCCACGATGCAAAGAGCTTCGAAAAAGTGAAGAAAGCGCTCACCGAGTGCTTCGAGGAAGAGGAGATTTATTTGCTCGACCACTATCTCGGCAAGGAGGCCGTGCGCAATATCTATTACCTCCGCTACGCCAACCCCGTGCTGGAGAGAATATTGAAGAACACGCTCATTCATCACGTGGAAATCACGGCGAGCGAGTCACTGGGCCTGGAAGGCAGAGGCGGCTACTTCGAACAAGCGGGCACGCTGCAGGATTACTTTCAATCGCACATGCTGCTCATGGCC
>CAYTNJ010000045.1:0-4549 GCA_964439155.1 uncultured Candidatus Peribacteria bacterium | reverse complement strand
TACGGCGCGTTTCCGAGCGGTGCGGCTAAATGCGCTCGAGCAGTTCTACCTGCCGCCCGCGGCGAACATGGACGACATCGTGCTCCAGGGCCAGTACACGGCCGGCGTAAGTTCTGGAAAGGCCGTGGTGGGATACACGGAGGAAGATGGCATTGCGAAGGATTCCCGGACGAATACCTACGCGGCGCTCAAACTGATGACCAGAATTTCCCGCTGGCAGGGCATCCCGTTTTACCTGCGCTCGGGCAAGCGCTTGGAGCAGCGCGAAACGCGCATCTCGATCCAGTTCCAGGAGCCGCATCCGGTGGGAGAGGGCGCCAGCAAGAATCGCCTCGATATCATCTTGCAGGGCGAAGCCGGCTTGAAGCTGCACTTACAAACGAAAGTGGGAGGCACCGAGCCCGTGTTCCGTCCGCTGGTGATGGAAGATCCCTTGGTGTGCGTGGGCGATTGTCTGCCGGAGCACGGCGTGCTTGTGCTGGAAGCGATCCACGGCCTGAAGCAGTGGTACTTAACCTTCGAAGAAATCCGCGCGACTTGGAGGCTGATCGATCCGCTGCAGGCGCATTTGAATAAGAAGGATACACCGCTGCATTTGTATCCGGCAGGAGCGAAAGGACCGGAGGCAGCGGATGAATGGATCGGGAAGGATGGGGTGGAGTGGTTTTGAGGCCACTTGCATTGGTGTTACACCCGTGTTACACTAAAGCCATGCCTACCTTGAAGAAACGCCTCAATATGAGCCTGCCGCAAGAGATCGAAGAAGCGCTCTCCGTCCTGGCGAAACGCGATGCCATGCCGCAGGCGACTAAAGCCTTGCATCTCATCGAGTTGGCTTTGGAGATCGAAGAAGACGATGTTTGGAATGCCATTGCGGAAAGACGGGATACGAAAAGTGCAAAATTCTTATCGCATGACGAGGCTTGGGCATGAAGTTCGCGCTTCGTTACCAGCAGGAGGTGGTCAAGATCGATATCCCCGCGCTTCCAAAGAAAGATCGGGGACGCATTCAAAAAGCTATAGAAGAGAAACTCACTGCTCATCCTGAAATCTTCGGCAAACCTTTGCGCCGCTCCTTGAAGGGCTATCGCAAATTACGCGTCGGAGATTATCGGATCATTTTTCGCATTGAAGAACATGTGGTGAAGATTTTTGCCATCGGCCACCGGTCCGTCATTTATAAGGAATATGGAAAGAGGTTTGAATGAGATGTGGCATAGTACTGCCATGAGCCTCACCGAATACACCGTAGACACCCCCGAAGCCTTCGTAGCTGACGCCACAGCTTTTATCGCGGATATCGTGCGGGAAGCCATTCAAAAGGACGGCAGGTGCATCCTGGGCCTTTCCGGGGGCTCCACGCCCGGGCCCGTCTATACAGCGCTGGGGCAGGAGAAGGGAATCGACTGGAGCAAGGTGTGGATCTTCCTGGTGGATGACCGCTGCGTGCCGGCGGACAACCCGAAGAGCAATCAGTTTTTGCTGCGGTCGACGTTGCTCAAATATGCGCCGATTCCGGAGTCGCAGATTATTGTTCCTGATATGAGTCTTGGGCCCGATGAGGCTGCTACTAAGTATGGTCAGGAAGTCATCGCGATAACGCGGGCAGGAATGCCCGCTCCCAGGGTGCATTTATTGGTTTTGGGTTTAGGCGAAGATGGCCACATCGCCTCGCTGTTTCCCCCGGTTTCCGAAAATGCCTTTTCGATGACAGGCGCGATTCACACGACGACAAATACGTTCGACATTCCTGATCGCATTAGCGTTACTCTCCCCGTTCTCACTTCGGCGAAGCAGGCGCTGTTCCTCTTGAAAGGGGAGAAGAAGATCGCTGTTTGGGAGGAGATGGTGGAGAGCGGGGAGGATGAGAAGAGGTGGCCTGCGAAAGGAGTGATCGAGAAGGTGGAGACGACGGTGATAGCGTTAACGTGAACGCCCGATGCCCCTCACCCCGCGCCCTCTCAGCCAAAGGCTCCCCTTCGGGGCCGCGAGGGGAGAGGGAACAGGTTTTGCCTCGCGTAAAGTGCCTACTCCCAACTGAGCTCTTTCACGTGGTCCAGAACTTTTCCTTTAGTCACGTAGATCACGTCGAGGCGGTAGCCTCCTTCGTAGTCGTTCTTGGCGACCCAGGCTCTTGCCGACCTGCGAATGCGCGTGCGCTTGCGCCAGTCCATGTTCAACTGCGGCGGGTAGTTCTCGTCTTCTTTGGTGCGGGTTTTTACTTCCACGAAAACCAGGCACTCGTCTTTGGGATCGAACGCGAGTAAGTCGATTTCGTCGTGATGCAGGCGCAGGTTGCGACCGCGGATTTCGTAGCCTTGGCGGATGAGGAATTGTTCGGCCAGGCGCTCGCCTTCGGTGCCGGTGTGCAGGTGGTCGGGCTTGTCGGGCCGGCGGGGATCTTTGGGGCGCATCGAGATAAGCGTACACCATTTGGATTCTTCGTCGTACACCCCTCGGATGCCCGTACACCCAGGGGATTTTGGCCTGGACTTTGTGGGTGTACGAAAGTACACTCACCCCCACTTTCCTCTTCTTCCATGCTCACCAAACTGACTTCCTTCGCGACCTTCGGGCTCCAGAGCGAGCGTATTACGGTGGAGGTGGGATTGTCTCCCGGCGAAGGGGGATTTTGCATCGTGGGATTGGGGGATATGGCGGTGCAGGAGAGTAAGCAGCGGGTGAGAATGGCGCTCAGATCGAGCGGCTACAAGTTCTCCACCGCGAAGATGATCACGGTCAATTTGGCGCCCGCCGATGTGAAAAAAATCGGCCCGCGCTACGACCTGCCGATTGCGATTGGACTCTTGCTCGTACACGAACTCCTCGACATCCCGGAGGAGATGCTCGCGAGCACGGCGTTTCTGGGAGAGCTGGCGCTGGACGGCGACTTGCGTCACGTCACCGGCGTATTGCCCGCGGCGATCGCGTGCAAGGAGAGGGGCATCAAGCGCATCGTCGTGCCCAGCATGAACGGCCCCGAGGCGGCGCTGGTTGCGGGCATCGAAGTCATCGCGCCTCAAAGCCTAAACGAGCTCGTATCAATTCTGCGTGGCGAGTGCGCCGTACCATCGGTGCAAGCTGCCACCCTGTCCGCCGATAAACTTCCTGACGTGGATTTTGCCGACGTGCGGGGGCAGGACCACGCCAAGCGAGCGCTGGAAATCGCGGCGGCGGGCGGGCACAACGTGCTTTTGAGCGGCGCGCCGGGCTCGGGCAAAACATTGCTGGCGCAGGCGCTCAAAGGGATATTGCCGCCTCTCTCGCGCCAGGAATCGATCGAAGTGACGCAGATTTATTCCATCGCCAATCTTCTGCCGAATGACACGCCGCTGCTCCGGGAGCGCCCTTTTCGCTTGGTGCATCACACCGCGAGTGGGGTAAGCATCGTGGGCGGCGGGCAAATTCCGGGGCCCGGCGAAATCAGCTTGGCGCATCGCGGCGTGCTGTTTTTAGACGAACTCGCGGAGTTTCCGCCGAATGTGCTCGAAGTTCTTCGCCAGCCGTTGGAAGATCGCAAGATCACCATCACCCGAGCGCAGGGGAGCGTGACCTTCCCCGCGGATTTTCTTTTGGTGGCTGCCATGAACCCGCCCCAGTGGGGCGGCTCCAGCGCGCTCAAAATCCAGCGCCGCATCAGCGCGCCGCTGCTCGATCGCATCGATTTGACCATCGACGTGCAGCCCGTGCCCATCGACGACCTGCGGCAACGCACGGCCCCCAAGGGCGACTCTTCCGCCGTCATCCGCGAGCGCGTGCGCCGCGCCAGGCAACTCCAGGATGAGCGCTTTAAAGACCTGAATATTTCCACAAATAAGGAAATGAGCGTGCGGGATTTGGAAACCTTCTGTCACTTAAGCTCTTCCTGCGAACTGGTGCTCAAGCAGGCGGCCGAACGCCTCAACTTATCCGCCCGCGGCTACCATCGCACCATCAAAGTGGCCCGTACCATCGCGGATTTGGCCGGGGAGACGACGATAGGGGTGCCGCACGTGGCGGAGGCACTGCAGTATAGGCAGGCGATTGGGGTGGAACGGTAAAAGAGGACAGTGGACAGAGGACAGTGGACAGTAAGATGATGGAGACGAGCGTGTTTTCATTGTTCATTTCGCTCGTTTACAACAGGCCAAATGCCGATATAGTACATTCTACATTCCCCAGTTTTCATGCGCCGTCTTGCCCTTATTCTGTCGCTCCTGGCCCTCCCGGTCAGCGCGCTTGCCGCGTTCACGAAGCCGAGCGATTTACTTGCCGCGATGCAGTTCAAGGGCAAGCCGCTCGACGTCGCCTACGAGGCGCACGGACAGATGGACGACATGTACGCGTCGCTGTGGGTGAAAGGCAACGTGGAAGGAACGGATGCCGAGGACGCAAAAGCCAATCTGCGGCTGACGGTGGATTTCGTGCAGGGCAAAGAGAATGTTCGGGGCAAGGTTCAGCTGCGATTGGTCGATAAAACGCTCTACATGATGTTGGAGAGCGTTACCTGCATTTCCGCCGATCCTTGCGCCTACGCCGACTTGGCCAAGCCTTATGCCACCCAGCAGTG
>CAYTNJ010000044.1:8814-10713 GCA_964439155.1 uncultured Candidatus Peribacteria bacterium | reverse complement strand
ACCGTTGCTCTCCTTTGACCTCCACGCCGATGGGCGAAGTGCTGGGTTCGCGCTTGCCGCAACCGGGCGACAGATAGGCCAAGTTGGCATCTTCGCGGAAAACGCCGTGAATCATCTGGGCCATGCGCTCGCGGGTGACGGGCTCCCAGGGCAAATAGGAATTCTTGGAGATGATGCCTCGATCGTGCGCAGTTTCGACGTAGGGCTCATACCAGGGAGTATTGCCCGTCGCCTCAGTAACGGCGATGCGCTGGGCGCGCAGCAATATACTGAGTGCTTCCGCAAAGTTCACCGCTTCGCCGGGGCGCACGTTGCCATCGGGATAACCCTTGATAATGCGGCGCTGCTTGGCCTCGCAAATGGAGTTGGTATACCACTGACGCAATTGCACGTCGGGAAAGCATTTACGCTTGGCGGGCGACAGCAGGCCGCCCGTACCGAGCGACGCCTTTACCAGTTCCGCTCTCGTCACGAGCTGCTTGGGTTTGAATGTTCCATCGGGATAGCCCGTGAGCAGGTGCATCCGCTCAGCCGCTTCGATATCGGTGCGATACGGGCTTTGCTGCACGTCCGAGAACGCCAACGCGGGAAGAGGCGCGAGGAACTGGAGAATTAGCAGGGCGAACGCGATTCGACGCATGTGGGTCAAGCATAGCAAACATCCGGGCAGACACGCCGAATTCTCTTCGAAATGTCGAGGGGAAGCGGGAGGATATCCCTTCTTCCAAGGCGTTCCTCGTACGCATTGATCACGACATACGCTAAGCTGTTTGCCATGTTACGAATGAAGGGACGAAAATCACTCTTGTACGGCACGCTGGCTTTTCTACTGGCAAACGCCGTTATAGGCGCGTGGCTCATCGGCGTGGGGCCCGTGTTTTTCGAAGGAACATTCAACGGTGAAGGCGGCCAGCTCAAGCAATTCGCGGAGCTGCTGGATGCCGAGTCGCGGGAGACATGGGTGGATGTGGGAGCCACACTCAACGTGCGCCGGCTCCATGCTTCGTTCTACCATTTGCACGCCGACGATTGCTTGGAAGAACTGACGATCAACGATCAAGAGGTGCCCCTCAAGCAAGCGGGCTACTGCGATTACGACCGCGGCATGGTGATGGATCTGGAGCCCTACCTGCACGCCGGAGACAATGACGTACGCCTGCTCATTCAGGACAAAGGCGGTCTGCTTCGCCTGCGCATCGACCCCTGGCATGGCGATCCGCTGATTTATCCGGCCTATATCGCGCTGCTGCTTACCTGGATCGCCTACGTCATCTTTTTGGGTTCGCAGGAAAAAACGAAGGAGAAGCGCCTCATGATGGGCGGCTTACTCTTCATCGGGCTCACGGCGGCCCTCCTGCGCTTCGCCTACTTGGACCCCACTCCCCTCGGCATGCGCGGGCACGATATTTACGCGCATACCCAGTACATCGAATACGTGGCCAAAGAATGGAAAATCCCGCCCGCGAGCGGAGGCTGGGAGTATCACCAACCGCCGCTGTATTACTTCGCGATGGCGGCGATCGCCAAGTTAATGGAAGTGCCCGGGCATCACTGGAACGGCATCTACCGCCACCTGCAGGAGCTCTCCACGGCATTATCGCTGCTCTCCGTCGGCATAGCCTGCTGGACGGCGGGCCTGCTGTTCGCCATCAAAAAAGAACGCACGCAGTTTTTGCTCTTTAGCCTGCTCATCGCCACGTTCCCGGGGCTGCTCTACATCGGCACGCGCGTGAGCAACGACATCGTCTTCGAAGTCTTCTCCTTTGTGTTCTTCGGTTTGCTGCTCGTATGGTGGAAGACCAACAAGGCGAAGTGGTGGTACGTGCTTGCCATACTCGCGGGCATCGGTCTGCTCACCAAAATCAGCGCCGTCCTCTTTTTGCCCATCTTGCTCGGCGC
>CAYTNJ010000044.1:0-8714 GCA_964439155.1 uncultured Candidatus Peribacteria bacterium | reverse complement strand
TTCATCAAGTCGGCGTTCTTCGGCGAGTGGCACTTCGGGGAGCGCACGTTTCCGCTTGTCCGGCTCCTGCTCATTTTGGGAGTGGGCACGATCCCGCTCATGGTGGCGGGCATCGTGGATGACGTGCGCAAGCGCTGGAGGATGACCATCCCCGTGCTGCTGACCATGCTCACCATGCAGGGGGCCAGCATCGCTTACCGCGTGCTCAAGACTTGCTCCTGCAACCAGGATTTCCGCTTCGTACCGCTCATCATTTTGCCGTGGACGTACTACGCCGTGCGCGGCGCCACAAGCTTGCAGGGTATTTGGAGAAGGCTCGCAATCGGCTGGCTGCTGGCCCTCATCATCGCAAGCTGCGCCCTCGTCGGCATGATCTTCTTCGAGGCTCCTTAAATTTTATTTTTATGCTCGGCCGCTTCACCATCGTCTTTCCGATTCTCGCGATTTCCCTAGGCTTGGTCGCCTTCATCTGGATCACGGCGGGCTACCTGCGCCATAGCTGCAAAGAAGCCTGCGTCTCCGAAGAGGTATTGGCCTTTACGGCGGCACACGGCGAGCTGATCGTGACCTACGGCGGCATAGAGCGCCAAGCGCAAACGATGGAAGACGGCAAATTGGCCGATACTTACTCCTGCCCCAATCGCGAGGCGACCTTTCGCATTCTCAAGCGCCCGGCGGGTTCCGGCAGCGTGCAGGAAGTGCTGTCGGTTCCCAAAGGACTCAAGCGCAGAAAGACGACCATCGGAAAAAACCCCGTGCAACTCTCCGAATTCTTCAACGGCGAATTCCACATGCTGGCGATGGAGACGGGCGGTTTGCTGATCACCATGGATAGCGGATGTTCGTTTGATTCCTACAGAGCGCTGGATGTGGCGTCGACGTTGCACAGGCAACGATAAAAACATCCCTCAGAGCGGACGTTCGGTCCGCGGGAATTACAAATTGGGCACCACGAAATATTTCGCAATCTGCGCCCGCACGGTCGCCGCCTGCTTCTTGTGTCGCCAGAGAGTGACTTTGTACTCGGCTTTTTCCGCGAAGATATCGGCCAGCAGGTCCTCGTCGAATTTTTCCTTCGACCCCACCGACTCAAACAGGAATCCCAGCTGGCGAGCGATCTTGTCGGGGAAGATGCACTCCATGATGTACTCGCCGTACACGTTCACGTTGTAGCCGTCGTTCGGAAACGGAGCGTCTTGCACGATGCGCGTTTCGAACAAATCTTGGTTCTCGTTCGCGGCCGAGTGATCCAAAAACGTGTCGCCGCCGTACAGCCAGTAGCAGTGCACGCCCTTGTCGCGGATGCGGCGGTAGAACTCGGCGTCGAGGGCGTTGCGCCCCACCTGCCACCAGGCGTGGGAGTAGTACTTGAAGAGGAATTTTTCCTGCGTCATGCGGTTTAACTGCACGAGCAGATGATTCCAAATGGTCTGTACGTCGAGCAAAGTGGAGGCGTGAAAAGTAGCGCGCTTGTTCGGCTCCAGCGGCAGCACATTCGCCTTGTGCGCGGATGCGCCGATGGTTTTTTTCGCTTTCTCCGCGAAGAATTCCACATACGACAGCCACATCAAATTCACCGACAATTTTCCTTTCGTCTTCAACAAAATCTGCTCGTCGATCAGGCGCGTCACCACCCTGTAGGCATGCTGCAGCGTCACCCGCACGTCCTTCTCCCGGCGTTTTAAAAGCTTGGCGTGCAGCTCGCCCATCGCGATGCCGGGGTTACTCGCCACGATGTCGAGCACGGCGGTAAAAAGCGGATGAAGCGGGTCTAACACGAACATGCGGGCAGTATAGACCGTTTATCTAACCCCAACCATCCGCCCCCCGCAGCGGAGAGCCGCAGCACTCCGATCTGCATTACGGATTACGACCGATGTAACAACGCATGCAACCGCTCCACCATCCCCTCTTTGCGCACGTCCACGTCCTTGAGCAACTTTTCGATCGACGCTTCTGCATCGCGCAGACCGCTCATCAGTGTGTGTTGTTCCTCCACCGAAACGGGCGGAATGCGAATGGTGGAGAGCAGATCGAAGCTGAGCGAATCGCGGATGGAGCCGGTGGAGACGACATCGATGACCATCTTGTAAAACGGCGAGCGAAGGAGATCGACCAAGAATTGCGGATCGTGTTTGAGCGCGCGGAACACCACGTATGCGGGGCTCACGAGTGCGCCGTGGCAATCCTCCGGCACAGCGCCGATGGAACCGATATTCACGCGGTAGGGGTTATAGACGATATCGCCGGCGTGCACCTTTTTATACGACTGCGTGAAGTCGCCGCCGGGAAGATGATCGCTTAAGGAAACACGTCCGTCATTCGTCACCGAGAGCATCGGGTACTCCTCGTCTTTTTCGTCTTCCGTCTTCGGCCGGAACCGCTCGCTGTGCTCCTCGATCACCGACGCAAGCGGCGTAAAACCTTCGAGCATGGCGCCCGCTTGGGACCGGAGCAGATAAAACGGCGGGTCGAGGCGATCGACGGTATCGGACAAACGCAGCGTGAAGGAAGTCTTGAGTCCCCGGTGCGAACCGCGCATCTGTTGCTCCCCTCTGCGGGACGACGCCTCGGCGTAGTGCACGCGGGCGAACTCGATCAAATCCACGTCGGGCTGGGCGAGCGTTTGCTGGCGCGCGATATCCTCGAGCAACAAATCCAAATCGGTCTTCTCCCCCGGCTTCACGTTGGATCTCCCGCTCGGTTCGTAGCCGATGAATTCCGCGCTGCCGAGGAAGAAGGAGTAGTCGAACGCAGGGTCGCTCCTCAGGAATTTGCGGATCTCCTCTGCCGTCTTCCCCTTGGTTTTTTCGTCATACAGTTTTTTCTTCTCCTCCGTGAATTTTTGCACGTAGAGCACGCAGGTTTTCACCGTCACCACACCCGACTGCACGAACGCATGCGTGGGCAGCGAGACGATGGCGCGGATCTCGGCTTCACTATGGAGGAAGTCGCGCACGTAGGCGTAGCTCTCGTTGGAGAGGATGCCCTGCGGAATCACGATCAGCATCTTCCCCTGCGGGCGCAACATCTTGAGGCCCTTTTCGAGGAAGAGGATTTCGGTCTTCTGCGTCGCGCGTTCGGCATCTTTGGACCCGAGCGTGTAGCGCTCGAGAATATGCTGCTCCTTCTCGCTGCTGCCGAAGGGCGGATTGGCCAACACCACCGTGGAGCCGCTGCCCTTTTTCTTGGGATCGTATTCGCCCGGCTCGTAGGGCTTGCCGTTGTAGTCTTTTTCATCGAGACCGTTGCCGCGCACCACCTTGCGTCCGTCGCCCCACATGAGCATGTTCATTTTCGCGGTGCGGGCGCAGCGCGGCTCGGCGTCTATGCCGTGGAGCTGGCCGTTTTTCATGTCGGCCACGAACTCTTCCTTGGAAATGCCCAACCGTTCCCAGGTGCCATTGGGCAGTTGTGCGATCAGGCGCTGCATGCGTTCGAACGCGGCGATCAAAAAGCCTCCCGAGCCGCACGCGAAGTCACCCACGGTGTCGTGCATGGAGATGTCGGCGAGGTCGACCATAAAGGACACGACCGGGCGCGGCGTAAAGAATTGCCCTAGCCCTTTGCCGCGCATCTGAGTTGGCAAGAATTCCTCGAAAGCTCTTCCCTTCACGTCCACGTCGCCCTGCTTGGGATGAAAGCCGCGCATCATGGCGAGCACTTCCTTGAGGGTTTCGACGGACAAGTTGATGCGCGTGTTTTCCTCAAACACGTCCGGGTAAAAAGAAGCAGCCGTGCTGGCGAACCACTTGTTCACGTAGTTGAGCCCCTCGCCGGCTTTGATGCGCTCCCACTCCTCGATCTTCTCGGGCGTAAGCATGGTCTGCCCCGGGTGCTGCGCCGTCCATTCTTCCTCGGCGGCCTTGAGGAAGAGCAATTTGCTCATCTCATCGAACGAAGCCGCGGGGTCAAGCTTATCGCGATCACGGATGACGGTGTGCAACGCGCGAAAGAACCGGCGATAGTCGCGGATTTTTTCTTCACTCAAGGGTTGTACCTTATTTTCCTTCTCCGAGATGCTGCCGAGAATCGCTTCATAAGAGAGCAAATCCACGAGCGCCTTCCACTCGTTTCGCTGCAACTGGTCCACGTTCGCCTCCAAAATAGTGATGCGGCTGTTAAAAGAGTAGTACCCGCGCAGAATCAATTTGCGGCCGTTGGTCACGATCGAGTAGCGGCATTTGAGGGCAAAGGCATACGAGTCGACCTGGTCCATGCCGGCCTCGAGCGTTTCGGTGGGCTTTTTTGCCTCCACCACGATCACCGGCTGCCCGCCGTGGTAGGCGACCAAATCGGCCTTTTTGGTAAGCTTCTCCCGGCCGAAGGTGAGGGATACGGGCACGTCGAACCGCAGTTCCGGAAAGGGGTACCCGAGCGTCTGGGTGAAAAGCGAAACCAGCAATTTGGTCTCGATATCCCGTTCGGAAACGCCGACGGAGGGGTTCTGCACTTTCACCATGGATGTATCGATTGTGCACGAGGAACGGGGTTTGCACCAGGCAGATCGTCGACAGGGCAAAACCGCTGCGAACAAGCCAAAAACATGGTATCTTGCGCCGACATGGCCTACCCCGTCCTCACCCTCAACCGCGGCAGCGACGTGCACTTAAAAAACCGCCACCACGCCATCTTCAAGGCGGCAGTCGCCTATTTCCCCAAAACGGAAAACGGCTCCATCGTGGAAGTGCGCACTTCGGCGGGCGATTTTCTCTGCTACGCGACGCTCAACACCGAGGCTTATATTTGCGGCAGGGCGATCAGCTTTGAAAAGGGCGATCCGATGGAAGCGCTGAAAAAGACGATCGAACGCTCGGTGAAGATGCGCGAGGAATTTTTCAAGAAGGAAGACACGACGGCGATGCGCTTGATCAACGCGGAAGGCGACGGCATCCCGGGCTTGGTCGTCGATAAATACGGCGACGTTCTGGTCATCCAATTAACGACGCTGGGAATGGACAAACTGCGCGACTGGATCGCGGACTTGTTGATGGAGATTTGCAAACCCAAAGCGATCTTCGAAAAATCCGCGGGACCCGGCCGCAAGAAAGAAGGCTTGGACGGCGTGGAAGGTTGGCTCAGGGGAGAGGCGGATCCGGTGATCCCCATCGTAGAGCGAGGACTCAAGTACGAAATCCATTTGATCGGCAGCCAGAAGACGGGACTCTTTTTGGATCAACGCGAAATGCGCTCGGTCGTAAGGTCCTTCGCCGAAGGCAGAACTGTGCTCGATTGCTGCAGCTACGTGGGAGGATTTTCCGTGTCGGCATTGGCAGGAGGCGCATTGGCGGCGGACGCCGTGGACTACGATGAAAAAGCAATCGAGCAGGCCAAGCGGCACGTGGAGCTCAACGGCATCGCCGCGGACCGCTTCAGCGTCTACGCCCAAGACGTCTTCTTCTTCCTGCGTAAAGCAACCCTCCCCCGCCCTTACGACTTCATCGTGTTGGACCCGCCGGCCTTCGCCAAGCGTTCGAGCGATTTGGAACCGGCAAAGAAGGCGTATACCGACATGAATCGCATGGCGATGCAGTCGTTGCCGCCGGGCAGCTTGCTGCTCACCTGCTCCTGCTCGTATCAAATCGACCCGCAGATGTTCCAGACGATCGTGTTCCACGCCGCGCGCCAGGCAAAGAAATCCGTGAGAATTTTGCAGCGACACAGGCAGGCGCTCGATCACCCCGTGAACCTGTTCCATCCGGAGGTGGATTACTTGAAGAGTTTGTTGCTTTGGGTGGAGTAAGCATCTCGGTGTATACTCTCAAGCATGCCCTCCCCACTCTATCTCGACGTAGAAGAACAAGACCGCGCCTTCGTGCTCGCGGAATTTCCCGATGTGCGCTTTGCGGAGGGACACCTGACCGGAGACGCATTGGTGCAGGCCTGCGCGGATGCCGAAGTGATTTCACTGTTCGTCACCACCAGATTTTCGGCGGAGATCCTGGCAAAACTGCCAAACCTCAAACTGCTCTGCACGCGCACGGTGGGGTTTGACCATATCGACTTGGATGCATGCCAAAAGCAAAACATCACCGTGTGCCACGTGCCGGATTACGGAGCGCACGTCATCGCCGAGCATGTGTTCGCCCTGCTCCTCTCGGCTGCGCGACGCATTGAAGAAGGGCGCGTAAGAGTGAGAGAACAAGGCTTCGAATACCGAGGGCTGCGCGGCATGGCGCTGAAAGGCAAAACCCTCGGCATCGTCGGCACGGGGAGAATCGGCAGGAACGTCGCCCACATCGCGCGAGGATTCGGCATGCGCTTAATCGCAACGGACGTGTACGAGAACGCCGATCTGCAGCGGGAATATGAACTGCAATACCTGCCGCTCACGGAACTGCTCGCGGAGAGCGACGTCGTCACTCTGCACGCGCCGGCCATGAAAGAAACCACGCACCTGCTCGGCGAAGAGGAATTTAAACGGATGAAGAAGGGCGCCATCTTGGTAAATACAGCGCGCGGTGCCCTGGTGGACGAAGCGGCGATGCTGCGTGCTCTGGATAGCGAACACCTCGCTTATGCGCTCCTGGACGTGGCCGAGCAGGAAGCCGGCGGCCCGCGCAACGACGCGCTCATCAACCATCCGAAAGTGACCCTCACCCCCCACGTCGCCTTTTACACCGAAGAAAGCGTGCGAGCAATGTACGCCGACTGCGCCCAATCGATTCGGGAGTGGATGGCAGGCGAGGCGCCCAGGCACAAAGTGGCAGTAAAGGCCTGACCGCTGCTATACTCCCCCACTTTCTTAGGTGTTCCTTGCCACCACCGCTTTCCCCATCCACCTTTCTATAAAGGACATGATGGACGATGGTCGTCCATTTGTACCGATGTAAAAGGATGCCGTGGGGAAAGGAACAAGAGCATGCAAACACTGAACAAACGCCTCGAGAGTCTGCTACTGGAAGAACGTGCGCTGTGCCTCAACAAGGGGAGGCTTCTGGATTTCTGGCAGATTCAAAAATACGGGATGATCGACTGCCCTCTGCCGCATCTCTCGCAACTTCTCACCTGCGTGCGCACCCACTACAACGACAAGAAATCGGCCGAAGCGGAGCAACCCGACACGGACCGGTGCGACGAACTCCATGCAATGGTCCGGTATTCCCGGGCCTTCGCGGAGGAAAGACTGTGGCAAGAATCCGTCCTCTGCCTGCGCTTCGCGTGGGAACACAGAGACAGAGGTATGGAAACCTGGCTCAAAGACGAGATACGATTCCGCACGGAAATATTGCGACAGGAAAAATATGGAATCAATGACTCTTTCGAGTGCATCGCCATCCTGGAAGACCCCGACGAACTGATCGCACATGCGGACCGCTGCATGGGCAGCGTCGCCAAGCACGATCTGTATGAAAGCATCATCGACACCTACTACGACGCCGGAGCGACGGGCAAAATCCTGCAAGCAGCATCTGTCTGGGAACTGGCGATGTTATGGGACGAGGCGCTGTACGCTTACGCAAAAGCGCGCGACGCCCAGTCGATCTATCGCCTGACAAGCCTGCAGTTTGAAGCCGCAAAAGCTGTCGACGCACCCTCATATAGGATGGGCGGCGCCATGGAATGCGTGTCCGCCATTTTAGACATCCTGGAGGAACAAGACGTTTAAGCGTCACCCACGGCAAACCCGGCAGTCTTCTCACAAGTAGAGAAGGCTGCCATTCGTCATGCCTCCTGCTATACTCCCCCACTTTCTTAGGTGCTCCTTGCCACCACCGCTTTCCCCATCCACCTTTCTATAAAGGACATGATGGACGATGGTCGTCCATTTGTACCGATGTAAAAGGATGCCGTGGGGAAAGAAAACGATGTCTGACTTACAACACGAATTCAAGAGTGTGCTGCGAACCCTGCAGCGAAACAGTCTGATGGGCGGCGAGTTGGAAACGGTCATGTACATGGATGACTGGGGAATGCTCGACGAATTCCAACCGGAAGAGATGATCAGTTGCATAGAAAGGTACTATCGACAGCAGCAACTGGATCAAGACATCCCCGTGAATGTCGACCACGCGACGCGACAGGGGGCGTTTCTGCGTTTTTCCGAGGGATTCGCGAGGCACAAACTATGGAAGAAAGCGGTTCTGTGCATGATCTTCGCATGGCGATGCAGAGATAGAAGCGCCTGGGATTACCAAGCACTCCTCAACGACATGGATGCGCTGGCCCAGCAATGCCTGGACGCCCGGAGACAAGGAACGCCTGCAGCCAGCTCGCTGCTGATGGGAGGATTAAGTGAGATACTCCAGGCGGCACAGACCACGGAGCCGGACATCGAAGCCGCCGGCCTCGCATTCGTGCTCTACGGAGAGCAGGGGGATGTCGAGAAACTCGTGGCACAAGCAGATCGCCTGGCACCGCGCATCGAGGAGCTGTGCCTCTGGCAACCCATCACCGACGCACTCGTCAAGGTGAAGGCCAAAAGCAAACTGCTCACTTACGCCCAGCAATGGGAAGCGCAGGGCAAGCTGTCACCGGCAATCGACGCATACGCGAAAGGCGGCGACAGCTATTCCATCCTGCGCATCGTGAAGAAATGCGTCGCAAACGACATGAATATCCTCAACATCCTCGAATACACCAGAATAGGCCTTGAGGTGGCCTGACCACGGCAAACCCGGCAGTCTTCTCTCTTATGAGAAGGCTGCCATTTATGGTGCCTTTTAGCAAAGATCGGCAAGGTCGCTGATATCCCATTTACGGCAGATGGATGA
>CAYTNJ010000043.1:0-11497 GCA_964439155.1 uncultured Candidatus Peribacteria bacterium | reverse complement strand
CGATGACGAAGGGCTTGAACAGTTTCATGGCCATTTCCTTCGGCAAGCCGCACTGATTCAATTTGAGGTGAGGACCGGCAACGATGACGGAGCGACCGGAGTAGTCGACACGCTTACCGAGCAAGTTCTGGCGGAAGCGGCCCTGTTTGCCTTTCAACATGTCCGAAAGCGAGCGCAGTTTGCGGCGGTCGCCTGCGGTAAATAAGGTCTTTCCTCCGCGGGCGGAGTTGTTGAGCAAGGTGTCGACTGCTTCCTGCAACATGCGCTTCTCGTTGCGGCAGATGACTTCCGGCGCACCGATGGACATGAGCTTTTTCAAGCGCGAGTTACGGTTGATGACGCGGCGATACAGATCGTTCAAGTCTGAAGCGGCGAAGCGGCCTCCATCGAGCTGCACCATCGGGCGCAGGTCGGGGGGAAGCACCGGCAAGCGGGTCGGAATCATCCATTCAGGCTTGATTTCGGCCTGGAGGATGGCGTTCACGAACTTCATGCGCTTCATGATCTTCTTGAGTTTCTGGCCGCTGGATTTTTCGCGCTCCGACTGCAGATCGACCGCCAACTGCTTGAGGTCGATATTCATGATCACCTCGCGAAGGCTCTCCGCTCCTGTACCGGCGCGAAACACGTGACCGAACTTCATGTTCATCTCGCGGAACTTCAGCTCCGAGAGCACGGAACCTGGGTGGAGATTCTTCAAATCATCCGCAGCCTCGCGGTGGTTGGCCTTGAGCGAATCCAAACGCTCGGCGACTTCCTTTTCAAGGGCGTCGATCTGGGCGCGTGTGGCGTTGGAGGCGGTGAGCTGGGTCTTGGCTTCCTCATACTCGCGCTGCACCTGCTTCTTGCGGTTATCCATGCTGGCGGCCAGTTCCTTCTCGGCTTCCTTCTTGGCGTCCTCGTTCACGGAAATGACGATATAGGCCGCGAAGTACACGATCTGCTCGAGGGTCTTGATCGGCAGATCGAGCAAAAGACCGATGCGGGAGGGCGACGAGCGGAGGAACCAAATGTGCGCGATGGGAACTGCCAGGTTGATATGGCCCATGCGCTCGCGGCGGACGATGGAGCGGGTTACTTCAACTCCACACTTTTCACACACGACTCCTTTATAACGAATACCCTTATACTTGCCGCAGAAGCACTGGAAGTTCTTGGTGGGTCCGAAAATACGCTCACAGAAGAGGCCATCCGGCTCCGCACGCTGGGTGCGGTAGTTCACGGTTTCGGCCTTGGTCACTTCGCCGCGCGACCAGCCGAGGATATCGTCGGGGCTGGCGACGGAAAGGGCGATGGCGTCGAAGGAGTCCGTGGCGGACGTTGCGGAGGAGGACTGGGGAACCATGACGGGGAGGGTTAGGGACCCCACTACGCTCTGAGGAGCTACGCGGGGCAAGTGGGGATAGAGATGGGACGATTTGGTCTTAGATTTTGGCTGTTGGAAGGGCTTTTCTCAGCATACGAAACTCCGCAGCTCCGCCGCAGTGATCGTCTGAATCAAGGGGTGGAACTCCGGAAATGTGTGTCTATTATAAGGAGGAAAGACCCCTTTGCAAGCAAAAAAGCCGGGTAGCTTCCTTTTGGCACTTGCTACTCATGGGTATTTGGCGATGACCGCGTTCACATCTGAGTCGGATTGCGCGGGACTTACTGGGGTTTGTTCGTGTTGGGCGTGGGCCGCGTGGGGAGCGAGTTATCGGACGCGGGCTTGGGTTTAGGCTGAGTCTTGCCGCCGCTCAACTTGCCGATGAGGGTGAGAATGGATTCCCCCTGCGCGATTTTTTGCTGGGGAGAAAGCGTGTCCCAATTGGCGAGCGTGCGGTTGATGTCGACAAAGTAACGGTCCGCGGCGGCGGCATCGGCGTTGGTGCCGAAGGTGCCTTCGCCTTTGAGAGCTTCCTTGGCGCTCAATAGCCGTTCCTTCACGTATGTGCTCTCCGGAGTTTCTTTGCCGGGAGTGCGAAAGTCGGCTTGGTCCTGCAACTTTTTCCGCACGTATTTGGTGGCTTCCGCCTGGCCGTTTTTGCCGTACACGCCTTCGGCAGGTCCCCTGCCGCCCACTTTCTGGCGCGCGCGGAATTCGTTGGGCGTTTCCCTGCGCTTTTGGCCTTCCTTGGATGTGCCGTCGGTACCGTCTCTGCCGAAGAGACCGCCGCTGTACCTGGGATCGTACTTTTTGTTCCACGCCGCTTCGCCGCCGACCAGCGTATAGCCGCCGTTGCTTTTGGGGTAATAGGGTTCGCCCTTTTTCGTCAGCGTTTCGCGCGGGTCGATCTTCCATTCTTTTTTCTCGGGATCGAGGATCAGGTAATTGTTGTCGTTTTCGCCCATCATCTGGAAGAACATCGGCCGACCTTCGAGCTCGGGGAATTCTTTGCCGTATCTGCCGGTGAGCATGGCGTTGATGTTCCACTCGCGCGAGCGGAACTCCGGCGGCAGCTCTGCAATGTAAGGCAATTTGTCGGCAAGTGTGTCGCGCAAAATTTTCTGCGCGTCTTTCACCTGTTGCATCTTGGCCTGCATGTACGCCCTCTGTCGCGGCGAGCGCACGCCGGGCATCTGCGATTGAATTTGTTTGAACGCGCGGTCGAGCGCCGGCGCGATGGCAAGCACGAGGTCGACGTATGCCTGCGTCTCCATTTCGGGAGAAGGCAACGTGATATCGCCGTTCGGCTGGAACAGCGTGAATCGCACGACTTCGGGTTTGGTCTTGGGAGCCTCCGCGGGATTGGGCTTGTTGGTCGGCTGCTTGGCGGTTGCTTGCATAGTCTCCGTATTTTTCACGGGACGCGCCGCGGGTTCGAGCGGCGGCAGCGGCGCCATGGTCACCTCGGGGCGCAGGCGTTTGACGAGCGCGCGCTTGGCTTCGAGTTCCTGCAACTGCTTCTTGGCGTATTCGATTTCCTTGGCTTTCTGCTTAGCGAGAGCGGGATCGATTTTCTCGGTGTCGGCTTTCGTTTTTTCCTGCCTCCAGTTCCACTGCAGATCCTGCGTGAAGTTTTCGATTTTTTCCTTCGGCAACGTTTTTGCGTCGCGCAAAACTTTCTCCGCTTCTTTGTACTCGTACCAGCGCAGCACGACGTCGACGCAATCGACTTCGTTTTTAGCGGGATCACTCAAACTCGCAATCTTGGCAGGAACAGCAAGTAATAGCTCGGTGGAGCGCATGCGCTCGACGATGTACGCGACGTCCCCTGCCTTCGCCTTCTCGCCGATATTCTTCACGGCATCCAATTTGCGATCCTTCAACATCTGCACCGACTCTGGCTTCAAGACCTTTGCCATCTGGTCCTCCGCCTCCTTCACCTTCGCCGACAAATCCGGCACGCGAGGCATGGCTTCGGCCGCACCTTTGGGACCTTCGCCGGGAGGCACCATGTGAATCAGCCGGTGCTCGGAGAAGGGATTGGTACACTTCATAGAATCCTCTAATTATAGCGGAAATCCGGGTTTTTGGCTATGGGGATTTGAGGGGTTTTGGGCTTGAAAAAGCCGCCTTATTGGGCGGCTAGGACATGGGTTAACCCTTACTTTATCTTCTTTTTCGGCTTTTCTTTCACGATAAGCTCCTTCGTTTCTCCGGAGATGGTGAATGCATAGGTGCCGGCTTTTTTTGGAGTGAATTTTATGCTTCCCGCCGCGCGCTCCACGACGAAGTCTGCCGTCTTTCCATCGTCGAGGGGGCCGACGGTGCACTCGCTTGCGCCGATTTTGATGGTCAACGGTTGATTTTCCGGACGGATGTTGAAAGTCGCTGTCTCATTCAATGCCGGCGCTTTTTTGCCGAAATTGAAGTTTGCCTTCAACCCTTCGGGTTTGGTGTTGATGGGTATTTCAAAGTCCTTCTTCTGCTCTTCTTTTATGTCTTTCGGCGCGCGTGGCTGCCTTTTGACTTCGGACACCTTGGATTCTTCTTTCTTCACATCACTTGGCAATGAAACCACCTCATCTCGTTCCTTCTTCAAATCCTTCGGTGCGCGGGGCTGCTTTTTCACGACCGTAGGAGTGGGCTTATCTTGCGGTAGCGACACTGTTTCCTGTGCCTTGCGCTCTTCTTCACGCTCCGTTTCATCATACTTCGGACCGCGCGGCTGCTTGTCGATAGTCACCTTGGGTGATTCCGCGGTGATGCTCTTCTCCAAGCCATCGATCTCGAACGTGTAGGACATGGCGACCTTTGGCGTGAACGACACTTGGGTGCCGCTACGCTCAATGGTGAATTCCTTGGTGTCGGTCCTGCCGTTCGGCAGCACGTTGGTACGCTCGTTGCCGACGAAGACAGTCATGATTTTGTTCGCGGGTTCCATGGTCACGACGGTCGTTTCACCTTCCGTGATCGTCTTGTTGGCGAACTCGATGCGCTTGATGACCTTGAGGAACAACTTGTCGCCCTTCATCTCCCACCTCTGCACCGGGTTGTTTTCGGTATCGTAGACATCGGGGTTATCCAAAAAGATCGAGAGATACTTGCTCTTGTCATCGACACTGAGAGCATCGAGCACGTCGCGAATTTTCATCAACTCATCGAGAGAGGCATCGTCGTTTCCTTCGCGCACGGCGAGTTCCGCGGCGTCGCGCATGACGGTCAGCTTGTTCTTCGTGTCCTTGTCGTTGCTTTCCTTTTTCTTTTCGGCGCTTATGTTCTGCATCTGCAGCTCCTTGTCGGTGACTGTGAACTTCACGTGGTAATCCGGCATGTCATAAGTTTTACCGGATGCAAAGTATTGCTTCTTGAGCGCGACTATCATGCGCCTGCGGCCACTGTCGGACATGCCTTTGAGTTCTTTATTTACGATATCGACCTGCTCTTGCACGAGTATGAGCGGAGCCAGTTCGTTCACGAGATCGAGCACCTTGGCGGAAGCGGCTTTGCATTTTTCGGTGTGTCCCTTGTTGCTTTCATTCAAATCATCGGTCTTGATACCGCCTTTCGTTAGATAGACTAGGATTTCGTAATCTTTGGCAGGGTTCTCATAAATTTTTCCGTTCTCGTAGCCTTCGCCTTTGGTGAAATACTTCGTCAGCAGTTCGGCATAGACATCGTCGAAAGGTTTGGGGAACTTCTTCAGCGCTTCGAAGTCTTCCATGAGCTTCGGGGTCACCTCGCGGATCTCGCTCAGCGGCTTGGAGGCATTGAGCATGTCGAAAATTTTGGCGGCTTTCGCGAGGATTTCGCCGGGGAGTTCTTTTTCCATTTTTTCCAATTCCTTTCTGTTGTCTTCTTCAATCGATTGCTTCAGATAGTCGTTCATTTCTTTTGCCATTTTTCTGATTTCGACTTCGCGATCCTTGAAGTACTGCTTCTGTTCATCGCTAAAGGCAAAGTTATCGGGGTTTCTTTGGAAGCGGAGGTTCATGACAAGTTCTACTTTTTCGATTTTTTTAGCTCCCAGCGCGAATTGTTCAATTTTGAATGTTCCACCCTTCCCCTTTTTCCCGTCTCGATAGTGCTCATCGACAATATCCGCGATCTGCTTATATTCTTTTACGAGCTGATCGGCGTCCAATTGCTCTTTTGTACGCTCGCGCGGCTTATCGGTGTATCCCACTTTCACGCTGCCACCGTCGACTGTGATTTTGAGCGTATTGGTCTTCCCCGTTTTCGCGTCTTTCATCTCGGTTACTTTCTGGCGAATCTGCTCTATGCAGTCTGACAGATCTTTCGCCGAAAGCGTTTTGAGGGCTTGCCCGAGAAGATCTTGCGCCTCGTCGGCCTCGGGGCTGCCCATGCCGTACTTATTAAATGCGGCGACGAAGGCATCCGCCTGCCTGAGCGCTGTGGCGATTTCCTTCTTCTCTTGGGGCTTTTCCGTCTCAGCTTTGTTGTCCAACTGCTTGATCTTCACGGCCTTGCCGTTGAACACCAATTGCACCTTGATGGATTGCATCTTGCCCTCTTGCATCTCTTTGAGGACGTAGACGTTCTGTTCCTTGCTTTTCTCAATACGGCCGATGTTATTGTCGAGCAGGTCCTGCACCGACTTGGGTTCGTTGTCGATGAACCACTGCACTGCGACGTTCAACTTGCCAACGCTTTCTTCAAAGGCCGCTTTATCGCCGGCATCTTCCGCTTTCGTGAGGTCTTTCATGATCTCCACCACGGGGCCGAACCGACTTTCGCGGGTCACTTCCTTCTTGCCGCCGTTCTCCGGACCTTTGCCGGGTGCGACGGGTGTAACGGAAGGTGAAACGGCGGCATCGTAGGCCGCCTCGCGGATGGCGTTGATGTCGGCGTTATCGATCGTGGGCGGGGCTTCGAAGCCGGACGGCATCTGCGACATGCCCTTGGTTGCGAAAACCGCACCCGGCTTTGCGGACGAAAGATAGATCACGTCGTAGCCCGGCTTGGAGCGATCACGATACATATAGAAATCTCCGCGAATCTGGGCCTGGAAATCCGTGCCGGACAACGTCATGAATTCCGCGAACGGAGGAACCTTCGCGGCGATGGGGGTGCCCTTGGCCACGAACAGCGGTTGTACTTTGTTGGGGAAACTGTTGTACACGCCCACCTCCATGTCGTTCACCGACATGGTGACGCCGTTTCTCAGCGCCAGCTGTTGTTCGGCCAAGCGGATGACGCCCACGGCGGCATCGAGCCTTTGATTCAATTCGAGCCTGAGCGTTTGGTCTTCTATTTCGGCTTTCTTCAGGATTTCCTCGATACGCTCATTCACTTTTATGCGGAGATCATTGACCTTGTTGCTCACGTTTGCGGAATTGCCTTGCAGGTCTTGGAATTTGTCGAGCTTGGTGGTCAGCTGAAACGCCTTGTTCTCCAAATTTTTCTGAGAGCTTTTCAGCTTCTCTGCCTTCTCCTTGGGGTTTCCGTTTGCGCCTTGTTCGATCGGTGCATCGGGATTCTGCTTCTGCGCCTCGCCCGCGAACTTGAGCAGGCGATGCTCGGAGAAGCCCTGGTCGGAGAAGTGTGTGTGTTTCATAAATGTTTGTGGAAGCGAAGGTGGGAGTTAGGAATTTTTCATTTGGTCTTCAATCGATCCGAGCGAACCCTTGTCGCTTGCGGAGGTTTCTTCTTCGGCGACTTTGCGGATGACCGGGATGTCTTTTTTTGCGATGTCATTCAGCTCCCTGATCGCCTCCTCATAATTGGTGACGCGTTTGTCTTCCAGCTCCTGACACTCGCCATGCAGCGGGGTCAGCTGCGCGACAAGTGCATCGCGGTCGGCGTCATCCATTTTCTGCCCGGCGGTGAGCGCGGCATCGCGCACGTCGTCGGTGAACGCCGTCATGGCCGCCACGGCCTGTTGAAAGGTAGAGAGATCCATAAAGTGTGTTTGGGAAATCTCTTAATTGTACCTCAAATCGCCTCATTCGGCAATAGCAGAGTGATGCGTCAAGCTACTCCCCTTTCACCCCTTTCTGGATCAACGCCTTGCCTTCTTGCACTCTAATAATCCCCTCTTGCACGGTTTCCACGCGCTTTTTTACGTCTCCGACGACGCTCATCGCCTGACCTGCCGCAACTTTGGCTTCGGTCAGGGCTCCGCTGGCCGTTTCCTTGAGCGAATCCGTAGCCGAACGAATGTCTCCGGCCACGTTGGTGCAGCCCACGAGCAAGGCCGCGAGAAGCGCCAGCGGAAGCAGAAGGAAACAGGATCGCATAGGAAGCGGTGAGGAAGTGTGTGTTGAAAGAAAGACTGCGTGTTACTCGGCTTTGGGTTTTTCGAACAGCATGTTGAACGAGCCGGCGGCTTTTTCCAGTTCGCCGCGCAGGTGCTCCACTTCGCCGTCGGTCATGCAGAGGGCGGAAGAGGCGTTGATGCCGGAGGCCGCTTCGGTCTTGGTGGCGGAAGCCGACTTGATGCCCTGCAACGAAGCATGCAATACGATGTACGCGTCGCACACGTCGCATTTCAGTTGCAGCAAGACAAAATCGTCACCCGTCAGGCGCACGGCCGCAAAATCGACGGGCACCTTTTCCCCGCACTGCGGACAGCGCATTTGTTGTTTGATCCTCTGGAGGATCTGGTGGAGGGTGTGGGGGTCAAACTCCATATGAGGAAGAGTATACCATAGAGTGGCGCTTGCAACAAAAAGATTGGGAAAGATGGAGCTTGTTAGCTAGCTAGCTTTTTAGCTTCTTAGCTTTTTACCGAATTGCGTCGTTATCCTAATAAGCTAACCAGCTAAAAAGCTAAGAAGCTTGATCCTCCAAGGCTTATTGTCGCAAACAGCAAGAAGCCGCTAGTATCACCTACTCCATGATCTCCTCTTCTTTACACGGCAAAGTCCTGCTCTTCAGCCTGGCGGTTATGGGGCTGACGGCTCTTGCCTTTCGGGCGGCAAACGGCGGGAATGCAGCCAGAACCATCGCCATAGCCGTGGAACATGCCTCCCCGGCATCGATCACCCTCACCGTCGCCAGCCATAAAGGAGGCAGCATCATCGAGCTGCATCACCCCGGCAGCGAAACCATCCACGTAAGCTTGCCGCAAAATTGGGACCGCACCGAAGTGCGCGGCGTGCCGCTGAAGAGCGTGACGCGCGAGGACCCGGCGCTCGGCTTCGTGCGCTGGACTCTTCCGGGCGGCGCCACCATGGCGCTGCAGTCCCCCCAAATTTTTGACGCCGTCACCATTCACAATCCCTCGAACATCCCGCTCACGGTAAAAACGATCACGGTGGATATCGCCCTCGGCCGCTCGGAGCAAGATGCCGTGATCGTGGGTGACGCACCCGCTACCATTCGTTTGGATTCCTCCGACTAGCATGCACATTCTCCCCATCTCCACTCCGCTGCTGCGCCAAGGCGACGACCTCGCCGGGATTTTGCGTGAGTCGATCGACGTGCAAGACGGCGACGTGCTGATCGTTTCTTCCAAAGCCGTCGCGACGTGCGATGGTTTTGGCTATGAATTAAGAAAGTTGGATGTGAGTGACGAAGCGAATGCGAGCGCCGTAAAGAGTAATCGTTCTCCCGAATTTTGCGAAGCGGTGCTGCGAGAAACGCGCAGGCTCAACGGCAGAGTGGTAGGCCACTGCCCGGGCGCGATGCTGACGGAGTTGCGTCCAGACGGTTTGCAAAAAGGAGTGCTGCTCGTGCCCAACGCCGGACTGGATGAATCGAACGTACCGGATGGATGGGCGATCGGCTGGCCGGAAAATTCCGTGAAAAGTGCGAGTGCATTGCGAGCCGCGTTTGCTCCGAAGAAGATAGCCGTGATCATCACCGATTCGCGTTGTACGCCGTGGAGGTGGGGCGTCACCGCGATGGCCCTGACCGTAAGCGGCATCGCCGCATATCACAGTGAAATCGGCAACAAAGATTTGTACGGCCGCACGCTGCGCATCACCGCGGAAGCCTTGGCGGATCAGTTGGCCACGGCGGGCAACATGGTCATGGGCAACGCGAGCCAGTCGACTCCTGCGACGATCGTGCGAGACCACGGATTTGCTTTGAGCGACGAGGAGGGCTGGGTTCCGGGTATAGAGCCCGAAATGGACCTCTTTCGTGAGGTTTTAAGGCAATAAAGGCCATAGGCAGGCCATTTCCCATTGACTTGACGTAAAATACACTTTATATTCTGGAATGTTTTCAGCGGGTCTTTTGACAGCACCGCTTTGCCCCATGTGTTCTGCTATTTCGCCCGTTGCGAGATAGTGGAAGAACATGGGGCGATCAGAATTTCAAAACCGTTTCTTGAAGGAGTCTCAGAATGTTGAAGTCGAAGTTCGCAGTGGTGGCGATCCTGTTCGTGTTCGTCACGCAGACGACGCATGCACAGGCGCCGACCCCGCTGCAGAAGGCGCAGGCCGATGTCACCAAACTCGAGAGCCAGATCAAGGAGGCGCTGGACCAACAAAAAGACCCTCTCAAAAGTCTCCTCGCCGCGGAAAAGGCCGCCAAGGACGACTACAGTGAACCCACGAAGGGCAAGCTGAAGGCGTACACTGACGCACTCGATGCGTACAGCAAGGCCCAGAACGACAAGGATGCCAAGTTCCGTGAACTGCAACTTGCGACGCTGGCCAAGGACGCCGCGCGCGACAAGTGGCAGGACGCCAAGAAGGATCTGGACGACCACCAGCGGAAGGTCGAGGGAATGCAGGTCGCATTAGTCTTGAAGAGCTATGCAGTCATCGTGGCCATGCAAGATGAGGCCAAGGTGGCAGACGCTACGACGAAGAAGGATCTGCTCACGGCCGTGGCCGATGCCAAGAAGCGCGTGGACACCCTGGAACAGGCTCTGCCCACGCATCTGACCACGGCGCTCAAGCCCGTGAAGGATCAGATCGGGCAAGTCGATACGGACGTGAAAGCCGTCGGCACCAAGGTTGGCGAAGTGGAGAAAAAAGTCGATATGGCTCTCAAAGGCCTGAACGACTTTGCCATCGCCACCCACCAGCAGTTCCAGATGACCCAGGGCCAGATCAACGGCGTTAGTCAGCAGGTGACCGACGTTGATAAGAAGGTCGATCAAACCAACAAGAAGTTGGTGGATATCGAAAAGAAGCTCGATACGGTCCTCCTGGAAATCGCGGCGGTCAAAAAGACCGTCGGCGACCTCAACACCCAAGTGAATAACTTGAACGTCCGCACGGAAGCGGATGCCAAGAAGATCGTGCAGTTGCTGAACGTCGAACTGAAGAAGGCGGAAGCCCTCAAGGCTTCGGCGGAAGCAAAGGCTACCGAGACCGAAAAGACGCTGGCCGCATACGAGAAAGAACTCGAATGCATGAAGATGAAGGAGCAGTGCCTCCAAGAGGTCATGAAGACTTACAACCGTCCTTCGGTGGTGTACAACTACACGGTCAATCCGACGGTGTATGTGCAACCTCCGCAGCACTTCACCTATTACCGCGTGTATTGCAGCAACGGTAGCTATATCTATAACAGCTATTGAACCAACTGATCGCCCCTTAAGCCCCCTCACCCTGCGCAAGCAGGTGGAGGGGGCTTCATCGTGCGCCCATTTCCAAAAACTGGCATACTAAGCCCTCATGGCCCTGCCTACCTATCAGCTTTCGTGCACGCACAAGGAACTCCTCACCAAGGACGTGTATGCCCTCAAATTCACCAAACCCGAAGGCTTCACGTTCAAGCCCGGGCAGTTCGTGCTGCTGCGCATTCCCCTGCCGGGCAAACCGGACGATATTCAGCCACGCGCGTATTCCATCTGCTCCGCACCGCATGAAGAGGATTTCTTCTTCATTGTGAAACATAAGCCCGGCGGTCGCACGAGTATTTGGATGACGGACGTGCTGGAGATCGGCACGACCGTGGACATGCAGGGACCCTTCGGACCCTTCGCGCTCACGAACGACGATTTGCCCATCGCGATGATCGCGACCGGCACGGGCGTCGCCCCCTTCATTTCACATCTCCGCGACTTGGCCACGCATAACGATCAACGCCGCATCGATCTGCTCTTCGGCGTACGCAATGAAGGCGATTTGTTTTTGGAGGAAGAGCTTAAATCTCTCGCGCAGAAGATCCCGAACTTCTTCCTCCACATCGCACTCAGCCAGCCGGGCA
>CAYTNJ010000042.1:7752-11645 GCA_964439155.1 uncultured Candidatus Peribacteria bacterium | reverse complement strand
TGGGGAACTCGATGAGCGCACGCTCCATGCCGCGCAGGGCCGCCAAGATGATCTGATCCAAATCGCGCTCCCCTTCGCGGTTGCGGAAGAGCGGGTTGAAGCAGGGTTCCAAAAGCGTGATGTTGTTGACGCGATACGCGCCGGACACGACCTCGTACACCGTGCGTTCCAAAGACACCGGCGAGGACTGAATAAGCTCGGTCCAGTGGAACAGTTGGTGGTAATCCTCCCAGGTGACGTTGTCTTTGTTCAGCGTGACCAAATTATGAAACTCCCAATAGTCCTTGGAAGGCAGCTTGATGCCCTGCTCGTGCGCGATACTCCAAAGCACGTGCGGCTCCACCGATTGGCCCAAGTGGAAGTGCAACTCCGCGAGTTCGTTCTGATGTTGTTTAACTGAGGTACCCATGGGTCATTCTTAACCCAAGAGGCACCTCAATGCAAGGAAAAAGGGGCCTGCGCTCACGCGGCCACGACGGGCGGAACGATGTAAACACGGCTGGATTCGTGCAATTGCCGCAATGCAGAGCGACGAGGATCTACTTTTTTATTGCGCACGCCTTGATAGCTCATGAGCGATTGCAAACGCTGTTTGCAAAGCCACATGTATTCGCCGATGGTCAGAGGATCACGGAGCGGATTGAACAATTCCGCGCCTTCCCAATAAGGCAGGATTTCATCGGCCATCTCGCGTTTTATGGAAATGCCATTACGACGCTTTGTGCGGGCCCTGTCCGCGGCCGCACTCGCTTCGCCGCGACACATTTTGCCACGCACGCCATCATAAAGAACAACAGGCATCGAAGATTCCGCGCGAGCGGCAAAGGCGCCGCCGGATTGTCGTCCGCGAACGTTATGCAAGGACATGCCGATGGAATATTCGCGTGTACTCCCCCAACCGTCGACGATAATCGTTCCTTTGCCTTCCGCCGCCGGACCGCAGGTCATGCCCGCCCAAGCATTGGGAATGCCTTCGCCGCAGGTACTTGTAAGACAGTGTCCGCCTTCCGCGATACCGACCTTCACACAATCCGCGAATTCCAGATACTCACGAACTGCCTTGGGATCGGTCACGGTTCCCACGATGAGGAAAAGATCTGGGAACTCCTTGCGAACGCGACGCAGCAATTTAAGAACGTCGTTGCGGTCGGCATGGGCGGTCTCGATGATGACGCCGGCCACTCCGAATGCGTTATATTCACGGATTTGTCGCAAGGTTTCATCCGGGTCACTGACACCGACGTAGACGATGGATCCCAGGCCTTCTTGAAAGGTGAAAGGCGGAAGCAGAGTGGAAAGGGCCGACGTGGTTTTGGTCATGACCTGAATGATGCCGCGATCATCCGTGCGATAGAGGAAATCCTTATTTTTTTCGCGTAAGAGCAGATAGGCCTCTTCCGGCGTGATAGTCGAAGAAGGCGCTTCTATGCCGTTTGCCGAAGCGGCTCCAATGCTTTGATAAAAATCACCGACCCGCTGGCTCTCGTGCACCTTATCTTCGCTCTCGCTGCGTCTCCATACGAATCCTAAAAGAGAGCCGCCCTTATCGATCACAGCCGCAGGCATATCCTTGTCGAAATGCGAGAGGATTTTTACCAAGTCGCGGCGCGTCGTGTGCGTATAGACGATAGGTACGCTGCGAAAATGCTTATGGGAATGGCGGAGATGCTCAAGCAATTCCATGTTCTCTTCCACTGTCGCATCGGGATAGGGCACGAAAACTGCGCCTAGGGACGCGATGCGCTCGGGAAACACATGAGCCGCTCCATGCTTGCGCAAGAAGTCTCTGTAGGACTCATCATAACCGGGCCACAGCGCGTCCATCGCGGCGGAAAAGCCCGGGAAAGGATGAGCAAGTTTGCGGCCGGATACTTCATAAGGACTGATATCCAATTCTCCGCGATGCACTGCTTCGGTGAAATGCACCATGGCGGGGTCATCCAAGTGCTTCCATTTCGTCGTATTATAGTCGGCCCATGCCAATTGCTCTTCATGGATAAGCGCGGGATCGGCCGCCCCGTGCTGTGTAGTCTGTTTCATTTTGCGGTTCAACAATTCACACGCCTTGGTGCGCTTGGCAAAGAGTTCAGCACCGATCTCGGGCGCTAGAGCGAGCTCCAGACAACGGTTACTCGTATCGTTATTCTCATCGAAAGCCAACCGATTGAAATTCGGCAGAGGAGTCGGTGGATGCTCGATGTCGCAATTACCGTACTGGGCCATGGAGATAGATGAAAGAAAGCTATTGTTCCTTAAAAACCATAAAGGTCAATGCCTACGAAAAGCGCCCCACACGGAGCGCTCTTCTTCCATCGTCTTGAAACCCGAATTAGGCTGCCTTCTCTACCGTCTTCTTCACCTTCTTGGCGGCGGACTTGGCCTTCTTCTTGGCGAAGACGTTGCCGCTTTTCACCATGTCTTTCATCTGGGAATTCATCTTGGCGAAGTGCTTCTTGGCGTAGGCCTGGGCCTTTTTCATGTTCTTCTGCACGTCGTCGGAGTCGACAAACTTTTTCACGTGCGAGCCCAAGTCCTTGCCGTCTTTCTGCAAGTGCTTGGCCAAGATTTTACCGGCTGTCTCGGCGTCTTTCGCCTTGGCGAGTTCCTCGCGCAGGTTGGCGTTGGAGAATAAGTATCCGGCCATGGCGCCGCCGAGGGTGCCCATGAAGAGTGCGACTTTTTTCATAGTGAGTGGAGGGGGAAAAGTGGAAATAAACCTACGCTTATGACGGGTTGGCGGCAAGAAAATGACGGAGTGCTTCGAGTTGATTTTCATTCAGCACTTCTTGCAACGCTTCTTCACTCGCGGCGCGGATGGCTTCCATCGACCCGAACTTCGTGAGCAGCGCCTTCTTCGTTTCGGGGCCGAAGCCAGGCACGTCGTCCAAACCCGATCTGAGCGCCGCCTTCATGCCGCGCTTTTCTCGATGACGATTGGCGAAGCGATGAGCTTCGTCTCGCAGGCGCATGAGCAAAAACTTCGCCGGGGAATCCTGCGGGACCGTGAGCGGGAACGACGAACCCGGGACGAAAATTTCCTCTTCTCTTTTGGCCAGGCCGATGACGGGAATCGCGAGGCCGGCTTCGTTCAACACTTCCACCACGGAACTCAGTTGTCCTTTGCCTCCGTCGATCACCAGCAGATCCGGCGGCTCGGAAAGCGACACGTCGACCTTGTGCTGGATCGCGTCGTAGACCAGGGCGATCGCCGGTGTTAAGTCGGGGCTTTCCTGCGAAATCTTGTCCACTTTCTCCTGCAGCACAGGGGGCACTTTGATCACGTAGCGAAAACCGACCTCCGCATAATAGGACTCCAACCGTGGATCGATGACAACGTAGACCTTCCCCTTCTTCACGGTCTTGAGCATGCGGCCGATGAGGAACTGCCCGAGGCGGCTGCCGCGCATTTCCTCGACAACACAGACTGAGCGTAATTCATCGAGTCCCGTCGGATGTTCGAAGATCCTGCAAATCGCGATGACTTCCTCTCCTTTGCGAGCGACGTAGAAATCCTCGTAACGCACGTCTTCGTCGCTCAAGTTCTCCGGGTTCGCATGGATGATCTCCAGAATCTTCTCCTGTTCTTTCTTCAAAGCTTTACCAAACGTGATGCCGTTGGCGTTCCAGCGATCTTCTTCCTGCGTGGGATTTAAATGCCGTAGGCGTCGCTTCAGCACTTCCTGCAGCGAGCGGTAGTCGTCGATATCGCCGCTCTTTAAAGAACGGATCGTAAACGAGCGGTAGAGCGGGTTGGCCGGCTTGCCGTTCTTCATCACCACCATGCTGCCGACGGTCTCGGTGCCGCCCATGTGCGAGATGTCGTAGCCTTCGATGCGCTTGGGCGCCGTCGGTAACTGCAGAAGTTCATGGAGCTGCGAGAGCGCATCGACGGC
>CAYTNJ010000042.1:0-7652 GCA_964439155.1 uncultured Candidatus Peribacteria bacterium | reverse complement strand
CCCGACGTATCCGACACCAACTGCTTCTCGCGAATATTTTCCAACGTCGCGATCTGATCGCGTAAGCGTGCAGCCATCTCAAACTTCTTGTCCTTCGCCGCCGTCTTCATCCGTTCGGAAAGAAGTGTGGCAACCGCATCGTGATCACCACGCAAAAATTGCAACACGCCATCGATGCATTCCTCCCGATACTTCTCTGGCGAAATGTTCCCAATACAGGGGGCCGAGCATTGGCCGATGTGGAAGTCCAAGCACGGCGTGGGGCGGTCGCGGTTTTTGCAGACGACCTGGAGCGGGATGCGCTCATCACTGTCCTCTGTCCTCTGTCCACTGTCCACTTCGATCTCCATCTTGCAAGTCCTATAAGGAAAGATCTTCCTGAGGAACGTGAGCGTCCGCCTTACCTGCTCCGCGCTCGTCTTGGGCCCGAAATACTTGGCACCGTCGTCCTCCATTTTGCGCACGACGTCGATGCGGGGGAAATCTTCCTGCAACGTGACGCGGACGTAGACATAGTTTTTGTCATCCTTCATCAAGACGTTGTACTTGGGCTTTAGTTCCTTGATCAGGTTCGTCTCCAACACCAACGCCTCCAATTCCGAACTGGCCACCGTCGTCTCAAAATCCGCGATACGGGCGATCAGCGCCAACTTCCACGGACCAAGCGACTTATCGAGCGCCACCTGCACATAACTGCGAAGACGGCTGCGAAGATCCTTGGCTTTGCCCACGTAAATGACCGTGCCCTCCTCATCGAAAAACCGATACACGCCGGGCTCCTGCGGGGCCTTGGCCACGCGGCGGCGGAGGACGGAGAGCCGGTCATTGGCATCAGACTCTTTCTTGGGCATCGGGAGGGAGTATAGAGGGCATTTTTATTGACTGAATCAAAAAAATATATATAAACAACTTTCAAATGCTGCATCACCACCAAAGCGAAGGCGAAATCCCTGATGTCGATGGCGACAAAGTGGAGGAACGGCCGTCCACACGGGATTTGGAAAGTGACGCTCGATCGCACGGCGACCGATATAATCGACTCCTGATCGACTGCGCGAAGGGCGACCTTCAAGCCGAAGCCAGGTTTTTTACCGAGATACAGCATTGGATAGAAAAAAAATATCGAAAAGCGGCTCTGCAAATACCTGACATTCAGCCGATCGACCGGCAAGACCTCGATGATGCCGCGGCCGACATTCTCCTACCTTTGCTCGAGGCGATTCGCGCAGGAGACATCGTCGATTGGCAGAGATTTTCCACCCGTTTCCATAAGGATTTGCAACGCAGAACAACGATGTTGCGGCAGGCGCGAGAGCGAAACGCTGAGCACCTCGAAGCTCGCGTGCCTAACGCGGATGTTTCGGCGCAACAAACCGACCGGCCGAGAGAAGAATGGGAAATGCTGAATGAACCCGCAAAGGTCTTTCTGCATGAAACGCTGTCGTCGAAAAGCTATCCCGAAGCACACCAAGCGGAGAACCTGGACGCGGATGAGCTGTGGGGTCGAATCAAAAGCATGGTGGATACTTTGGGCTACCGCAAAAGGGAAATCCTGAATCTGCGCTACGGCATCGATCAGCAAAGGGAGGGCGACGGAGTGACCTATACCCTCGAACAAGTCGGAAAGATCTTTCGCATAGACAAAGAGCGTGTCAGACAACTGCAAGTGGAAGCCCTCAAAGAGTTGCGCGACTCGGCTCATGCCGCGCTTCTGGCGCCATTCGAAGAAAGGATCGGCGAAGAACAGGGATCCCTACTGACAAAACGTATGAATGAAAGCGAAGAACTGCAAAGACGAAAGAACAACCGCATCCTCTGGGACATCGAGGAGGACATCGTCCCGCACAAAGAAACCATCCGCGCCATCGTGGAACCGTATGGCATGCAAGCAACGCGGCTTTTCAAGGATTTGGAAGTAGAACAAGACATAGCCGCCCTAAGCGACGTTGAATGGACGAAGATGGACCAACTAATACACCTGGAAGAATGGATGAAAACCAATCGGGCAGAGCAGGCATTGCGTTCTTTGGTAACACATGAGGAGTATCAGACTGTCAGTGATGCGATACGCAAAATCCAAGAGCAGATCAGCCGCTTTGTGGAATTGGGAGGCAAGCGCATACGTCCGCGCCTTCCCTGATCGGCCAGACACAACCGCGTACGTGGGCGGCGTGCTGTAGAATCCCCTCATCCGCCCCCTAGTCTCCGCCATCGTCCTCAACTTTCGCTCGCCGCGCCACGTGGTGAAGTGCGTGCAGTCGTTGGCGGCGCAATCGATCGCCGACAGGTGCGAGATCCTTATTGTCGATAACCACTCGGAGGATGATTCCATCGGCATCATCCGTAACCGCTTCGGGCACCTGCCCCAAGTAAAGATTATCGAAAACCGGGAAAACGCCGGGTACGGCAAAGGCAACCGCCTGGGGGTGGAGCACGCGAC
This sequence comes from uncultured Candidatus Peribacteria bacterium, assembly GCA_964439155.1. Classification (GTDB taxonomy): domain Bacteria; phylum Patescibacteriota; class Gracilibacteria; order Peribacterales; family Peribacteraceae; genus CAYTNJ01. The sequence continues at coordinate 5,212 of CAYTNJ010000042.1, read as the reverse complement.
CGGCGAATTCCTGCTCATCATCAATCCCGATAACGAACTCCAACACGAGGCGCTCGAGAGCATGGTGTCCGCCATGGAGGCCGATTCCTCCATCGGCATTCTTTCGCCCAAATTAACGCAGGAAGACGGCTCCGTGCGTGACTCGTTCCGTACGTTTCCCGATCTTTCGGACGTGGTAATCAAGCGCACGGCGCTGCGCCGGCTCTTTCCGGGGCGCTTGAGACGGTATCTGCAACATGACCAAGACCCCAACGCCACCCGCGACGTGGATTGGGTGGTCGGAGCGTGTTTTTTGATGCGGAAGGACTTTTACGTCGAATTGGGCGGCTTGGATCCCCGCTTCTTCCTCTTCTTTGAAGATATCGACCTATGCCGGCGGTGCTGGATGGCCGGCAAAAGAGTCGTCTATTTTCCCCAAGCGGAGGCTACCGACCGCAAAAAACGCCTCAGTGAAGGCGGCATATTCAAGCTTCTCTTCAAAAAAACGGGGCGAATCCACGTACAGAGCGCCTTGAAATACTTCTGGAAATGGCAGGGGAAGCCCCTGCCGCGGCTTTCCCATTGACTCCTCCCCTCTTCCTCCCCTACTCTCCGTCCCCGCGTATGCAAATGATCGCTTTAGCAGCGGCTCCCCGCGCCGAAGACTCGGCCAAGACCCTCCGAAAAGGGGGCATCGTGCCGTGCGTCGTGTACGGCAACAGCGAGCATATGCAGATTCAGTGCCAAGAGAACGCCCTGCTCAAGGCCTATGCCACGGCAGGAGAGAGCACGCTCGTCGAGCTCGAATTGGAGGGCAAGAAGATTCCCGTGCTGTTCCATGAACTCTCGTTCCACCCCGTGTCCGACCGCATGACGCACGTGGACTTTTACGCGGTGAACATGAAAAAGGAGATCGAAGCCGACATTCCCCTGCGCTTCACGGGAGAATCGAACGCCGTCAAGGAACTCTCGGCCATCTTGGTCACCCCGACCGACACCGTATCCGTGCGCTGCTTGCCTTCGAACCTGCCCCACGACCTGGAGGTCGACTTGGCGGAACTCGTGGAATTCGGCAACACCATCACCGTCGCTTCCATCAAGGCACCGGAAGGAGTCACCATCATCACCGACCCCGAAACCGTCATCGCCATCGCCCAGCAACCGCGTGAAGAGGAGAAGGAAGAGCCCAAGCCCGCCGAGGGTGAGGCAGTCGCCGGAGCCGAAGGCGCCACGCCCGCCGCCACAGAAGGCGAGAAGCCCGAGGGTGGAAAGGATGGAGGCGGCAAGAAGGAATAACGAAAGCATGGTTCGCGGTTCGGCTCCGCTCACCGTGACACAGTGCTTTTTGAGGTATGACATCCTAAAAGTGTGTCATCCTGCTTGCCGGTCGTAGCTCAAGAGAGCGTAGACTGGAGCGGAGCCGAAGGACGACACACGACAGTTACGGTACAGCCGTTACTTTTTCTTCTTCCCTTCTTTCTCGCGCAAAAAGCTCGGAATGAGGATAGGCGGCCGCACGCCCGGCACGGTTTCGATCACTTCCAGGTCTTCGAGCGGAATTTTGCCGATGTATAAGCGCTTGAGATCGCCGCCTTCGTTGACGAAATGCTCTATGGCGGAAAATCCGCGGAAGTACACCAAACCCTTGGTGAATCCTCCGGCCTGTTCGGTGCGCTCGATGCCGCGCTTGAGATCGATGGCTTTGGAGAGCGCTTTCGAAGGGGGATACCCGAGATCATGTTCCAGGTAAGCGCGGGTTTCGGCGAAGGAATGCTCGAGGGCGTAGGCCACACCCAGCACGTTATTGGCCGGTCCATAGCGCTTGTCGTGGTGCGCCGAGAGCACGCGGTTTTGATTGAAGATGGCCAGTCCCTCCTGCGTATCGAGATAATGCGCGAAGCCCGTGCGGAACAAATCGAAGGGCTGATGCAATCCGTTATCGGCGGTGAGCACGTGCGTTTCGATTTCATGGGCGATGAGGGAGGCCACGTGTTCCTTGGAAAAGTTGGCGCCCTCGCGGATGTACACGCTCTTGCCACCCACGGTGCAATCGGCGACCAAGTTCGGGCGCACCGACACCTGCCAGTCGTGCAGGCCGTATTTTTCCAACGCCTCGGCGAAAACGGGGGCCGCCTGCGCGGAGGTCAGCATGTCTTTGTCGGGCGGCGCCAAATCGCAGGCGATGCGCGAGCGCAGGAACGATTGCGCGGAGGTGACGAGCATGGCGGTGGGCAACCCGAACAGCGCCGCCGAGACCTCGGTAAACCTGCGGGCATCGCCGCGGGCGCGGAGCAGATTGACCTTGAGCAGCAGCTCCCTGCGCTTCTTGGCGAACAGCGATCCGAGCGGCGAATCGTCGGGGGTGATTTCCACCAGGCGCGACTCGACGTCGTCCAAATCGGCGTCCACCGGCGCGTAGGTGAAGTGCGGGTTATACGATGTATCGTGCTCAAGGACGGCGCGTTCCTGAGCCAAATTCACGGGCTTTAAGTATTTGATCAGCAGCAAATCGTGGTCGGCTTGAGAGAGAAAGCTATCCAGCGCGCGCAAGTCGTCGCGCACGGGCGAGCGCACGGGGGCGGCCGGTGCGGTTTTGGAAGGATCGATGAGAAAGCCAGCAAGATCGCGGCGGCCGATGACGGCGCGTACGCCCGCGTCACCCGTGTCGCCTGGGCGCACCACGGTTTGGATCTTGCGGCCGCCGAGCGTGAACTTCACGCGATAGCTTTCGTCGTCGGGGCCTTCGGCTTCAGCAAGGCCTTCGCGGTCGAGTTCCTGCAAGAGATCCTTGGCGAAGGTCGTGCGTTCGCGGTCGGAGGCGATGAGGGCCGTGGCTTCCACGTTGGCGCCGCTGCCGGATACTACGATCACCTCGCGCGTGCCCAGTACGGGGCGCTCGTCTTCTTCCTCGCGCTTGGCCCGCACCTTCTCGCCAAAGAGCTCCTGGGCAATGCGCACGCCTTTTTCGGGAGCGCTCACGTGCAATCCCCCCACGCGCTCCAGGCGCGAACGAAGGGGAGCCAAATTCGCCACCTGCACCATGAGTCCTGCGCGCGCATTCACTTCCAAAAGTGCCGGCCCCATGTCCTTATCGATCGTGAGATCCACCGCCAGATAGCCGATATTGGTGACGTACTGGATACGCGACGCGATGAGCAACATCTGCTCCCAATAGGGAATGGCGATGCCGCTGGGCGAAGCCCCATGCGGCAGCTCCGTGATGCGGCGGTTGTATTGCGTGGCATAGGTGGTGATGCCCTTGGCGATATCGATGCCGATGCCGATGCCGCCCAAGTGCACGTTGGCTTTGCCGCCGCTCTGGGCCGTGGGCACGCGCAGCATGGCCATCACCGGCACCAGGTTGAAAACCACCAGGCGCACGTCGGGCAATCCCACGGGACGAAAGGGCGCGAAACATTCGTGTGCCACGAGGATCTTTTCGAAAAACGCGGTATCCGGCAGACCGTTCACGGAAAATTTGCCGTCCAGGATATCCTCGATGTGATCCTTGAGATCGCGCTCGGGCAGGGGCTTTTTGCCTTCCAGAAAATCGCCGTGCCTGTCTCTTCCTCGAAGAATCTTGATGCCCTCGCCGCCAAATCCATAGTTGGGCTTGAGCACGCACTCGTCGGGCAACGTGGCAAAATCGAACGTTTTCAATTGCTCGCGTGTTTCGATGCGGGCGTAAATCTTGGCCACGGGAATATCGCGCGCCGCGAGGAAGGCTTTGGTCTTGAGCTTATCGTCCGCAAACGCCACGGCCTTGCGCGGGTTAAACGGCTTGATGTACAGCAAATTGCGGGCATTAAGGCCGAGAACGCCTTTGGAGGATAAAAAAGGAAACATGCTGTGTTGCGAAGGACAAAAACTCCTACTCCTCTTGCTGCATATGCTTGAAAACCTCCCTGAAACGCACGTACTCAAGTAATCGCAATCCTGTCCATCTCCCCAAAACCGCGTTGAACACGATCGTGAGCAAAACCAATTCCGGATACGCGATCACGAGCGACTGGAACATGCCCCACTGCACGATGAACATGCAGAGCAACGCGGCCAAAATGGTCTCGCCGACGCCGAGGATGGCGGAGTACCAACCCTGTTCGGTTTTGAGATTGAGGAAGCTTTCCGCGAGCGTGGACATGATGAGCAAAATGAAGATCGTCTCGCGCGAGAACGTGATGCCGAGCGAAGCGCTGATGCCCGTAAGCAGCAGCAACGTGATGCTGACCACGGTGAGGATGATCGCCACTTTGGGGATATACAAAAGCCGCCACCTGCGCATGAGCGAGCGCGTGGCGTAGCCCGTGAAGATGATGAAGAGCAAGAAGAAAATGCCTAACTGCCAGCCGAGTGCAAGAAGACTCAAAGTAATGATGGATGGCGTATACAAGCCAAAAGTCGTGATGCCGATTACCTGCTTAAGGAATGCCAGGATGGTGGCGATCACGGGCAGCACGAGCAGTAAGATGACCGTTTGGCTCGGCACGCCGTTACTGAGCATGGAGTTCACGAGCGTGGACAATACATTCCACGGACGAATGCCCGCCGTCGACTCGTCGATGCGCTGCATGTCGATATCGCGCTGGTCCAAGTCGAGCACGAGGGCGTCGATACCGTCGTTGGCGATGAGCAAGGGAATCGCTTCCTTGCGCGTGACGATGATCTCCTTGGGACGCAGCACCGTGTAGGTGCCTCTCGCGGTGCGCGCGTAGGTGGAAAGCCCCCGGCCGGTGACGGCCACGATGGTTTGGTTGCGCATGGCCGCGAGCAAATCTTCATCGGCCTGCACGCTACGCATGAGCGCCTGCAAACCCGTGATGCCCTCGGTCCATACGATGATCTCATCGGCGCCGATGAGCGATTCTTTTTCCTGCGTGAGCAATGCCGAAAGGGCCTCCTCCCCGCCGAGCGGCACCGCCGAATCCCCGGCCTGCAGCACGCGGAGGAACACCCCGGCCTGCGCGGCCTCCTGCTCATGAATCGCCAATTTGTCTTTGGGCACCGAAGAATCGGCCACCAACACGACTTTGCGGCGGTACACGGTCACCGCGTGCATAGCCTCGGCAGTGACGGGCGAACCGTTGATGGTGGCGGATATCACGGCACGAAAGAGGAGTATTCCCGGTTTTTCCGGCGTATACACGGCTTCAACGGCTTTGCTGATGGCCACGCGGTCATCACCCAAAAACCATTGGTACGTCACGTTCTCTCCGGCGATTTGACTTAAAGAAGC
>CAYTNJ010000041.1:7001-11735 GCA_964439155.1 uncultured Candidatus Peribacteria bacterium | reverse complement strand
GCGAAAGCAGATTATACGTATCCATGGAAGACGAGCTCATGCGCCTGTTCGGCGGCGACCGGCTCAAAAATCTCATGGAACGCATGAACGTGCCCGAGGACGTGCCGCTGCAAAACGGCATGGTGAGCCGCTCCATCGAGAGCGCGCAAAAGCGCGTGGAAGGCCACAACTTCGACATTCGCCGTCACGTGCTGCAGTACGACGACGTGATGAACAAGCACCGCGAAATCATCTACAAGCGCCGCCAGAAGATTTTGGAAAAAATAGCGGAAGCCGAACCGGCTACATCTGCGGAATCCGCCGAGGCAAACCCAAAAATGACGAACGGTGATGCATCCTCGTCATTGCATGCAGATGTCCTCAAAGCCATCCACGACGAAGCGAAAGCCTTGGTCGCCATGCACGCCGCCGACGTCGACCCGGAGCTGTGGAACCTGCAGGAAATCTTCGAGACGGTGAAGGGCTTCCATAACGGCCTGGAAGGCTTCGTCGCACTCGATAACTTAAAGAGCCTGCAGAGCGCCGAGGAAGTGGAGCGGTATGTGGCCGACGGCATGCGCACGTTCTACGAGCGCAAGTGCGCCCAGCAGGATCCCGTCACGGTGGCGCAGGCCGAGCGCGTCGTGACACTGCGCGCCATCGACACGCACTGGATGGACCACATCGACGACATGGCCCACCTGCGCGAACAAGTCGCCTTCTCGGGCTACGCCCAGCGCGATCCGCTCATCGAGTACCAGGATCAAGGCTTCCGCCGCTTCCGCAGTTTGATCCTCGCCATCGACGCCGAAATCGTGCGCACCCTCCTGCAAATCGACTTCGCCCAATTCGCCCCGCGCCAAATCCTGGAGCAAGCCGAAGAGGAATTGGAAAACCTCACCACCAACGCGGCCGAGATCGAAGGGGAATTGACGAAGACGAGCGCGGGCGATGCGCTCAAGGAAATGCGTTCGGGTGTGAGCACCGATGCCATCGTGCGCAGAATTACCTCCGGCAAAGCCAAAGCTCCGGCACCCGTAAAATCCGCCATGCCGGAAGTCGGCAGGAATGATCCCTGCCCGTGCGGCAGCGGGAAGAAGTATAAGAAGTGCCACGGGCAGGACGCGTAAATGCGCATGCCTCATTTTCTCTTCTCCAGTAGCTACGCGAGAAGAGGCCTTTTTGGCGTACGTGAAAGCCGTGAACCACGTAGGGTTCACGGCTGAAAGAGGAAAGGGTCGCTTCGAAGACGCACATGGCTTAGAGATACTGGTTGATGATTCGGTGAAGTTCGCGTTCGGCGCCGCCGACCGTGGCCCAAAGGACATGGTGTATATCGTCCTTTTCCCATCGCAGATGCGAGGGCGGCATATCCAGGCGTACGGTGCTGGCGGGAACGAACGCGAGCTGGTACATGAGCGATTCCACACGCAATCCGTAGGCGATGCCGATCATGTTGCCTTCGTCGTTGACCGTGATCAAACGGGGCTTCTGGCCTTCTGCCTGAGGCAGGCAGCCTATCCTCCACAAATCCGCCGATGCACGCCTATTCCAGACGCAGATGTCGCCCGTGCAATCAACCGAGACGATCAGATTCTTGTCGGCTGATTCACCAACACAGCAAATGTTTTGCGAATGCGCCGGCGATATGCCCACGCCTCTGGCCCTCGGACGTCTGTACTCTACTTCAAATCCTTCACCTCTCCAGAACAGTCGGTTGCCTTCGAACACGATGCTAGACATGTCGCGCCAGCCCTTTCTACGTGAGAAGAAAAACCCTTTCCCCGGCAGAACCCTCGCTCTCAAGGACTATGCCGGGGGAATGAGGCGATGGAGAAAAGAATCGGCCCACGATGCTAGTGCGCCCCAAAACCGCAGTCAATCCTTCGAAAAACCCCTTGTTTTGCTAATCTCCGCGATCATCGGCACAATCCGCGGGCCTGACAGATCTTTGATACGCATCGCTTTTCCCATGTGAGGAATGAGCGGAGCAGTCGCAACAAGAAGGAGCGCATCGATGCTACTCAGAAACGGCGCGCGAAAAAAACGGCAAAGGCGTCGTCGCCAGAAATGGACGAAAGCCATCAAGAAAACCTTGTTCGGCGGAACCTGCGACATGTGCCCGAGCGGTGACGGACGATATACAGTCGTGCGGCGAATGAGCAAAAGCAATGTACGCGATGAAATGTCGCTCTGCTGTCGCTGTCGCGTCTTGTACCCCTGGTCCTTGCTCGAGCAGCATGACGTAGTGATGACCAAGCTGTTGCAAGCGCTCAAAGGGCCATGCACCGATCATTGTCTGGTGCGTCGCAACTGGAGCAAGGCCATGCAAGCCTCGGAAGAGATTCGCCAGCAGGTCTATCACTTTCTCCGGAAGACCTGGTACGGCGGACTGCAAGAGCGAGCAACGCCAGTCGAGCAGAGCACGGCAAACGGATTCGTCTTCCTGCGGCCGGTGACCACCCAGCGATTCCAAGGATGGAGCGTAGGACTGTTTCGCGTCTCGGGAGAGCAGCAGTGGATCGAGGGGATCGTGTTGTATGTTTCCGAACAAGGCGACCTCGCGATCGAGATCAACTGCGACTTGCCGACCGTCCGCTCGCTGTTCCAAGAAGCGATGATCCTGTGGCAGGAGGAAACACTGTCGTAAGCCAATGAAGATCCATCAAAGAAGTCAGGCTCGCCCTGTACCCCATGTGGTACAGGGCAGCCTTTGCATGCCTGTATACTCCTCGTCCATGCACGAATCGCCCATCATCGGCCACGCAAGCGAACTCGCCCGTTTGGAGCGCGATCGCACCGCCGGCAACGTGTCGCACGCGTATCTTTTTGCGGGTCCCAAAGGAGTCGGAAAATTCACCATGGCCAAGCACTTCGGCCTGCAACTGCTCGCCGACGCCGCACCCGCGGAGAAGCGCGACGACATCGTGCGCCGGGCGACGCATCTCATCCATCCCGATTTCCTCGTGCTCGATAAGCTCTGGATCGAGGAAAAAATGGAAGATTGGGACGAGCTCGCGAAATACTCCAACGTGCCGCAGGTGCACCGCTCCAAATCGCCCAAAGTGATGCGCACCGACATGATCAGCATCGACGACGTGCGGGCCATTCAAGATCGGCTGCAGGAAACGGGGGAAGGCGCCGTGCGCGCATGCCTCATCCGCTCCGTGGAGCGCATGCGCGACGAGGCGGCGAATGCACTGCTCAAAATGCTGGAAGAACCGCCGCCCGGCCGCGTGTTTCTTTTCACCACGCAAGCGCTCTCGCGATTGCTCCCGACAATCCTCTCCCGCGTACGCCTCATCACGTTTCATCCGGTGGCACCCAAGCTCATCGACGCCGCGCTGCAGGAGCTCAAGATCGATGAAGAAGACCGCCGCTTCCTCGTGCACGCCTCCCAAGGCTCACCCGGCAAGGCACTCGCCCTCGCGCGCGATCCAGAACTGCTGCGCGCCGAAAAAACGCTCTTTGCCTCCGCTCTCGCCTTTTGGGAAAGCCCCTCGCCTTCCGACCGCCTTGCGGCGCTGACACCTCTCCACGAGCGCGGCGAAGAGGCCGAACGCCTGCTGTTTCACCTGGCTCTCGCCCTGCGCCAGCACTCCCCGCGCGATCCGGCCCGCTTATCGGCTTATTTGCGCCTCATCGCCAATTTATCGACGAATGCGCATAGGCAGTTGATCGTGCAGAGATTCGCCTTATCCCTCTAGTCTTGCGGCCAGTATGGCCGCGCTAAAGGCGTCATTTGGTCATTTGGCCCGTAATTTTCAATTATCAATTTTCAATTATCCATTTCCCCTCGTTTCCGCCTATACTTCCCCCCTCATGGACATCCGTTACCGCATCACCGGCGGCAAACCCTTGCAAGGCGAGGTCCGCATCAGCGGATCGAAAAACGCGGTGCTGCCGATGATCGCCGCCTCTATCCTCACAGAGGGCGAAACCGTGCTCACCAACGTGCCGCGCCTGCGGGATACGGAAATGATGCTCCAGATTCTGGAATACTTGGGCGGGCAGACATCGTTCGTCGACGGCACGGTGCGCATCAACAACTCCGGCCTGCGCAGCCAGCCCATCCCGTCCGAATTCGCCTCAAAGCTCCGCGCGTCGATCGTGCTTCTGGGTCCGCTCCTGGCCCGCTTCGGCGTAGCCGAGATGGCCTTTCCCGGTGGAGACAACATCGGCAAGCGCCCCGTGGACGCCCACATCGCGGCGTTCGTGCAAATGGGCGCGGAGAACATGAGTAACAGCGATGTCTTGCACCTACAGGGCAAGCTGCAACCCGCGCAGATCGTGCTGCCCGAATTCTCCGTGACCGCCACCGAAACCGCCGTCATGGCCGCGGCACTGGTGGTGGGCGAAACGCGTATCGACCGGGCCGCCGCCGAGCCGCACGTGCAAGCGGTGTGCGCGATGGTGCAAGCCATGGGCGCGCAAGTGGAAGGCATCGGCACGCACACCATCCGCGTGCGAGGTGCCAAGAGCTTGAGCGGTACCGAGTGCCGCGTCCCCTTCGATTACCTCGAAGCCGGATCGATGGTGGTGGCCGCGCTCGTCACCAAAGGCAAAGTGCGCCTGCACGACGTGGATTGCGAACACCTGCTCTCGTTTTTGCACACGCTCCAGCGGGCGGGCGCCATCTTCAAAATTCCAGCGGAGGACCTGGCCCGGCCCGACGTGCAAGCCAGTCTGAAGAAGGCCACGCAGTACTGTCTGAATTACGGATACCTGCCCGGTGTACACGTCCACATGATACCG
>CAYTNJ010000041.1:0-6991 GCA_964439155.1 uncultured Candidatus Peribacteria bacterium | reverse complement strand
GAAGGAGTACGCGCAGTGGCCCACGATCCCGCAGCTGTTCGTCGACGGCGAATTGTCGTTCCTCAACGCCATGAATGTGCGCACGAATATCTACCCCGGCTTTCACACCGATCTCCAGGCGCCGATCGGCGTCGCCATGACGCAAGCCAAGGGTGTAAGCCGCCTGTTCGAGCGCCTCTACGAAGGCCGCCTTGCCTATCTGTATGAACTGGAAAAGATGGGCGCCCACATCGAGATCCTCAACTCGCACCAAGCACTCATCATCGGACCCACGCCGCTGAAGGGGAAACTGGTCGGTTCCAACGACATCCGCGCGGGCACCGCCATGGTGCTGGCCGGCCTCTGCGCCGAAGGCGTAACGACCATCACCGACGTCAAACACATCGAGCGCGGCTACGACAACTTCGACGAAAAACTGCGCTCCCTCGGCGCCCACATCGAGCGATTCGTCATCGATATCCCCCCGCAAGCCTAGCCTTCCGGGCCTTCTCCCGTTACTCTTTCTCTCACATGCTCACCTTCACGTACTCCGGCGGCTACAGTCTTCGCTGCGTAGGCGGCAACAAACCCTTCGTCGTCTTCCCCGACGCTAAGGCCTCAGGCGACGATCTGCTCTTGCTCCCCAGCCCCGAGGAAACCCCGCCCAGCTCGTCCATCTCTTGGCCGGGCGAATATGACGTGGCCGACATCACCGTGCGCGGCATCGGGCACGAAGAAGGACAGAAGGTGTCGTACATGGTCGAAGTCGAAGGCATTCGCTGCGCCTTCCCCTGCGCCCCGCTCACCGAGTGGTCCGATATGGACATCGAACATTTGGGCGACATCCACATCCTCGCCATTCCCGGCAACGACGACCTCAAGAAAGCCCAAAAACTGATCGACGACATCGACCCCCGCATCCTCTTTTTGGTCCCCGGCAAAGACGGCGCCATCCACGCCGAATTGCTCAAGGCCTACGGCGCAGTCGGCAAGGAAGCCGTGAAGGAATTCAAGGTGAAGGGAGGGCTTATGTCGGAGGGTAGGGAGGTGGTCGTCTTCGGATAAGTCGGCCGACAGAGGGTTCCGTGACGCCCCGTTTCCTTGTACCCTTAGCTTAAGCGGCCTTGTAGTTCAACGGATAGAACGACCCTCTCCTAAGGGGTAGATATAGGTTCAATTCCTATCAAGGCCACCATCAGAGTTTTTCTATTTCAATGTTAGAATGGTGTTTCTATGAAATCGAAGAAGATACTCATTGGAACGGGAATTGCTTTTGTGGCTCTTCTTATCATTGGGTCTGTGTACTTTCTTGGGCTATTTCGTCATACGCCAAAAATTACTTCATCGGACATTCCAAGCCAGTTCTCTTTAAGAGTTGCGACTGATTCCAATTTCCGCCAAGGGCCCAACCAATGTGGTCCGTATGCCGCGGCAATTTTCGTGAATACTTTCAAACCGACTGCCGACGTACAGCCTGAACTGTTCGTAGAGCAGCTCCCCTGGAAGCTTCCCGGCGGCTACACGCATCCACGTGCACTGGAATCACTCATTCGGAAACGAGGATTGAAGGTACAAGCATTTGATGCCGGCTCTTTGAGCGATGAGGAAAAAATTCGCTTTTTACGGCAGCAAATCGCGTCGGGTTTGCCGGTCATCCTGCTTACATACATGTACGACTATCAGCATTACATTACGTTGCTCGGATACGATGCCGCTCAAGGAGATTTTTCCGTATATGACCCTGTGTTCACACGCGGAGAAACCAGAATGACCGTCGACGAAAACGGCGAACGCCCGGGCAACAGGAACATCACCGATGCGCAGCTTCTATCTGATTGGTCAAAGGGCGGCATTGCAGGGTTTTATTCCTGGTATCTTCTTAGTGTTGCTCAGTGAGGTTTTTGCTCTTGGGATGGAGAAAACCAGCGTAAAATAAATCGAAAAACTCTGGTTACCACGAAGTACACGCTCTCTGTCTTCCGCGCGATTTCATGGCAGGCCACGCGCCTTTGGATGCGGCAAGCATCGTTTTTGCTTATCGGTATCGTTCCAAAACTGGCTTATATGTACTAAAATACTAAGATGGAATCTATGTCGGATATTCATGGCCTTGAAGAATTGGTATCTGCAGTTCGTATTCTGGAAACAGAACGTTGCCGCTTGCGTCCTCCTTCCGATGAGGACAGAGAGAATGTTTGGACGGCTGCGCATCATCCTTCGGATATTACGAAAGGCATGCTGTGGGACCCGCCGGAAAAGAAAGAAGTGATCGACGAGTGGACGAAGAATTCTCTGAAAAGTTGGGAACAAGGAGATAATCTTCAATGGACCATTACCGATAAAGAGACTGAGGAATTCTTGGGACGCATTGTCATTCGCAAGCAGGAGAATAAAGACAATGTTTGGTACATAGGTTTTTGGGCGCATCCTGATAAGCAAGGGAAAGGCTATACGACGGAGGCTGCAAAAGCTGTCGTCGATGCTGCATTCCAAATATTGGGAGTGCAGTCCATCATTTCTTCGCATGCGACATGGAATAAAGGCAGCGGAAACGTGCTCCTGAAAGTTGGCATGAAATACACGGGACATAACCCCGCTGGCTTCAAGAAACATGGCGAAGACGTGCCGGAGGAGGAGTATGAACTGACACGAACAGATTGGCAGAAGACGAAGATGCAGTAGGCGGTTTTTTCACGCGAAAAGGTGACTTCTGCAAAACAAGAACCAGCGTAAAATACGTCGAAAAACTCCGGTTACCATGCTCCTATGCCCGCCAAAACCCTCCCCATCGTCCCCTTCAAAACCGCCAAGGCGATGACGGCGTGGATGGAAAAGCACCACCAAAAAAGCCCCGGCATCTGGCTTCGGTTTTTTAAGAAAGACAGCGGCAAGGCATCGGTCAATCCTAAAGACGCCATCGACGTGGCGCTGTGTTACGGCTGGATCGACAGCCAAGGGAAGAAGCATGACGTGGAGTCGTGGCTTATCAAATACACGCCCCGCAAGCCGCGCGGGCTTTGGTCCAAACGCAACATCGAGCGCGTGGCGTTGATGATCGAACAAAAGCGCATGCGCCCCGCGGGACTTTCGCAGGTGGAGTCCGCCAAGGCCGATGGCAGATGGGCCGCTGCCTACGACAAGCCAAGCGACATGAAAGTGCCCGAAGATTTTCTCGCCGCCCTGAAGAAAGACAAGAAGGCTTTTGCGTTCTTCCAGACTTTAAACAAAGCGAACACCTACGCCATCGCCTGGAGATTGCAGACGGCAAAAAAGCCCGAGACACGGGAAAGACGAATGAAAGTACTGTTGGAGATGCTGAAGAATGGGGAAAAAATACATTGAAAACGTCTATACTCCGCCCATGACTACATTCGTCGCTCTTCTCCGCGGCATCAACGTGGGCGGCAACAAGAAGGTGCCCATGGCCGACCTGAAAAAACTACTGACGAAGCTCGGTTTCGAGAATGTTTCCACTCTACTGAACAGCGGCAACGCTTCCTTCGACGCGAAGATTTCCGACGCAAAAAAACTGACCTTGCAGTTAGAAAAAGCACTGCAGGACTTCTTCGGCTTCCCCATCCCGGTGATCGTGCGGACCAAAAAAGAATTGGAGGCGCTCAAAAAAGCCGATCCCTTCAAAGGCATTAAAGTGACTGCGGACACGCGCTTATACGTCACATTCCTTACCGAAAAGCCGACCAGCAAGCTGAAGATTCCTTATGTGTCGCCGGGCAAAGAATTCCGCATTCTCCAAGTGACGTCCGGTGAAGTGCTCAGCGTGCTGAACGTGAAAGACATGGGCAGCGTGGATGCGATGGCGATCGTCGAAAAAGAATTCGGCAAGAACGTGACCACGCGCAATTGGAATACGGTGGAAAAGTTGCTAAAAAGCGACGCCAAATGATCGCCCGCTCGCGACGCGAGTGATATCCTGGCATCCATGCGTTCCACCAAAACCCTTCTCGTTCTCGGATTAATCGCTTTACCCGCTTCGGTTCTCGCGCTGAATTACACCGATTCCAGCCGCGTGTATGGAGATTCACCCTTTAGCAAGGCCGAGAGCGCGGCGATCAGCCTGCTTTCGAACGAAGGAGTGGTGGAGGGGAATCCCGACGGCAAATTTCACCCGGAGCGCACGCTCAATCGCGCGGAGTTCGTGAAGATCGCTCTCGAGATGCGCAACATTTCCATTTCCTCCAGCGCTAACCAGCGGTGCTTCCCCGATGTCGGCGGAGACGATTGGTACGTGCGCTACGTCTGCCACGCCAAGAAGATCGGCCTCGTGGAAGGCTACACAGACGGCCTCTTCCATCCCGACCGCCCGGTGATCTACGCCGAAGCGGTGAAGATCCTCGCGGCACAGTATGGCTACGAAAACGACACGCGCTCGGATGAGCAATGGTACGCGGGCTGGCTGCGCGCCGCGCAGGAGCACGGTACCGAGCTGCCGATCAACTTGTCTTTCGATCACCCGCTCACCCGCGGCCAAATGGCCCGGCTTGCGGCTGCATTCTTGGCGGAATCGAAGGATGAGCTTGCTCTCTACCGCGCCGCCGAAAAGGGCGAAACCATCCGCAGCAGCGCCTCATCCCTCTCCTCTGTTTCGTCGGCATCATCGGTTTCATCCGTGTCTTCCGCCATGTCCTCGTCTTCCTTGTCTTCCTCTACTTCTTCGTCTTCCTCCGCCAACCGCGCCCAGAGCCATCTGCTTCTCCTCAGTAAGGAAACGCCCGCGGTCATCGACGGGGTGTTCACGTCCGTGGAAGAAGACGCCACGCTGCGTTTGGTATCGCTGTGGCTGCGCCGCGAAGTAAAATCCGTCGACAAAATGTATTTGGTCGACCAGTCCGGCAAAAAACTGTTCGAGCTCTTCCTCGAAACCGACGACACCGACAAGCGCAAATGGAAGAGCGGCACCACGGGTACGGGCATCACGCTCGCCAAAGGCGCGCCCACGGTGCTGGGCATTCGCATGCTCCTTAAGCCTACCGGCAGCGGTGTACCTGAAGAATTGGTGGAATTCGAACGCTTCTCGATCGACGTGTCGGGCGTACCCTCCGCCCAATCGCGCCAGTTGGTGCCCACCGACCAGCGTTCACCCATGCATCAGACGGCCCTGGCGGCCCTGCGCAGCGTCAAAAACACGCTGTCCGCGAACGGAACGTTGCAGACCGGATCCAACAGGCAGATCGCCGCATTCACGTTCTCCGGCGTCATTCTGCCCGGCGCCACCATCAACCTAAGCGAGCTTAGCGCGCGCTTGGAGCTGGAAGGCGTGACGGTCTCAAACGTGCGCATCGGCGGCCCCAGCGAAGTGCAGCAAGCCAGCTGCAGCTTCGAAGGGTTCGACGCCACGAGAGTGTTCTGCCCCGTGATTCCCGATATGGTGAAGTATCTGGAATCCGGTACCGGTCGCATCCTCTCGCTTTACGCCACGGTGATGAACGCCGGCAACGGCACCCACACACTGCGCGCCTACCTGGAAAGCGCCGGCGCCATCGGCCAAAACGGCGCCGTACGCTGGACGGACGGCACGGGACGCTTCACCTGGATCGAGAGCAATCAATTCCCGGTGAGCGGCACAAAGTGGACGGTCACACCATAAAGCCTCCCTCTCCCTCCGGGGGAGTGCCGGAATGAGGGTCCAGTGAGCGCTCACTTCAACCCCAACGCCGACCGCAGATCCTGAGCCATGTTCTGCGCCTCTCTGCTAGCCGCCTCCTGCCAATCCTTGCCGGCGGAAGCGTAGATGATGGAGCGCGATGCGTTGACGATGGCGCCGGTACCATCCGGCAAGAATCCGTATTTCGCGTCCTCCGCCGTGCCGCCCTGCGCGCCGTAGCCGGGGATCAAAAAGGGCACGTGCGGCATGAGCGTACGCAAGTACTTGCTCTCTTCGGGGTACGTCGCGCCCACCACCGCCCCTATGAATGATAAGTTCGTCTCGGGGCCGATGTGCTGCGCCGCCCAACTTTCCACCAACTGCGCCAGGTTTTCGTGCACCACTTCGTCGCCCACGGGCAGGTCCTGCAATTCGCCGGAGCTGGGGTTGCTGGTTTTGACGAGCACGAAGATGCCTTTGTCGTTTTTGATACAGCGATCGATGAACGGCGTGATGCCGTCTGAGCCCAGGTAGGGATTTACGGTGAGCGCATCCACGGCGCTGCCGGCTCCCAAATAGGCGTCGGCATAGGCCTCACAGGTAGACCCGATGTCTCCGCGCTTGCCGTCGGCCAGCACGAGCAAGCCCTTTTCCTTGGCGTACTCGCAGGTTTCCCAAAACACTTTCATACCTTCCCAGCCGAGGGCTTCATAAAAAGCCATCTGCGGCTTCACGATCGCGGCAACGTCGGCCACGGCGTCGATGATGCCCTTGGTGAACTCCAGCATGCCCTTGGCATCGCGCGAGATCCCTTCGGGGAACTTGGACGGCTGCGGATCCAAGCCCACGCACACGGGGCCTTTCTCTTTGACGCGCGCGGTGAGGAGATCGCCGAAGTGCATGGTTAGCGAGTGCGGGGAAGTTGTTTCTCATTGCTCCAGCTCTCTTCGACCGTATTGTCCAAGGAGATGGCTGCGGAAGGCTGAAGCACTTTCACCGGCGCGGAGCGAAGCGTCAGTGCGCCTTGCAGCACGAAGCGCACGTTCTTCTCGGCGTAAGCCAGGTACATCTTGAGCGACTTGGGTTCGTCTTTCAGGGTCGTGACGGCCTTGATGTGCAGGTTGGTCTTGGCAAGCACGCGGCGCAGCTCGGCGGTGTCTTTGCTCGAAAGCGTTTCCATGCCTTTGCCCGGATGCTCCGCAGCCAATTGCAGGAGTACTTTTTTCAGATCCGCCGCAGCCGTGCGCTTGAGCTTGAGCGAATAGAGCGATGCATTGCCCGACTGCGTGCGCTCCAACGAAAGCGCCGCGTCCACGAGGACTTTCACCATCGCTTCGGCCTCGGCGTCGTTCACGCCCTGTTCCTCCTGCAGATTTTTAATGGAAAGCGAATACCACTGCTGGTTGGCAT
>CAYTNJ010000040.1:0-11880 GCA_964439155.1 uncultured Candidatus Peribacteria bacterium | reverse complement strand
TGCGGGACGCAACGCATCCCGCAGCGACGAGCTGCGGCTCGTCGTTACGGTGCCGATCCTGGGCTTGTGTGTACGAAAAAGGCCGCCTTGTCAGGCGGCCTTTTTATGGTCTTACTGATCTTATTCTAGCGTGTCACCGTGATCGTCGCTCCTTGCTCGGCACCGGGGGCCGTCACCGTGATGCGACCGTTGGCCGCCTGGACGATGAAGTAGTTCGTTCCGGTATTCGTCCTGGTGACCGCGGAGTATACGGGGCGCTGCGGATCCTTGGGCATTTTCACGACGTAGGAGCCGGTGAGCGTGCGCAGTTCGACGTAGGTGGATCCGCAGACGCTGCCCGCGTTGACGACATCGGTCTGGCAGACTTCCTTGGCCGTTCCCGTGGGGACGCCGGCGGGAAGGTTGCCTTGGTTATCGATGGCGTACTGGTACACGGCGTTGAGAATCGTGTTGACGTCGCTCCTGCGCTGGGCGTTGCGGGCATCACCCAACTGCTTGGTCGGGTTGATGGCCACGATGACCACGGCTGCGAGGATGGCGATGATGCCGATCACGAGCAGTAATTCGATGAGAGTGAAACCTCGGCGTGTCATAGGTCAGCAAAGAAAAGGAACTAGAATCAGCGCGTGACGCTGATGGAGGCGCTCTGTTCGGCGCGGGGGGCGGACACGGTCACACGGTTGCTGGCTGCGTCGCGGACGATAAAGTAATCCGTTCCGGTAGCCGTGGCGGGGCTGACGACGCTCGGGTCGACCGGGATTTTGACGAGGTAGGAACCCGTGAGCACTTCGATATCCACACCGTTGTTGCAGCTTACGGCGTTGGTCGTACAGATCGCCCTGGCCGTTCCCGTGGGGATGTTGGTGGGAAGATTGCCCTGGTTATCGATGGCGTACTGGTACACGGCGTTGAGAATCGTGTTGACGTCAGACCTGCGCTGGGCGTTGCGGGCATCACCCAACTGCTTGGTCGGGTTGATGGCCACGATGACGATGGCGGCGAGGATGGCGATGATACCGATCACCAACAAAAGTTCGATAAGCGTGAATCCCTTGCGAGAGACACTCGTTTGCGCGAAACGATTGGACATAGGAGGAGGGAGGAAAGAGAGGCCCGACTGGCCATGCAGTGGCGACAAGTATAACAACTTTCCCTCACATCGCGCCGATTTGTCTTGACATGTCGCGCAAACACAAATGTGAAGCTCAACGGACATCGTGGCTTTGCGTCGACGAATCATGGCCGCTTTCAGGGGCGGCACGTGATCATTCCCGTCGTTGGCGTGCACGTGGTGCCGGAGCAAATATTCCAGCTATAGAGCCCCCCGATGCAACTTGGAGCGGCGCAGCCGCAAGGATTTCCCGTGCGGGTGTCGTCTTGCAACACGGTCAAACCCTGCGACACGGTGCGGCGGTAATAGCCCGATTTCGCGAGCGGCAAAATGCGCGACACGGTGTACTGCAGCAGCACGCTCTGGCGGTTGTCGGAGGCGGAGGTGTTGAACACTTTCAAATCGGACACCGTCACCTCGGGCGGGCTTAACAAATATTCGGCGTCGCCGCGGATGAGCAACAAGTAGCCGCTCTGCACGGCGACGATGACGGGGTTGGTGTCGCTATCGGAAGATTCGATGGTCAGAACGGTCCCCGATTGTCCGCGCGCGGGTGCGATGATGCGCTCCGCGTGGCGCACTTCGTTCTCGAAAAATTGCTCCAGCTGGATGGCGTTTTGTTCCACGTCGTTGGCCACCTGCTGGCGTACGCGGCTTTCGGTGGTCAACAAAAAGAAAGCGAGAATGGCGCCCATCGACATGGCAAGAATGCCCACGAAGAGCAGCAGCTCCACGAGTGTGACGCCCCGATGCGATTGAAAGCGAAGGTTCATGAATCGCAGAGGGTAAAGTCCGACACCTCGTGGAACGCCGAGAAGCGGATGGAAGGAATGATGCGCGTGAGGTTGGCTTCCCATTTACGGGTGACATCGCTGCTCGTCGCCTGCACGCATACGGTCCGGTCTTCGTTGCCCGATCCTCCTATAGCCAAAATGTCGCAGTTGCCACGCGTGAAAGTTTGGGAGACGCCGCCGGCGTAGGAGCCGTTCACGAACAGCGATCGCAGCGCCGTTTCCATGCACGTCATGCCGTAGGTTTCGGCGAGGGCGGAGCGCTCGAGCGTGAGCGCCGTGCGCGCGGAGTTAGTGGCGATGAACAGCAGCGACGCCACGACGGCGGTGGCCACCGCGCCCACGACGAGCACGGTCACCAGCATGATGTAGCCGGGTTTCGACGCGCGCCGATGCTGGTGAAAACGTCGCATCATGAGGGCAAAATCACGAGGAGGCCGGTATTGGTGACCAGGTAGACGCGATCGTTCCAGGCGTCGTAAGCAAGGCCGCGGCCGTTGCCGGAGGCGACGGTGTAGTACCCTCGTTCCGCCGTGCCGGTTTTCCATGTGCGCAAATCGAGAACGCGCAACTGCTTGGTGGTGCCGTTGGAAGCGGCGAAGGCGTAGCGTCCGCCCGGGTCGATCTCGATGCCGTTCACGGCGCCGCCCGTATCCAGCGTCCAGGGGCCGGGGGGGGTAGAGGGCATGGCGGAGACCACCGGCAACGGGTAGTACGCCAGTTCGTCGATGGCGGCCCCGAGCGCCCTGCCAAGTACGGCCGCCGTTCCGGTGACGGCGATGGCCTGCCCGTCGAGCACGTCGGTCAAATTGGCACCGGACCCCGAGGGCATCTGCGGAGACGCGGGACTGACGATGGAGGCGACGCGCAGCTCGGAGGTGTCGACGCCGCTCGCGATGTACGCGTACGACCCGCGTGCGGCGATGGCCTGCACCACACCCGTGTCATCGGTCGATCCCAGAAGGGTGATGGCGGAGGGCACGGACACGTCGAAGGTGTAGAGCTCTTGTTCGGTCGCATCCTGCGCGGCGCCCACGAGCAACGTGGTGGCGCTGAGCGCGAGCGAGCGGCCGCGCGAAGAACCCGCCAAATTGTAGGTGGCGACCAGCGCCGCGGAGGAGAACGTCGTGGGAGAAGTAATGTCGTACGCGCGGATTTCCTGGGTGATGCTGTCGGTGAGGATGTAGAGCGTGGTTCCATAAATCACCATATCGCCGCCCGCGGCGCCCAAGTCGAAAGCCGTCGCGATGCGCGTGGGCGAAGCGGGATTGGAGACGTCGAACACATACAGCCCCCTGCCCCCGGACGAGGTTTCGCTGGAGACGAAAACGTACGTGCCGAAGACGGCGACGTCGTTAAACAGCGGCGTGCCCGATGCGACGTACTGCCCCGCAAGCCTGGGCGAGGTCCAGCTGCCGATGGCTTTTGTGGACTGCCAATCATGCAATTCCGTGGCCAGCACCACCGATCCCGAGCGTCCCAAGGCGTGGTTCCAGGTCGTGGCGGCCGTGGCCCGCACGCGGCTGGAGCTTAAGGATTCGATAGTCACGCTCGTGGAAAAGCCGTCGACCGTTCTCACGGAGGTTCCGTCGAACATCCAGCGCATGCCGAGCGAGCCGCTGCCCACGCGAACGCCGTGGGGTCCGGTCGTAAGCTCGGTAAAGCTCCTGTCGCGAATGCCGCGTGTGCCTTCGAGAGCCGTTTCGGTGAGCCCTATGGCGTGGATGCGGTCGGTGGTGGCTATCGCCCCTTTGTGGCTTGTGAGCAGCGCCAACCCCACCGCCGTCAAAAAAATGGCGAACAAGGCGAGCGCGATCATGGCCTCGACGAGGAGGAAGCCCGGGCGAGAAGAGACGGAAGATGAGCGCACGGTAGAGGAGTCTACGCTTATGCGGAAAAAGGATTAAGAGGATTAAAAAGATTGGGAAGATGAAGAGGACGAACAAAAAAGAGGATCAAGGGACAAACGTCCTCTTCATCCTCTTCGTCTTCTTTATCCTCTCAGCCGTTCTTCTCGATCAACCTCAGCAGATCCCTGCTGCAACCGAACTTGCGTGCGGTGGAGACGTAGAAGTCGAGGAGGCTGCGGAGTTGCAAGTAGAGCTTCGGCAGATTGGTGAAGTAGTAGCCCGGCTTGCCCTCGGCCACATCGAGCAACTGTTCGCAGCTGCAGCCCATGGTGTCGGTAAGGTCGAATTCGCCGATCTTCTTGAGCGGGCCTTCGCGGAAGATGTCGCTATCGGCTTCGGTGAGCGCCTGACGGAAGAAGAGCAGACCCTTTTTCACCTGGTCGGGCTTGGTATCGGGGCAGAGGTCGGCGTAGTTGGGCAGCGAGTCGCGGTCATCGTCGCTTTCGCAGGTGCCCATGTGGTCGCCGTGCTTCTCGTGAGCAGACCAAGCCTTCTTGCTGATCATGATCGTGTTGGGCTCGCCGCCGGAGGAGAAGTGGCACACCATAATTTTTTTGTTGCCATCGTTGCCGCCGCCCGCGCCGGTGCCGGCTTCGGGAGCGCCTTTCTTCCATTCGATGTAGATGGCGTCGTCGTCGCCCGTGACGCGCGTCTGGAAGAGGACTTCGTAGGCGTTGTCCGAGATCGTCACTTCGTCGCCGCCGGCGTTGTCGTTCACGACGTCGTCGAAGGGATTTTCGGTCGGGTGCGCGCCGTCGTTACGAATGCCGGTGACGGCCAAGCCTTCAAAGACGATCTTGGCATCCACGATTTCCTTGCCATTGGAAAGCGAGCCGTGCGATTGGATCTTCAGCCAGCCGTTGCCGCGCTGGGCGCTTAAACCCGCGCTGTTCGCGACCAAGCCGGAATCGGTCACGGTCGAGCCGTTGGTTTCCAACGGAACCCAGGCGCTCTCGGCGTATTCCTGAGCGGGGGAGCCCACGAACACTTTCTTGGCGGCGTTGCCGTTGCCGCTGTTCACCAGGCGCTGGAAGACGACCTTGAAGCGCGGCGTCACGCTGGCGGCGCTGGAGGATGAAGCAACGGAACCCCCTGCCACGCTGGACCTGCTGCTGCCGAGCGATCCGATCGAGGCGGCGGAAGACGCAGAAGAGTTACAGCTGCCCGCTTCCTGCGTGAACTGCACGTGCAGCACCAAGTCCTGGAAATCGGCGGAAGACGAGTTGAGGGCGCCGAGTTCGACCAAGAGCACCACGTCGTACTGGCCGATCGCGATGCGGCCGTTGGCGTCGAGCACGGTGCGCAGGAAGCTCGTGAGCGATTGCTGGTTATTGAACGCCGGATAGCTGGGCGGGCGCTCGCCGTTGCGCAGCACTTCGACGTGGCCCGTGCCGTCGATGGAGGTGAACGACTGGTTGAAGAAGCTGGAGTAGACACCCTTCGCCTTGAACGACAAGCGTGAGCCGGAGACCAAGTTGCTGATCGTTTCCGTCTCATTGCCGTCGATGTCGTTGCCGTTATACAGGTTGGTCCACGTGGAACCGTTCGTACTCCATTGCGCGGTGACGTTTACTTCGGGGCCGCCCGAGCCGTAGGTGATTTGCGAACCCAAAGCCTTCACGACCGCGCTCACGCGGCCGGTGGTTTGGATGGTGCCGTCCGCGCTGACGAAGAAGCGATCGGTGCAAGCCGTTCCCGCCAAGGTCGAAGACTGCGCCGACGTTTGCGCGGAGCTGCCTTGCGGCTGGCCCGCGATGCTGGAAGCATTGCTGGCAACTGAGCCGCCTGCGGAACCCGCACCTCCCGTGGAGCCCGTGGAACCCTGCTGTCCGCCGCTCGCGGCGGAACCGCCCGCGACGGAGCTCGCTGCCGTAGAGCCTGCGGAACCGCCGCTCACCGAAGAGCCCGCGGAACCGCCGGAGACGGTGGAATGCGACGAAGCCATGGCGGAAGCGTCCTGGCCGCCTTCTCCCGTGCCGCCTTCGAGGGCGCCGCCGTCGATGCCGGTGGCGGCGATGGTGCCTTGGTCGCCGATGGTGATGATGCGCTGATCGCCGTTGAGGGCGGTCAAAATGATTTCACCGGACGTCTGCGGGCGACCCGAGACGGGGGCGAAGGTCACTTCGCTCAAGCCCGATACGGATACGGCCGGAGGAAGCGGATAGGGTTCATCGGAAGCGGTGACACGGTACGCGTACTCTTCTCCCTCGAATACGAGGGCGTCCTCGGGGTGTACTCCCCACTGGCCGGTATTCTTGCCGGCGCGTGCGTTGGACTGCGCGGTGCGCAGTGCCTGCAGCATGTAATCGGTCGCGATGTTCAGATCGTTGCGGATCTGGTAATTGCGAATGAGCGGAACGGAAACGCCCGCGGTGATCGCTATGACGACGCTGCTCAGCAAGGCCTCGACGGCCGTAAATGCTCTGCGCTTCATAGAGGGGTATGGGGGAGAGATTTCTTCTCAGTATACCAAATTTGACACGGATTTGGAAGAGGAGCGATTGACTGGAGTAGCTAGTTAGCTTTTTAGCTTGTTAGCTGGTTAGCTTTCTGGTTTCTTCTAAGAATCGCCTAATTTAGCTCTAAGAAGCTAAAAAGCTAACTAGCTAATAAGCTGTTTTATCCAATATTCCCCACCACCGAGTAAATCGGCATGATGATCGCAAACGCGATCGTGCCTACCAGGCCGCCCATGAAGATAAGGAGGACCGGCTCCAAGATGACCGGCAGTTTTTGCGCGGTATCGGAGGCCTTGCGGTCGTAGATGTCGGAAATCTTGATGAGAATATCCGCGAGCGAGCCCGATTTTTCGCCGACGACCACGAGCGATTGCACCGAGATGGGGAGCAATTTTTCACTGCCGCGGATCGACTGGAAACATTTCTGAAACGACATGCCGAGCGTGATATTTTCCGTGAGCTTTTCGTAGAAGGTCTTGTACGAGACGATCCAGGTAACTTCCGCCATCGATTTGAGGGCTTCGGTAAGCGGCACGCCGGCGCGGAGCAGTCCTCCCAAAATCACGCCGAAACGGGCGATGGTGGCTTCTTTCGCGAGGCGGCCGATGCCGGGAATTTGGAAGATGAGCCACTGCGTGACTCTGCGGAAGCGCGTGAAAGTGTGCAGCAGGAAGATGCCTACGAATACGAAGATGCAGCCGGGGATGGCGATGTAGCCCTGCTTCGTGAAGAAGTCGGACACGGCGATGACGATGCGGGTCGTGAGCGGCAGGTCGGTATTGAGCGCGTGAAGCACGGGGATCAAGTTCGGCAGCACGAAACCGCCCAAGCCGATGACCACGAAGAACACGAGCGACATGACGATGGCCGGGTAGATCATGGCCATCTTCACTTTTGATTTGAGCGCCTGGTCTTTTTCCTGCTGCTCGGAGAGGTACTGCATGTTGCGGGCCAAACTTCCCGCCTCCTCGCCGATGCGCACGAGGGCGATGGCGTAGGGAGTAAAGAAGTGTTGGTCATTCATCGCTTTCCACAGCGGGCTGCCGCTTTCAATGAGATCAATCATGCGCTGGATCAGTTTTTTCATCGTCTTGGGACGCGTTTCCAACATGAGCGTTTGCAAGCAATCGGTGAGCGGCAAGCCGGCGTTGAGCAGCGTGGCTAAGTTTTGCACGAAACTATTGCGCTCCTTGCCGATGCCGATATAGGAAATCCTGCCCGGCGCCTTCACCTGCTTCGCCTTTTTGATGACGGGCTTGGGCGTTGCGCCGCCGCCGAGGCGCATGCCGAACAACGAGCGTTTGGGAGTAGGGGGTTGGGGGTTGGGAGTAGGAGAAGATGTTGAGGAAGCCGAGGCGATGGGCGGCGTGACCACGGGCTCAGACGGCGCGGCGTCCGCTGTCGGTGCCGTCGCGGACGTTTGCTGCTGCTCGTCCTTCGGCACGATGGGCGTCATTTTGATCTGTGTCGCGGCGGGCGGTTGTTCCGCTGCGGCTTCGACGGGCGGGGCCGCTTTCGGCGCTTCCGTCTTCGGCGAAATTTGGGCTTCGGGCTTCATCTTTTCCACGCGCTCCGTTTTCTTTTCCGGGCCTTTGGGGTCACTTTTTGGCTTTCTCATGAGGAGCAGGGGCGTCCGGGAGAGGAGCGGGCGGGGCTGCCACGCGCAAGAGTTCTTCCATGCTGGTGATGCCGCGCGTGACTTTTTCAAAGCCGTCCTCGAAGAGCGTTTTCATGCCTTCGCGCCGTGCGAGCACGGCGATATCGCTGGAAGACACGCGGGCGATGATCAATTCTTTGATGGCGGGCGTGATCACGAGCACTTCGTGAATGCCGATGCGTCCGCGGTAGCCGGTTGCGCCGCAGGCCTCGCAGCCTTTGGCTTTGTAGAGCAACGTGGCGCCATTCGCAGGGAAGTACCTCGCGGCCGCCGGGTAGAGTTTTTGAATATCGTCGGCGGTGACCGGGTAGCTGAAGCGGCAGTGCGGGCAGAGGCGACGCATGAGGCGCTGGGCCACGAGCACTTCGAGCGTGGAAGCGAGCAGGAACGGCTCCACTCCCATGTCGAGCAAGCGCGGGATAGCCGTGGATGCATCGTTGGCGTGCAGCGTGGAGAAGAGCAAGTGACCCGTGAGCGCGGCGTTCACGGAAATGTCTGCCGTTTCGCCGTCGCGGATTTCTCCCACCAAACAAATGTCCGGGTCTTGGCGCACGAGGGCGCGAAGGCCATTCGCGAACGTGAGATTGGTTTTCACGTTCACCTGGATGTGGTTGATGCCGGGGATTTTATATTCCACCGGATCTTCGATGGTGGAGATGTTCACGTCGGGGTGGTTGCGCATTTTGAGGAGCGCGTACAGCGTCGTCGATTTGCCGGAGCCGGTGGGGCCCACGGTGAGGATCATGCCGAAGGGTTTCATGGCCGCTTCTTCCATGATGCGGCGGTGCTCCTCGGTAAAGCCCAAGTCGCTGAGCGTGATGGAGCGCACGTAGGCGGAGAGCAAACGCATCACCACTTTTTCACCATCCACGAGCGGCACGATCGAGCAGCGAATGTCCATGGGTTCCCCGTGGCCTTCGTAGCGAATGGCGCCGTCCTGAGCCGCAAAGTGCTCGTCGATGCGCATGTTGGAGGCGATCTTGATACGGTTGATCACGCCGTCGTAGTACTCGCGCGGAATGCGTCCGGCCTCGTGCATCACGCCGTCCACGCGGAAGCGAACGACGACGATTTTTTCCTGCGGCTCGAAGTGGATGTCCGAGGCTCGCAGATCGATGGCGTCATTGATGATCTCTTCCAAAATTTCCGGCGCCACTTTGCCCGACTGTTCGATGATCGCCTGGAAGCGAGTGGCAAGGGGCTTACGGTAGTGCGCGAGCAACGATTCCACCGCGGCCTTGGGCGCGTACACCATTTGAATTTCTCCGGTGAACGTCATGCGCTGCGCTTTCTTTTTACCGAAGGAAAACGACATCGCCGATTTTTTGACGGGCGGCTTTTTCTCCGCGGATTTTTTGTCTTCGGGTTCGTCACCTTCGGGGAACTCCGCGACCTCCTGTTCCAAGTTGCGGCGAATGGCTTCTTCGAGCGATGGGCGGCTGGGGTCGGCGGTGGCGATGGTGACTTTATCGCCTTCTTTCGCCACGACCACGATGCCGTAGGTGCGCGCGATTTCCTCGGGAAGCATGCCCACGAGTTCCGCGCTCGGGCTAGCCGAACGTACGTCGTAGTAGGGCAGCTTGAAATGCTCCGCGATGGCGCCTTCGTAGAGTTCCTGGGTAAGCAAACTCAAGTCGAACAGCGCGGATTTAAGAGGAATCTGCTGGCGCTTGGCGTGCTCGAGAGCTTTGTTCAAATCCTCTTGCGAGATGTAACTCTCGTCCATCAGAATTTTGCCGAGGTCGGTATCGTTGAGAGCCATGTGAGAAGAAATTAGGAAACGATTTTTTTGACGAGAATGAGAATGTCCGCCAGGGGAGAGTTGGATTTGACGAGATAGTCGACCGCGCCGCCTTCTTTCGCTTTGCGCTTGTCTTCGTCCTGTCCCAAATTGGAAAGCACGATCACCGGCGTTTTGATGCCCTTGGCTTTCATCTCGGAAAGCAGGGCGAAACCGTCGAGGCCGGGCAGGATCAAATCGAGGAGAATCAAGTCATACTTTCCCGACAACGCCTGTGTCAGTCCTTCGCTGCCGGTGCTCGCCACGGTCGTCTCGATACCCTCGTGACTCAGCTTGAGTTCGAGCGCGTGAGCAAGCGGATGCTCGTCTTCGACGATCAAGATGCGCTTTTTACCTGCCGGGGAAGCGTTATCGGTTTGCGCCATAAATCTCATTATTGTAGCAGAAAACCCACTTTGGGGCAATGCAAAGGACAAGGCGTTTTCGGCGGCACAAAGGGGTTTTACCGGTAGTCGGTCAGGATGGCGGCTCCCGCACGTCTTCTATGACATATGGGCTTCCTTCGCATGTTTTTCACTACAGCAACGGGTATTTCGGGCTTGATGGGCAGCAGCGCCATGATGGCCGATGCCCGCAAGGCTCTTCACACGGCCAAGATCGCGTTAATCGCGGTGGCGGTTGCCGCGGGGTTATTCGGGGTGTGTTTTTTCATCATCACAGCGTACGTGACGGTGTTGTTGGTGCAGGCGCTTTCTTGATCCTGGACAATCGCGGGTAGGAAACCCGCGCTGGTTATAATGATCGACGTCCTGCCAGCGCTTCGCGCAGGGTGACTTGATCCGCGAATTCGATGTCGGCGCCCATGGGCAGACCATGCGCGAGCCGCGTCACTTTGGGGACGAGGTCCTTCAATTTTTCACGCAGGAACGACGCCGTCGCCTCGCCTTCCACGTCGGGATCGGTGGCCACGATAATTTCTTCGATGCCGCCGGCACGCGCACGGTCGACGAGCTCTTTGATTTTCAATTGTTCCGGACCGAAGCCGTCGATGGGGGACAGCACACCGTGCAGCACGTGGTACACGCCGCGGTACGACGTTTTTTCGAACGCCACCACCTCGAGCGGTTCTTCCACGACCAACACCATCGCTTTGTCGCGCCCGGGATTGCGGCAGATTTCACAGGTCTCTTCCACCGTCACCATCTGACAATCGCGGCAATATTGCAATTCCGCCCTAAGCGCGTTTAGGGCTTGCCCCAGGGCTTCGGGCGATGCCCGCGTGCTGCGCAGCAAATGAAACGTCAGGCGCTCGGCCGACTTAGGGCCGATGCCGGGGAGCTTGGAAAACTCCTCGATGACGCGGTTGATTTGCGGTGGTAGGAGGGACATTAAAAGTGGAAAGTGGAAAGTGGAAAGTGGAAATTACGTTGACCATTCTAGCTATTTTTCATTCTCAATTCTTCATTTTCCATTACATATCTTCCCCCTTCTTCAACCTCTTCTCCGTCTCCCGCTCCTTGATCCTCGCCCGCTTATCGACAGTCTTTCGTCCGCGCCCGATGCCGAGCACGATCTTGATGTATTTGCCCGCCTGCACTTCGAGCGGAATCACGCTGATACCTTTCTGACTGATCGTCTCCTGCAACTTCGCCGACTGTGTTTTGGAGAGCAGCAATTGGCGGTCGCGCTCGGGCACCTGTTCCACCGAAGCGGCAAACGCGTAAGGCGTGATTTTAAGATGCTTGAGCTGCGCTTTGCCGCCCTGAAACGACACATACGCACCGGCCAATTCCACGTGTCCGAGACGGCAGGATTTCACCTCCGGACCTGTCAGCATGATGCCGGCCTCCAGGGTCTCCAAAATCTCATAATCGAACTTGGCGCGGCGGTTGGAGGCGACGGTTTTCAGAGGGTCTAAAGAAGTGGCTTGGATCGGGCTTTTGCTTTACTTTACAGGTCCGCCATCTTATTGACAAAGATTGGGAATTGGGTATGATTCTCGCGGTCAAATGTTTCTCCCAAAAACGCCCTGTTGAGGGGGATCAGCGGTTATCCGCACAGTAAGGCATTGGCCAGAAGAAATAAGGCGGTTACGCCTAGTCCACAAGACAAAGCGTAACCGCCACTTTTTTGTGTGTGCGTTTTTCTACCAGGACGGCCATTCCGCTTGGCCCGACGGGCCCCCTTCGGGTCCGCAACACCCCCACCGCC
>CAYTNJ010000039.1:0-11951 GCA_964439155.1 uncultured Candidatus Peribacteria bacterium | reverse complement strand
CGGTCCTTTCTGTTTCATGTCCCTCGCGAGTATTCCCCGGCTAAGCCCCATGGCCTGATCGTGGCGTTCCACGGCCGCACCAATTCCGCGGAGCAAGTGCGCGAGTATTTGGGCATCGAACAAGCGGGAGAGGATTATTTGATCGTCTATCCCAAGGCGATCAAAAACGGCAGCTCTTACAGCTGGTCACCCAAGGACGACGGGGATTACTTGTTCTTCGACCGCATCGTGCAGTCGATCGGGGAGCAGTACTGCGTGAACATGGACCAGATTCACGTAGTGGGCCACTCGCTGGGTGCCTGGTTCGCCAATGCCCTCGCCTGCGCTCGCGGCAACGTGATCCGCGGGTCGGTGACGCTGGGCGGCTCCACCCAAAAGGCGGAGTGCACGGGAGCGGTTGCCTCGATGGTGCTGCATAATCCGCACGACACCCTGGCTGCGTTCTCGGGAGGCGAGCAGGCGCGCGATTTACACTTGGCGCAAAACAGCTGCTCGGCGGAGGAAAATGTTCCCGTCGAACCCCGCAGCTTCCTCTGCGTGCGCTACACGTGCCCCAAAGACCAGCCCGTCCTATGGTGCCCGCACGAAATGGATACGGGATGGGACGGCGCTCATTATCCGCACCAGTGGCCTCGGGACACGGGCAGGGAGGCGATCAAGTTTTTGCGGAGCTTAGACTAGTAAGCTTTCGCAAACAGCGCCCATTCTTTGGCTTCGTTGCCTGAGAAAGGGTCTTTCTTCCCCTCCGCCAAAGACGCATCTCCCACCAAGCGAATGGTCGCTTTCGTTTTGTCCTTGATGATGTCGGCCGTCCTTTTTTCGCCGTCCCAAGGCGCCCATACCAAGCCGCCGTCGCTCTCGAGGATCTTCTCCATTTCTTCGCGCGTCGAGGCTTCGTGCGTGTGTGACGCGAGGAAGTTCTTCGCCTGATCGTACAGGCCGTCTTGTACCTGCTTGAGTTTTTCCTTGATGAACGCTTGTTCGATATCCGCGAGCGACACGGCTTCTTTCGTATCGGTATCGCGGCGTACGAGGGTCACTTGATTGTTCTCCAAATCGCGCGGGCCGAGCTCGATGCGCAGCGGCACGCCTTTTACTTCCCACTCGTTGAATTTAAAGCCCGGGGATTTTTCGTCTCTGTCGTCCAAATGGGTGCGCACGTCGCCCAGTGCTTCCATGATCCCGCGCGCGGCATCGAGCACTCGCTCTTTGTCTTCGTCGGTTTTGTAGATGGGCACGATCACCAATTGCACGGGAGCGATGTTCGGCGGCAACCGCAGACCCTTGGAATCGCCGTGCACCACGATGAGCGTGCCGATGATGCGGGTGGAAAGGCCCCAGCTGGTCATCCAGGGGCGCTGGGCTTTGCCTTCTTTATCCAAATAACTGACGTCGTAGGCTTCGGAGAATCCTTGGCTTAAGTTGTGCGATGTACCTGCTTGGATCGCTTTGCCGTCGCGGGCGAGGGCTTCGGTGGAAAGCGTGTAGAGGGCGCCTGCGAATTTTTCGTGTTCGGGCTTGCGGCCGGTGAGCACGGGAATCGCCAGCATGTCGCGGTCGAAATCGGCGTACATCTTGAGAGCGGCTTCCACCATCGTGTCGGCGTCTTCCTTGCTTGCGTGCGCCGTGTGGCCTTCCTGCCAGAGGAATTCCAGCGTGCGCAGGAACGGACGCGTGCGCATTTCCCAGCGCACCACGTTGGCCCACTGGTTGATCTTGAGTGGCAAATCGCGGTGGCTCTGGATCCACTTGGAGAAGGTCGTGTAGATGATCGTTTCGCTCGTGGGACGGATGTAGAGTTTTTCCGCCAACTCCTTGCCGCCGCCGTGGGTGACCACCGCGCATTCCGGCGCGAAACCTTCGATGTGGTCTTTTTCCTTTTGAATCACCGACTCGGGGATGAGCAGCGGAAAGTAGGCGTTCTTTACGCCGAGCGCCTTGATGCGCTTGTTCAAATCTTCCTGAATCGCTTCCCAGATGGCGTAGCCGTAGGGCTTGAACACGATGCATCCGCGTACGACCGCGTGCTCCGCGAGGTCCGCGGCATCGATGACATCCAGGTACCACTGGGGAAAGTCCGTTGTCTGGTCGGCGATTTTCTTCATGCGGGGAGTATAGGGCCATCTTCCGCTCTCTGGCCAGGCCGTCCGCGCTTTCCCGTAAAAATCCCAAAGTCTGCTATACTTGACGCTCCATGGCTCCCGGTCGCCCAACTGCCCACAGGCCAAACAAACGGTGGTATGGCAAGATACTCGATGCATTTTGGGCCTGGTACGAGCGGCACTACCTGCTCAACTTGAGCCTGACTACGGGCTTATTCACGCTGCAATTGGTGCACTTGTACTGGCTCACGACGCACGTGGTGCTGTTCCGGCTGCTCGGCCAAAGCTACTTCAACCCGTCGCCCTTGTGGCAGGCGATCATCATCGTGGTCGATTACACCGAAATCCCCGCGCTCATCAGCACGTCGATCTTTTATCTCTACAACATGCGCCGCAAGTTCCAGTGGCGGCAGGTGTGGTTTTTGGTGGCGCTCAACTCGCAGTGGCTGCACCTGTTTTGGATCACCGACGAATTCGTGGTGGACATGTTTCAACCCGGCGGCTCGGCAAGCATCCTGCCGTTTTGGCTCGCCTGGGTGGCCATTCTCATCGATTACTTGGAACTCCCCGTGATCGCCGACACGATGATCACGCTCGCCAAGTCACTGCGACAAAAAGGACTCAAGAAAGTGATCGAGGAGCAGGCGCTCTAGCTTATTAGCTTTTTAGCTAGCTAGCTTGTTAGTCGTACTTCGTTGTTTCTCTAAAAAGCTAATAAGCTAACTAGCTAATAAGCTCCGTCCATTTACATTCCCACCCACCACATCGCCACGAGGGTGACTGCGATGCCGAAGAGGATGCCCACCACCACTTGTTTGAACGAGTGGCCCAGGCGCTCTGTGAAGTGCTGCCAGTGCTGCAATTTGTTGAGGACGGCCGCTTGTTCGCCGATCGCCCTGCGCGAGCTCATGGCGTCGTACCACATGATGCAGGCGAACACGGCCGCGATGGCGAACTCGGGGGATTTGAGACCCCGCGTGTTGCCCACGATCATCATCAGGGAAGTCACGAACGCCGAATGCGAACTGGGCATGCCGCCCGGGCGGAAAATGCGCTCATGCCAGTTGCCGGTGCGCGTCGCCTCCACGACCATCTTCACGAGCTCGCAAAGAAGGAGAACGCAAAGGGGGATTAGGAACAGGTAATCGCGGAAGTACGAGGTGAAGTCCATGGCGGGTAGGATAGCAGGTTATTGCGCGGAACGATTGATATCAGCAACAGCGACCTCCATGGAGGACAGCCGATTTTTCTGTTGGATCCATGCTTGCAAGGCCGCACGTTGCTCGTCGATGTTCGGGAGCATGGCTTTACTCGTGTCGTGCAGGTCGATTTGTTGCTGTAAAGAGTTGATGTAGCCGTCGCAAATCGCGAGGATACTAGGCAGTTCCTGTTGCAATTGGAGCAGGGTCTGCCTTGCTTGTGCGTCGGTAGCTGCATTGGCTGCAAGTTGGGTCTGCATGCCGACTATGCGCTTTTGCATTTCTTCGAGGGTGGGGGCGATCGCTTTCA
Source organism: uncultured Candidatus Peribacteria bacterium (assembly GCA_964439155.1). Classification (GTDB taxonomy): domain Bacteria; phylum Patescibacteriota; class Gracilibacteria; order Peribacterales; family Peribacteraceae; genus CAYTNJ01. The sequence goes on along the minus strand of CAYTNJ010000039.1, from coordinate 8,340 downwards.
CCACTTCGCCCGCGGTCTGCTTGATGATCGAGCGCGTTTCCAATTCACGCTTCAATCCTCGTGCCGCCAACAGGAAACCCGTGGCTCCGCCGATCATGAGGGCCAAATTCCGGAGCAGCGTCTGGTAATCGTAGAATTCCGCTTGGATTTCCGTATTCTCGTTGCCGTAGCGGCGCAAGTTTTCCAGCAAGGTCGTTTCGGCGCGGTCGATGCCTTCCACGCTCTTGTCGAGGCGGCGCTGCACCACCACGTGAATGGCCATGCGGTCGATCGCTTCCAGGCCGGGCTTTTGCAGCGATTCGCGGACGTCGTCGGCTTTGGTCAGTCCTTCCCATTTCTTCACGCGAGCCTCGAGTTCTTTGGTGCCCACTTTCTGCTGACGCTCACGAACGAGCTCGGGATGATTCTGCTGATCCTTGAGTACTTCCTGCTGCATGCCGAGTGATTCCTGGAAGTCGTCGGTCACGTCCCTGGGATAGTCTTTGAAGATCTGCGTCATGTACATCGTGCGCTCGGTCGGCTCCTCCGGCGTGCGCAGCGGGATCAAGTTCTTGATGCCTGCCTGCAATTTTTGCATTGGCACGAGGAAATACTTGGCTACGGCATCCCTCGCGCGATTCTCGAAGTTCAAGTTGCCGGCTATGTCTTTGTCGATCGCCCTGAGAGCGGACGACACTTCGGGAATGCGGCGTGATTCGAGTTCTTTGCGGTGGTCTTTGTCCAAGTTTTTCACCGTCGTGCCTTCCACCATGGCGTCGGACGCGGCGCCTTGCGGTGAAACACGGGTTTGAATACCCGTGAAGCCGCTCAAGTCGCGCAGGTAATCGCGCTGCAGGTCGAAGAGATCGCGGATCAATTTGCTGATGCCGTTCATGCATTCGTTGCGGGCTTGCTGCAACTGCTTGCCCTGTGTGCGGATCTTGTTTTCATCTTTGAACGACAGTTCCAGCTGCTTCGCCCAATCGACGTACATGTCCACAAGCATCAGTGAGCGGCGGATTTTCTCTTGTGGCAGGCGAGTGAAAGCCGTGAGTGCGTCATCGATCGTGAGTCTGTCCTTCTTGAGCAACATTTCTATTTCCTTAGCAGCCGCTCCCGTATCGCCGGATGCGTCCTTGTATTTGTCCACGTAGGCCTGGGCTCTCTGACGCGCCAGGGGATTGGTGTCGCGATCCAAGGACATCCAGCCCAGCTCTTTGATGATCACCTCTGCTTCGATGAGGGTTTGGACGGGGTAGTGGATGGTCGCGTGCAGTTCGTCGCTTACTTTCACGCGCTCTTTCTGCAGAGCGTCGCGCATCACGCCTTCCGCCGGCACCGACTGGTTTTCGCGCATAAAGTAGGCGTCGCGCTTCTGCTCGTAGCGCTGTTTTTTGCCTTCGTTGCCGCGGTCTTCCAGATACTGCCTGCGCAGCTCGTAGATCGTTTCGATTTCGGCGTCTTTGTCTCGCAAGGCTTTCGCTTTTGCTAGTTGCTCGTCGGTCGTCTGTTCGAACATCTCGACCGTCTTGGGCTTGAGGCCGTTGGCAATCATGTCGGCCTTGGCCTTGTTGTACTGCCGGGCCAGACTATCGAAGGTGTCGATGGTGGAGGTGAGCGCTTGTTCGTGCGCGATCTGTTCATATAGCTGCGTCAGCTGATCGGTGCGCAATTTGTCTTCCTCCGCCACGATGGCTGAGAATGCTTCTTTGTCGAGCGGTTCGGAAGAAGCCGCGCGCGCCAGCACAGCGACGATTTCGGCTTGGTAGTACAGCTTGTAGCGTTCGGTGATTTGTTGCCGCACTTCTTCCATGGTTGATGCGATCTTCTTTTTACCCTCAGGCGACTGATCTTTCGCGGCGGCATTGAGCGCGCGAACCCATTTTTCCCATTTGGCTTTTTCGATCTCGCTGCCGGGCTGGGTGATTTGCTTGGCTATCGATTCCGTACCGGCTTTCAGCTGCGCGTTGGGCACTTCCACCTTCGCGGGATCGGCGCTTGAGAGGGCTTCGAGTTGCGGGAGTCTTTCAAGAATGACGGCCGCGTTGTAAAGACCGCGACTCTTGCGGAGGGTGGATACTTCTTCGGCGGTCACCGTGCCGTCGCTCAGGATTTTTTCGATGATCGCTTTCTGATCATTCGCCGACGTGTCGACAAGCGCCGTTTTTCCTTCGCGTATCCTACTTCGTTCGATGACGGAAGCGTTGATGGCGCCGTCGATCTCCTGTCGCTTTTCGCGTTCGGATTGATTCTTGTCTTTGCTCTTATTCGCTGTGGGTTCCCAAGGCATGGGCATATTCGCGGCTTCCTTCGTCCCGTATCCTGCAACACCAAGACCCGTGGCTGCTGCGGCGGTATACAAGAGCATTCTGAAGCGCCGCGTGAGCGTCGAGATGCGGCCGGGCACCCCGATCTTTTCCGGCGATTGGTCGGGAAGGTTATCCTGCGGCAGTTCGGGAGTGTGTTTGATCATGTGTGTATTTGGAAGAGTCGTTGAGTTACGGAAGAATCGGCGGCTCGATGTAGGGATAGATCTCGGGATTCATCGGCGGCAAACCGATGGGGCTTTGGCCCGGAGGAACGACGATGGGATTACTCGGTGTGATGGCCGGACCGACTTCGCCCACGTGACCTCCGGCAGCGGCATCTGCGGCGCTGGCAACCCAAGCGCTGATGCTGGCGGGAATGATGCCGGTGTACCAAGCGGCAAGTCCGGCGGCAGTCAACACGACTCCGGTGGTGATGTAAGGATGCTTCTTCGCGAATTCCCATCCCCACACCACGGGCTTGGCCAGGATGCGGCCGGTTTCCTTGGTTCCTTCCCATACTTTACCGAGGAAGGTTTCTTTCTTGGCGCTCTCCTGTTGTAGGGTGGAGATATCTTCCAGCACCTGCTCCTTTTGGCCGTTCAAACTTGGGTACATCTCCCCAAACTTGTTGATGGTCTCCTTGCGGCCTTCGGCCGAAGCCAGGGAGGCTTGTAACCGCGCCCGGTCGTAGCCTTGAGTTTCCAAATTATCCGACATCTCCTGCAGCTGCTCGATGGGCACCGCGGGTTCCTGGGGCCGATTCTGTTCTCCTTCGGTATAAGTCATGTCAGCGGGAGGGGACGGAGGCGTTGCTCTCGAGCAGTTGATGGCGGATCCACGTGAGTGAGGCCACACCCTTGATGTCCTCGTCGTCTTTGCACAGCTGGAACGAATAGGCGATCATCTGGCGAAGCCCGCGCGCACCGATTGTGAAATAGAAGTCCGGCAGCATCTCGTCGGGAATACCACCCAAGTCGATCTCTTCCGCGGGTGTGCCATTTTTCAATTTTTCCGCGATCTCCTGCATGGCCTTGTACTTATGCATGGTCGACATATGTGCCCGCATCATCAATTGGCGGTCGGTCTCGTAGGCGTCCAGCGTTTCGTCCACCACTTCCCAGCCTTCACGGATATCCTCCGGCAACATGTCGTAGGCTTCCTTTTCGGCGGCGGTGAGATAGAGGGTGTTCATTGGATTGACAGTGTATGGGAGGGGGGTTTTGTGTCAATCGGCTGCCCTCTTTAATTACTTGGCTACAAACGTGGATGTAATACCGGTGCCGATCTTTATGTTAATGGTTGCTCCACTCTTTACGCCGTTTCTTCCAAATACTTTGATGCCCTTCTCAGTGCGGATTACAGTAATATCATTTACCGTTTGCGCGGCGTCTTTCATGGGGTCCAACGTCGTGGTGTTATTGATGGTAATCGGTGTTTTCAGGTTGTAATCACTACCGCCTGAGTATTCTTTTGTTTGTCCCTGGATGATCGTTTCTTTTGCGGTGAGAGGAAGGATGTCCGGTGAGTTGCCCAGTGTGTTCGGCGTTCCTTCAGAGGCGGTGTTGTATTTACCGATGCCCCAAGCGGTCACGCCGATAGCGGCAAGACCGCCGCTAATCCACGCCAGCGGCTTCCAAAAGGATTTCTCCTCAGGCTGTGCACCCTGTTGGCCCTGAGCCGATGCAGCCACTTCCTTCTTTTTGCCACGGAAGAAATCAATAGCTTTCCATACGCCCAGCGCTCCTAGCCCCAAGCTCACATAGCGCATGAGAGTGTTGTTTTTCATGAAATTTGAAACATCCGTTGCACCTCTTTCAATGTTTGTTATGACGGGTACGTCTGTGCTAAATGTTCCTGCCCCCATTTCTTTCAGCGTTTCTTCTACGTCCAACAATAGTAATTGCAGTTGATCACGACTATCTCGAAGAGCGTCCTTCTTCTCTCCATCGACGCTCGATTTTATCGCTTCCTCATATTTTTCCAGCTGCTTGCTGGTCACGGTTTGTAGCAAGCGCAACTGTTCAAGTGTTGCACTTTTTTCGGCTAACTTCGCGTTTTTGATGGCCTCACGCGTTTTCTTCACATCCTCCTTTTTTATTTCAACCGCCGACTTACTCTCTGCCAGAGTAGGCGTATTAATGTCGTTTACCTGTTGTTTTAGCTTCTCAACGGACATAAGAGATGTGGGTATTAGTTTCCACTAATTATAGCCTTTTTTGCGTTTTTCCGCAAGAGACGCGTGAGAATCGGCGTTTTGGAGGTTATCCGGTGCTTTACTTCTTCTCTTCTATTGCCGGCCGTTTGGCGGCCTTTTTGAGGGTGAGGTTCGGCTTCCAGACTAAGTCGTCGATCTTCTCGTCTTCGATGGTGCCGCCGCTCTTGAGTTCGGTGATCAGGGCGCTTCTGCCGAGCTTCCAGCTGGCAGGGCCCAAGAGTTCGCCCTTGGGGATGACGAAAGTCGGTTTCAGTTCCAGCGGCTTGCCATCGGTCTTGTCCAACTGGGCGATTATGAGGTCGATCAAGTCGGGATTGCTCTTGGCCACGATGGTCGACATGCCAAGTTTGGAATCCTTCTCGATGGCGAGGGAGATACCGCGCTCCTTCGTGACTTGCATAGTGGTCACGCCGTCGAGCAGTTTATCGCCGATGAGTAAGTCATAGGTCTCTTTGCCGTAGGTCAGTTGCAATCCGTCCTTGGCTTTGTCTATCTGCAGTACTTTCCGGTCTTTTCCCTCCGGCGTGTAGTTGAGCTTCTTACCGAATAGGTTCGTCTTCTCTTCCAATTTGGTGAAGTCGATCGAGTCATCTTTCTCCTTTAATTCATTCGCCTTCTTCTCGGCTTTCACTTCCTGCTGCGTGCGCTCCGGGGCTTTTGCTTTCATGCCCAGCATTCCCGCCACGCCTGGGAACGTCTTCGCGAACCAATCTTTCATCTTACCAAAGCCATCTTTGAGAGCCGCGCCGCCCGTGGCGAACACTTTGCCGATGCGGTCGATGAGCGGGGCTTTGCCGTTGAACAGGTCTTTCACGCTTTCGGTGAAGTCCTTCATCGGGTTCGGTTTTTCCACGGTGACAGGGGTTTGCGCGACGGGGGTTTCCAGCTCGGTCACGGTTTGCGTCACGGCTTGGTCCAGTTTTACGAGATGATCGTTCTCCTTTAAATCCACGCGGACGAGTTTGTTCTTGTCGCGTTCCTCCAGCTTTTTGCGGACCGTGCCTTGCAGCGCGAGCAGTTCTTTTTTCGCGATCATCTTGTTCTTTTCCGTTGCCAATTCTTTTTTGATGTCCGCCACCGTCTTGCCCAATTCCTCGTGCTTCTTATTATCCGCCACGTCGGCGGTGCGCAAATCGGCGTCGACTTTTTCGACTTTTTGCTCGATCGTCGGTTTGGGCTTGGGCTGTTCGGCCATGCGGAGAGTGGGGGACTTAAGCGGGTTTGTTCTCGGGAGCTTTGGGCGTGCCGGTGAGGTAGCCTTTCTTCTCCTCCGTCGGGCGCTGATTATTCAAGATGCCCTCGAGAGAAATATAGCTCTTCTCCTTTGTACCTACCGCCGGCAGGGCGGCGCGGTTTTCGTCGATGTAATTCTGCACGATCTGCTGCGTGAGAGTGTCGAGCGTGAGGCCAGGTTCGGCGGCTTTGCGCTGCTGCAACTGCTTGTCGATGCGGGTTTTGGCGGTGCTGTCTCTGCTCGTGGTCACGACGGCGATGCCGCGCTTTTCGAGCAGCACATTGGCCGTGGTGCCCATGTTCATCACTTTGACTCCATCGAAGCTGTTGGCTAATTCGCTGAAGATGGCTACGTTGCCGATTTCCGGCGCTATGCCGCCCGTCATGTTCTGGGGCAACTTGCTGAAGATGGGCATGATCGTGCCGAGGAATTTTTGGATGGTGATGAGCGCTTTCTTGAAGAGTGCCGGGATGCGCTCGAGAAACGGCTTGTCGCCTTCCTTGGGGTAGATGCCGAGCAACGGATCTTCTTGCATCTTGAGCTTGGCGCCTGCGCGCAGAGCCTGCTTGAGCAGATCCACCTTGGCCTGCTCTTCCGGCTTAAGCGGAGGAGAGCTGAGGGCTTCGGCTTGCTCGATGCCTTCGAGAATTTTGCTGATCACAGGGACGGTCACTTCCTCTTTTTCCAACTCCGCCTGAATGCCCTTCATCGCCATTGCATCGCCAGCGACTTCCACCACGTCCTTGATGTTCAGATTCATCGGCATGGTTTTGTCCTGGCTCGCCATGATCATCTGCGCTTTCCTGAGGACGCCGCTGGCTTTTTCGGGGGCGGAAAGGGGCTTATCGGTGGGCTTGGGCTGCGGTTTTTCTTCTTTCGCGAGCTTTTTCATGACGTCGTCGTGCGCCTCGTCGATATCAGTTTTCAACTCCATGAGCGTGGAGACGGTATCGCGGTCGCCGCCTTCCATTTGTTCCAACTTGAGAGACACAGCGTCCTTCAAGGAATCGAGCTTGAGTTTCGTGTCCTTAATCGCGTCGATCTTTTCCGTGATCTGAATGCTTTCCTTCAGCTTTTTACCGCGCTCCTTGAGAGGATCTATTTTATCCTTCGAGCTTTTATTGGTGTCGCCCAGGTCGAGCGCATTTACGTCTTTCTCCAGCTCGGCGATGTTGTCGGACAGTTTGGGTGTTTCCGGAGCCATAAAAAAGGGGAGAGGGATTACTGTTTCTTTTCGTCGGTTTTAGGCAGGGGGACGACTTCGGGGGTCGCGGGTTTGACGGCCGGTTGCGTGGCGGGCTGCGTCGTCTGTTTTTCTTTGAGGGTTTCCGCCGCCGTTTCTTTGCCGGTTTTCACGATGTCTTCCACCGTCTTGCACCTGCCGAGGGTTTTTTCGACGTGCGAGAGGAACGTGGATTTGCTTGCATCGATGCTTTTGGCTTGTGAACGCAATTCTTTCAGGATCGTCAGTTGCTGTTCGGGCTGCAGATCCACGCCCAATTTTTCCTTCACTTTCTTCTGCACGAACTTGCCTTGCACCGTGTCCGATTCGGCGGCCAGGGAAAGCAGGGTGTTGAGCATCGAGGGTTTGCCCGACGCTTGCGCCATCTTCTCCAAAAATTCCAGGAGCTTCACGATGTTTTCGAAGCCGATTTTATCGACGGCATCCGTGAGTTTTTCCGTCATTTGCGCGAAGGTTCCTTCAGTCTTCTGATTCTCCGTATTGATGGCGTCGGTGATGAGCTTCAATTCGTCTTTTTCCTCTTTCGTCAGCTGGTCTTCCGCGTTTTCTTCTTTTAATTTTTTAACGAGATCCGCGCGCTCTTTCTTCAGCGTGGCTACGGCCTGTTTGTCTACCGTCTTTTTCAGATCGTTTTGCATGTTTTTCAAATCCGCCAGCATTTCCGCTTTCGATTTCGGCTGTTCCTCTTTTGGTCCTTCGGGAGTGGGCATGGATATGTGTGTAAAGAGATTCTCCTTAGTATACCTTATTTTCGCCCTTTTCCGCAATGCCGTGGGTTTTGGCATGGTATACTGCCCCCGTTTCCCTCACTCCCCCCTCCCATGAACATTCAGCACTTCGAAAAAGGCCTGCACTACGACGACAAAGAGCTTTTGATGCTCGCGCGCAAGATCGGCAAATTGGCCACCTACTGTCGTCGGCTCAAGGACGAAGCGTCCATGATCCGCGTGGAAGCCGAACGCCGCGATACCAAAAAGGGGAGTGATCAGGTGAAGGTGATGATCACCATCGACCTGCCCCATAAGCAGCTGCGGGCCGAATCGCGGCATGAAAACGTGATTCAAGCCGTGGACCGGGCCGTAGAAAAATTGCAGCCTCAGCTTACGAAATACAAGGAAAAGCACATGGATCCCGGCCACAGCCCCCGCCGCCGCACGCGTGCGAAAGCGAAGCGGAACGGAGATCTTTCCTCCGCTGATTAATGCGCCTTTCCTTCGTCTTTCGCCGCCTTGCGCTGCCGCTGCTCTTTCTGGCGCTGCCCGCGCAGGCGGCTTTTGCGCAGTCGTCTCTTTCGGCGTCGTCCGCGCCCGCGGCTTCTTCCTTGGAAGTCGTCATCAGCGGCCCCACCGATATCGGCGTC
>CAYTNJ010000038.1:0-12030 GCA_964439155.1 uncultured Candidatus Peribacteria bacterium | reverse complement strand
GAGGATTTTCGCACGCTCTTCGGCTTGCATAAGATTCCGGGAGAGGAGTGGCGCAATGCAAATTGGCTTCAGCAAAATGGATATAAGGCATTGCAAAGAGCGCTCTCAGAACGATTTAAGGGATGGCAAAATTTTCTGAAATTCATGCCACCACCGCCCAAGCCTGCCATCGATCAATCGTTGCTTGATGGAACATATCCCCAGCAAGTCGCAGCCTGTGAAACGCCCGAGGATTTTCGCACGCTCTTCGGCTTGCATAAGATTCCGGGAGTGGAGTGGAGGAGTACAGATTGGTTATACAAGAATGGATTTCAAAGTTTATGCGCAGCTATCAATCATCGATTTTCTAGATGGCAAAATTTTCTTTTATTTATGGATTGGGAAGAGACGCAGATTGAAAGCGAATTTGAAAATTTATCCAATTTGAAAATCATCGATGCTGTTGCTCTTCTTGGTCAAGATCCTGGTAAACTGAAACTCTACCTCCAGTATGCTTATCCCGATTTATCAGAAGTGGAAGTAGACCAACTCGTTAGACGCAGTTTTAAAGGATTGGTGACAGGACCGAACCAAACCAAAGAAGAACAATATCTTGGTTGGAAAGTGACATTGCCGGTAGTATCAATTGAAACGGATATTCCCGAAACTACAGAAGAAAATATCGTAACCATAAAAGGAAAAGCTCCCGAAGCAGACTGTGTATATATTTCTGGCACTTGGAATCGACGTAAAAAAGTGGAGGCAGATGGAACATTTACCGTCGCAGTTCCTCTAAAAATTGGAGAAGAGAATGAAATTCGTATCTTGAGCCTGCATCGAGAGCAAAAGGCGCGTAGTACGCAATCTTTGTTGGTTATCAAGCAAGAGGGTGAACGGGATGATTTGGCCGCTTTGTTTACTCTTCTCTCTCAGTTGCGTGGCGACCTGCTCGATGACATTCAGAAAGGTCAAGGCCGAATGGAATTTTTTATTAGCTGCGCCGAAAAGTTCCTTATCAAGAAATTCACTAGATCTTTCTCCGAAGGAGAGGAATACATGCAAATCCTCATCAACAAGACAAAAAGCAAAGTTATTCTCAGGGTGTTGAAAGGAGTACTCAAAAACTTTCGTGCGATTGAAAAAATGAAACTGCCGAATGTGAAAGATGGTAGTCTGATGTTCTTTCAAAAGTATTGTGTCTATGCAATTCGAAAACGTATACGAAGTAATGCCAGAGGTGTCAATCTTGCAAATGATCCGGGTCTCGGCAAAACGCGCACGATACTTGCTGCGCTCTCAGATGAGGAGGCGACTATCTTTACGCCAAATCCTGTTGTGAGCGCTTGGGATGAAGAAGCAAACGAAACCCTAATTAAACCAGATTTATTAATATTGCGTGATGTTCCTCACCAAAGACGTAAGGAGCTTTTGCGTGGAGCGTCACACTTACGCATGGTCACTAATATCCAGTTTCTCCAAAACCCTGATGACACTGAGAGATTTGATCTTTTAAGCACCGACGATACGGTTGTGGTGCATGATGAAGCGCATAGCCGTGCTAACGAGCAAAGTCAGCAAAGCAAGGGCGCAAATAGACTGCGCCATAAGTTCCAGATCAATGTGACGGCAACATTGGCTAATACCCCAAAAATGCTTCGACGCATGCTTCATACACTGGAACCGAATGACCCTCGCTTCCAGAATGATGAGGCGTTTATCGCGTCATTTCCCGAGACCGATTCACAGGCTCTGAAAACGCTTAAACTGCTGGTCGATAAGTACACAATCCGTTTTCGTAAGGAGGATGTGATTGAGGAAGTCGATCCCCATATCTTACTTGCGCAGCAGCTGCATCGTCTGCCTCGCAAGAATGTTATTCCTCCGGAAGAACTCGGAGAATTTGAGATGCATGAGCAGCAGGCGTATGCGATTTACGAGATATTTCTCAATTGGCCGGCCTGGACAGAGAAGTATGGTCATTATATTCCCAACGATGAAGTTGCTGAAGAAGATCGCTTGCGCACGAGCGGGGGATTGGTGAAGAAGCATGCCCTCCGACAGATAGTCAATAACCCCGCCTACATTGGCTCCAATGCCGAAGATGCGAAAGCAAAGAAAACATTGCAAATCGTAGACCGTTGCTTGAAAGAAGGACGCAAGGTAGTCATTTTCTGTGCATACACAGGCCAAGCACTGAAATATGCTGAGATGTTTAAGCAATACAAACCAGCCCTCTATACAGGCCTTACTAGTAAGGAGGGCGAGAAGAAAGGGCTAGATGGTCTGCCAATAAAATTCAAACGCGAGTCGGGCATTCATGGTTTTAAAGGCAGCTGGATCTTCGACTGTAATGGATATCCAATCGAAGACTCAAATGGGGAGACAATGTCAGCCATGGACTATGAGCGCCTTACTTTCCAGAATGCCCAGGATCGCAAACTCATGATCTCTACTGAGAAAGCGGGCGCGGTTGGCACTACATTTACAGCAGGCAAAGCGCTTATCGATGATGATCTCTCGGATGGAATCATCATGGATATCCAAAAGAAGGATCGCATTCACCGCATCGATCCTCAGCGACTCACTCACCCAACGGTAGACTACTACACTCTCCGCAGCCTCTACCCACAAAAATTCCTCGATCAAATGCGCCGCCAGTGGGTTGTAAGACAGGAAAATGGTTTATACAAGGTTTACCGCTCACTCATGGCTGCGCAAAAAGATCCATGCGTGACGGAAGATAAACCATTACGTACAGCGTATGAAACTTTCTTTGCTCAGGGCACCTATGATCAAGTGCAGGCTCACAACCTCGAAGTCCAACGTCAGATGTTTAGACTCATTAATGATGGTGTCGCTGATGAATCTATCCTTAGACAGGATCAATTGCCTTTTATTGAGTTGGAAAGCGGAAATAATCAATAAATATGGCGATTGATAAACTCGAATTCACGCCCCGAACGTATACGCATACCCCTCCACCCCCGCACCCTTCAGCTTCAACAACACATCATGCTCCCCGTAGGCACCTTTGAAGAGCGGATATAAATCATCGCGATCGACCGTGAAGGTCTTCGTTTTTTGGCCGTCCGCCCACACTTCGGCTTGCACCGGTTTGGCGCCGTCTTCCAATCCCAGCACCAAGTTCACTTCGCCGGCGAGGGCGCGGATGCGGATTGCGCCTTCTTTGCTTCGCAAGGTCTGGCGCTCGCCGTCGAGGAGTTGCCAGTCGCCGTTTAGGTAATAGCGGTGCAGTTCGGGCTCTCCCTCTTGCTTGTAGGTAACGACCTTGTCGGAGGGATCACCCTGCTGGTTGCCGAGTGCCGGCCAGCTGCGTTCGCCCAGATAGGTTTCGCCCGTGAGCGGCATGCGGGCGACTGCCGGGTCTTCGGCCATGGGCATGGCGCTCGTGTCTACGTCGATTTCTTTGAGCAAGCTCGCGATGGCCGCGTCGGTTTCGTCGTACTCCCCTTCCCCGAAGTGCGTGTAGCGGATGTAGCCTTCGGCATCGATCAAATACTTGGCCGGCCAGTAGCGGTTAGCGAACGCTTTCCAGGTGCCGAAGTCGTTATCCTGCACGGTGGGATAGGTGAGCCCGTAGCGCTTGATCGCGGCCGCGACGTTGTCTTCGCTTTTTTCGAAGACGAATTCCGGCGCGTGCACGCCGATGATCACGAAGGGCGCGTCCTTACCTGTGGTGAGCTCCGTCGAACCATACTTGTCCCAGTAGCCCTGAATGTACGGCAGCGTGCGGATGCAGTTGATGCAGCTGTAGGTCCAAAAATCGATCAGCACGACTTTGCCTTTCAGGTCGGAGAGTTTCAGGGGTTGAGAGTTGTGCCACGGGCCGGCGCTGTTCAATTCCGGTGCGCGAGTAATGCGGGGCAGACCTTCGGTAGATGCGGAAGACGGCATGGGCGTTGGGGTAAGGCGATCGTTGACCAGGAGATTTTCGAGCGTCGTGCCAAGGCCGCCGAAGCTCGTTTGGGTTTGGAGGATGAGGAACAAATTGAAGTGCAGCGCGATGGCTGTAACGATGAGCACGGCGCCGGCGACTTGTTTGATGATTCCCGTATAGCGGCTGACGGCGCGGACGGACTGCACGGCGTACTGGCCGCCGTAGCCGATGAGAAGCAGAGGAACCGCCGTACCCGCGGCGTAAGCCGTGAGCAGCAGCAACGCCTGCGGACCGGGCTGTTCGCGCACAAGCGTGAGCGCAAAGCCCAGCGCCGGCCCCGCGCACGGGACCCAGACCAAGCCGAGCGTTAAGCCGATGATGAACGCGGTGAACGGCGAGTCTTGGCCGAATTCCGTGGAGGCCTTGCCTTGGATGTCCGTGCCGAACTGCTGAATTTTCGTGGCGACGCGCCCGCCGAGTTCGAGAGCGACTATGCCCAGGATCGCCGCGATGATGACTGACGGCCAGCCTTTTGTGAGGAAGAACAAACTTCCGAGAATGGCACCTATCCCATGGACGGGGCGGTTATGCGTGAGAAACCCGAGACCGAAGAGCAAGAGGACAAAGTACGTGCCGATACGCAGATAGTCGGCAAGCTCGACGAATTGGCTGAGTGCCACTTGTAACAGGAACGTAAAACCGACAAAACTGAGCAGCATTCCCAAAACAACCAATAACGGTCGTATTTTGCTCCTTCCGGCGATACTGACGCCCAAGACGATCGGGATGAGCGGCAGGATGCAGGGCAGGAGAATCGTCACCATGCCTGCGAAAAACAGCGTTATTGCGAGAGTGGCCATAAAATTAGTGTACTCCGTCGACCAAGCTTTACAGCGTGCCTAGTATTTCACTCTTACCCGGAAAGGCGTTTTCCGGTAGAATATCGCATCAACAAATTCACAAACATCCGCATGCACCTACGCAAAATCTCCCGTTGGTCGGTATCGTTCCTCATCTTGGGGCTGTACTCCGCGCTCCTGGTGTTCAGCGATACGCGCGGCACCGAGTCGCGCGCGTATGCACAGGATGTTCCTCCGGCCATCGAACGATTGCTGGAGAAAGACACTCCCTCGCGCCGACGGACGATCGTGCTTTTGATTCGCCGCATCCTCATGCAGTTGCCGCCTTTGCCGCATGACCCCCACGTAAGCTGATGCCCCGCGCACGCGCCAAAGGCATTCGACCGGCCCGCCGCGCCTGCAAGCCGCTGCAGAGCGTCTTCTATGTTTTACTGTTTCTCCTGCTCGGCTTCACGACCGTACTCGCCTTTTCTTACGCGCTCGGGTTCGCCGACGGCCTGTGGTCGCTTTACAGCCGGCTCTATTTGTACCTGATGCTCGGCTACACCTGGTTCGTGCTCGTTCTCGTGTGCATCGACGATTTTCGCGACAAGACGTATCCCGCCTACGCCGGCGAACGCATCACCGTCATCATTCCCTGCTACAACGAATCTCCCGCCCTGCTCAAGCGCTCCATCGCTTCCGTCATCGCGGCCGAAGGCAACAAGCAAATCTGCATCATCGACGACGGATCGACCACCAAAGTGCGCCCGATGCTCAAAGCGCTGGCGAAAAGAAAGGGCATCCGCGTGCACTTTTTCGACCGCAACCGCGGCAAGCGCGAAGCCCTGCACTACGCAGTCACCAATTTGCTCGACGATAGCCCCTTCGTCATCACCATCGACAGCGACACTGTGCTGGACAAATACGCTCTGGTGCGCGTGGTGGAGCCACTCAAGCACCCCGACATCGCGGCCGCCACCGGCGACGTGCAGCTGCTCAACGAAGAGCAAAACACGCTCACCAAGATGATCGGCGCCTACTACTGGATCGGCCTCAACGTCTACAAAAAAGCCCAATCGGCGCTTGGCATGGTGGTGTGTTGCAGCGGCTGCCTGGCGGCCTATAGGAGTGATGTGCTGCGCGCCAACATCGAAGCCTTCGTGAAGCAGCAGTTCTTCGGCGAGCGGTGCACGCACTCGGAAGATCGCCATCTCACGAACTTGGTACTGCAGCGCGACTACGACGTGGTGTATGTACCCGCGGCTATCAGCCACACCGAAACGCCCGCGACCGTGCGGGGATTTTTGAAGCAGCAACAGCGTTGGAAGCGAGGCTACACGCGCGAATGTCTGTACACGCTCTCCTACGCCTGGCGTAACCGCCCGCTCCTGTTTTTTCAAATCCTCTGCTGGGATTTGACCATCCCCTTTTTCTCCTTCGGCCTAATGCTCGCGCTCTTGGCCACCCTCGTCACGCGCCCGGGCACGTTCCTGTTCGTGCTGGTTCCCTCCTGGGCGCTCTGCATGCTCATCCGCAACATCCCCGTGCTCTTCCATGGGAGAGGAAAGATCAAGGGGCTGCTGCTGTACATGTTCTTCTACGAATTTTTTCTCTACTGGCAGAGCATTTACGCGCTCTTCACGGTGCGCAACAAAAGCTGGATCACCCGCTGATCACTTCGCCGCGAGTGCGGCAAGCACGGCGATCTCGCCTTCGTGCCCGGCTTCTTGCAGGCCCTTGTCCGCGAAGTGCTTGCGCACGAACGCGTCGGCTTCGCGTTGGGTCTTGTAGGCGTGCTCCCTCCACTGCAGGATCTCGCACTTCTTCTTGCCCTTGAAGGTGATGGCCCCCGGCACGTATTTGCCGCTGGCCGCGAGGCGGCAGGTATCGATGATGTAGGCGTTGCAAACCATATCGCTCTTCTTCATGCAAAAGTGGAGGAGAAAATACACGGACTCTTCAAGTCTTTCGGCTTTCTGAGTATGTAGACGTCCGGGCACCAATCGGCTTACCTTTCTGCGCTTGACAGGGCACCCATGAAATCGGACTTTTTGGCTTAAGGAAGAGGTTAATAATAAACATTCACGCCGAATGCGAATATCACGCCCAACTGGCCGCTCTTCATTGACCGACCTGTGATTTTTCCTTTCAATATCTTCGTCAATAGGCAACGGGTCTTGTCGACCCACCCGTTGGCAATAGTCCTTTGCCAGCGCAGGCACGTTGCCGAAAAGTATATGTACAGTCACCAATGACCAGGAGGAAGAGTCATGATGCGGAAATCCAATGACAATCTGCGCGAGCATCTCTGGAAGATCGTGCTGGTGATCGTTTTGCTTCTCCTCGCTGTGCCCATCGTCTACATGAAGATGGAGCGTGACAGAGAGAACCGAGAGTATGTGCTCCGCGAAAAAGAGGCGAAGCATGCCGAGATCGTCAACGGCATCAAGGAGCAGCGGGAGGTGGTGGAAAAACTTCGTCAGCAGCAGAAGCAGGAAGCAGCTGCACATGCAGAAGCTCTGGAGCGGATCGAGAAGGCGCTGAAGGAATCGGAAGTGCTCATCGACAATCTGCAGACGGAGCTGGAAAAGGAAAGGAGAGAACGTCGCTTGGAAGACGCCTACCTTGAAGGGAAGACCGACGCGCAGAGAATAATCATCGGAACGCTCTCCAAGGCCCAAGAAGAACAGGCGAAAACTCTGAAGTCCCTCAATGCCTGTCGCGTCGGTCAGGACGGAGAAGCCGTGTTGTTCGAGACGCAGGTCCAAACCGGCACGCTCAAACTCACGTATTTTCTCTACTTCAAGGAGGAGTGCGAGAAGCCGATGAAGGAATCCCTAAAGGCTCTGCGGGATCTGCATGAAGCAACCCGGGGCAAGATGTTGCGAGACGATAAAGAACCGGACGTCGAGCCTATCGATGCGAAGACTGGTCAGACGCTGCTCGTAGGACCGCCGATCGATCGTTTTCATGCCAGCAAGTCCGCCGCGTGGCTGGTGTCGTTTGAGCGGAAAAATCCCCGTGGCTTAAAGGAGGCTTATGAAAAACCCGTGGAGGACCAAAAGAAGCTCCAATCCGTCCAGTGGATGAAGGTGCATCGAAGCGGCGTAAAAGTCGCTTGGTACGCCAAGGCCAGCGCAGAGGAGCGCGCCAAGGTTACGGACATCATCCACTCGATCGCTCTGCAGTTGGGGTGCCAACCCACAGCGGCGCGATGGGTAGAAGATGACAGGAAATCGGAGCAGGACAAATCCTTCGACATCCTCGAATTCGGCAGATGATGTGCCTCGCCCAAAGGACAGGTGCCGCGTAACCCGCGGCACCGTCTTTGCTATGATTTATCCATCTTCCTCTTATCACTATTAGAGCGGACATTCTGTCCGCGGCATGGTCGGTGTGCCCCGGTCCCGCGGGCCGAACGCCCGCTCTAATGGGGGTGTAGTAGGTTGGATGTCTTTAGATCAACAGCATCGCATCCCCAAAAGAAAACAACCGAAACTTCTTCTCTATCGCTTCCTTGTACAACTCCATCACCGTGTCTCTGCCCGCGAACGCACTTACCAACATCAGCAGGCTCGATTTGGGAACGTGGAAATTCGTGAGGAGCCCGTCTGTGAGCCGAAAATCGTAGCCTTCTTTGATGAACAAGTCGGTGGTGCCGCTTGGGCGGACGATCTTTCCCCGCTCATCCGCTGCGGACTCCAATGTTCTTAAAGCGGTGGTGCCCACGGCGATCACCGGTCGGCCTTCCGCTTTGGCTTTTTCCATGGCCTTCATGCTCTCGTCGTCGATGGCGTATTCCTCGGTGTGGAGCCTGCCTTCTTTCCACTGGGCTTCGGTGAGTGGGGCGAAGGTGCCCAAATGTACGTGCAGGCGAACGGTCGTGGTCTCTACCCCTTTCGCTTTCAGCCCTTCCAGCAGGGCTTTCGTAAAGTGGAGCGAGGCCGTGGGAGCGGCGATGGACCCCGCGTGCTTGGCGAACACCGACTGATATTTGTCCTTCAATTCTTCGCGGCTCAGCGGTGAATGCTTGATGTACGGCGGCAGGGGCATTACGCCCAGGCGATCGAGAACGAGCGGCAGTTCCGCGATGTCGAACGACGGCCTGAGGAGCCATTGTTTTTCGCAATCTTCTTCGACGACGAGGGATGTGCGGTCATCGAGGGTGAGTGTTTCTCCCGGCTTTAATTTTTTCTTCGCCAAAGCTTTGAGGCAGCCCTTCTCGGTGCCAAGAATCAGGAGCTCGACCATTCCCCCGCTCTGTCTTTTTGCGGGGAGCCGAGCCGGGATCACCTTCGTGTCGTTCAGCACCAGCAAGGCGTTTTGCGGCAGGAAGTCGCCGATGTCTTTCACCTGCGCCCAACTCGTGTTGCCCGTCTTCCTGTCATGCACGAGCAAGCGGGAAGAGTCGCGCGGGTCAGCCGGTTCCTGGGCGATCAGCTCAGGCGGAAAAGCATAGTCGTACCGGGCCAGTAATTCGTCGAAAGAGGGCTCCATCGGCCGCCAGTGTAGCGCAAATCCCGGGCTCAGCTCTTCGCGAGCGTCTCTTCAAAGGCGGAAACCACCATCGCCGCCCATTGCTTGTGTAGCTTGGCGGAGGGGTGCAGGCCGTCTGCGGCCACGAGGGTAGGATCGTCTTTCATGAGCTGTGAGGTTTTGAGCAGGTCCACCACCCTGAGCCCGCGGTCTTCGGCTTCGTCACGGATGATGGAGTTACGTTCGGCTATCTGTTCGTCGGTGGCAAAGCCGCCGCCGCCTTTGGTGATGGAAAAATCGGGGATGGTGAGCACCAGCAAGCGGTTTTTACTCGGCAATGCCTCGAGCATTGCGTCCATGAGAGTGGCTACCTGTGCCCGGAACGTATCGGCGTCTACGCCCTGCACCAAATCGTTCGCGCCTATCATGAGCGTGGAAACGTTCGCGTGCTCGGCCTTGAGCACGGGCAGCTGCATGTCGATGGCGTTTTTGGTCGTGCGGCCGTTGCGCGCGGGGTTTGCGGGGACGGTGACCTGCACTCCTTCCTTCCGCAGTAAATCGGCGACGAGCATGGGCCAGGCTTCCTGCGGGGCGACGCCGGTGCCTACCGTGTAGGAATCCCCGATGGGCACGTAGCGCAAAGGTTCCACGGCAAGAGGGCGTTTTTCTTCCATGTTAGCGGGTTTACAAGCGCACAAGGTGAGCAGGCATACGACAAGGAGTTTGCGGCGCATGCGCTCCATGATAGCACGCGTGACGCACACCTAGCGCATTGGCCTTTCCGGTTCATACGAATGGTGATGCGACAAACGTTTACGCTCCGAAGTAGCCGCTAGCGGAGTACAAGCCGACCGTGAGCAGCGAGACCATCGTCATCAACTTGATGAGGATATTGAGCGACGGGCCCGACGTATCCTTGAAGGGATCACCCACCGTGTCGCCAACGACCGCGGCCTTGTGGCTGTCGCCGCCTTTGCCGCCCAAGTTCCCGGCTTCGATGTACTTCTTTGCGTTATCCCAGGCGCCGCCGCTGTTGGCCATCGACATGCCAAGCAGGATGGAAGTGACGAGGGTGCCTACCAGCAACCCGCCCACGGCTTCGCGGCCGAGGAGCAGGCCGACTACGATCGGCGAGACGACCGCGAGCACGCCCGGCAGGAGCATTTCGCGGATGGCTGCGGAAGTCGCGATGGCCACGCACTTGGCCGTGTCACCTTCGCCCGTGCCTTCCATGAGTCCGGGAATGTCGCGGAACTGGCGGCGCACTTCCTCGATCATCGACATGGCGGCGCGGCCGACCGCGCGCATGGTCATGGAGGAGAACACGAACGGCAGCATGCCGCCGATCAAAATGGCGATGAGGGTGTAGGGGTTACTGGCATCGATGGTGGCCAGGCCGGCTTCTTCCTTGAAAGCGGCGAACAGCGCCAAGCACATGAATGCGGCCATGCCGAAGGCAAATCCCTTGCCGATGGCGGCGGTGGTGTTGCCGGCGGCGTCGAGCGCGTCGGTGTTGTCGCGTACTTCATGCGGCAACTTGGCCATTTCGGCGATACCACCCGCGTTATCGGCCACGGGGCCGAAAGCATCGATGGCCAGCACCATGCCGAGCGTGGAAAGCATGCCCACGCTGCCCACCGCGATGCCGTAAATACCGGCGGCCACGTAAGCGACCGCGATGGCGATGACGATGGCGATCATGGGGAGAGCCGTGGACATATAGCCCAGCGCCAAGCCCTCTATGAGGGTGGTGGCGGCGCCGGTCTTGGTGGCGTTGGCCAGCGAACGGACGGGCTTATAGGAATGCGACGTGTAGTACTCGGTGAAGCCGCCAACGCACGCACCGGCGATGAGCCCGGCCGTGACGGAGACGAAGATGCTCAACCACACTTCTTTGGGGAGCCACAGGTAGCAAAGCGCAAACGTGCCCGCGAGTAGCAGCAACGAAGCGACGACCATGCCGGCCTTGAGCGCTTTCTGTACGCCTTCTTTGGTGTTGGCGCGCACGACGAAGGTGGCGAGGATGGTGGAAGCGATGCCGATGACGGAAACCAAAAGCGGGAACAATGCCGCGCGACCTGCGTACTCCGTGCCCCAATTGATGCCGAGCGAGATGATCATGGTCGCAAGGATGGCGCCGATATAGCTTTCGAACAGGTCGGCACCCATGCCGGCCACGTCGCCCACGTTGTCGCCCACGTTGTCGGCGATCACGGCGGGGTTACGCGGATCATCCTCGGGAATGTTCTTCTCCAATTTGCCGACCAGGTCCGCTCCTACGTCCGCGGCCTTGGTGTAGATGCCGCCGCCGACTCTGGCGAAGAGCGCCACCACCGAGGCGCCGAAGGCAAAGCCCGTAAGCGCATCGAGCGACGCGGCGAGGGTGAGGCCCATGTTCAAAAACAGGAGCAGCGCGCCCGTGAAGCCGATGAGGGCGAGGCCCACCACCGAAAGCCCCATCGTGGAGCCGCTGAGGAAGGACGTGCGAAGAGCCTTGGCGATGCTCGTGCGAGCAGCCTCCGCCGTGCGAACGTTCGCCGCGGTTGCCGTGCGCATGCCGATGAAGCCGGCGAGACCGGAGCAGAAGGCGCCGAGCAGGAAGCTGCCGGCCGTGTACGGGATGGTCGTTTTCATCTCTCCCCTATCGAGGAAGAAGTACAGGAGCACCGCGCCAACTAATACAATCGGAGCGATGACGAGATATTCGCGGGTGAGGAACGCCATGGCGCCCACGCGGATTTTGCCGGCGAGAACCTGCATCTCTTTGTTCCCGGCGGGCTGCCGGATCACCACCATGCGAAAGGCGAAGGCGACGAGCAGGGACACGACGCCGGA
>CAYTNJ010000037.1:0-12039 GCA_964439155.1 uncultured Candidatus Peribacteria bacterium | reverse complement strand
TGGAGCGTGCGCTCATCGAGTTCCCCAACGTGCGCGCCGGCCTCATCTTCTGCCTCGATCGCCGCTTGCCGCTGGAAGTGAACGAGATCATCGCGCGCAAGGCCATCAAGTACCGCGAGCGGGGAGTGGTGGGTATCGACATCGCCGGGCCCCGCGTGACGGAGAACGACACCTTCAAGTACGAGGACTACGCCGACATCTACGCCGAGGCGCGGGATAGCGGCCTTAAAACCGTGGTGCACACAGGGGAAGACGGCACGGCTGAGGAGATGGATCACGTGATCGACGTACTCAAGCCCGATCGCCTCAACCACGGGTTCAAGGCGTATACCGATAAAAAGCTGATGGCGAAGGTGGTCAAGCAGGATCTCACGATGTGCCTGTGCCCCACGTCCAACCTTAGCGTGAAATTCATCCGCGACATGGACCATATGAAAGAAGTGATCCAGACGCTGTGGGAGAACGGGGTGAAGTTCTGCTTCAACACCGATAATCCCTCCATGCTTCGCACAAATTTGCGCAAAGAAATCAATATCATGCGCGACAACGACATCCTCACCGAAGAGCAGATCGACCAGACGGTGCGTTGGGCGTTTGAAGCCAGTTTCATCGATGTTTCTTCCGAGAGTAATCTGTATCTGTAACAGCGTTCGTCCTTCCCCCTCCTCCCTATGGCCGCAGCCCGCCCCGTCAAGACCAACGCGAAAATCCTTGAGGCCGAGGGACTCACGTTCGACGATCTCCTCCTCCTTCCCCGCTATACCGACTTCAAGCGCGCGGACGTGGATTTGACGACGCAGCTGCATAAGAACGTGACACTCAAGCTGCCGGTGTTCTCCTCGCCGATGGATACCGTCACGGAGGCGCCCATGGCTACCATGATGGCGCAGCTCGGAGGCATCGGCGTCATTCACCGTAACCTCAACGTCGATCTGCAGGCCGCTATGGTGCGCCAGGTGAAGTCCGCCAAAGTGCGCGATACCGAGGAGGCGGCGCTCGATGGTAAGGGGAGATTGCTCGTGGCCGCGGCCGTGGGCTCCGGTGCCGATTTGCAGGAGAGAGTGGATGCCTTGCTGGAGGCCGAAGTGGACTTGTTGGTCATTGATTCCGGTCATGGGTATTCCAAGTACATCATCGATGCCATCAAGCACATTAAGAAATTGAAAAAGACCCAGGCCGTCATGGCCGGCAACGTGGCTACCGCCGAAGGCGCCGCCGCCCTCGTGGCAGCGGGTGCGGATATCCTCCGAGTCGGCATCGGGCCGGGCAGCATCTGCACCACGCGCATCGTCACCGGCATGGGCGTGCCCCAGATTTCGGCGATCCTAGAATCGGTGAAGGGCGCCAAGGACAAAGCAACACTCGTCGCAGACGGCGGCATCCGCCAAATGGGAGACATGGCGAAAGCTTTGGGCGCAGGCGCACACGCGGTGATGCTCGGCTCGCTCCTGGCGGGTTACGAGGAATCCCCGGGAGAAGTGCTCAAGTTCAACGACCAGAAGTACAAGCAGTACCGCGGCATGGGCTCCATCCCGGCCATGAAAAAAGGCAGCGCCGAGCGCTATGGACAATCGTTCAAAACCGAATCCTCCAAGTTCATCGCCGAAGGCGTGGAAGGACTCGTGCCTTACAAAGGCGACGTCCAGGATTTCCTCTACCAGGTGGCGGGCAGCTTGGATTCCGCCTTCTACTACGTGGGTTCCAAGGACTTAAAGGCCTTCCACAAAAACGCCCAGTTCATCCGCATCACTCACGCGGGACTGCTGGAGAGCCATCCGCATACGATCAAGGTGTCGCATGCGGGAGGGAATTACCTATAGCTTGTTAGCTTTTTAGCTTCTTAGCTTGTTAGGAGGATTTTTGTTGTGAAACTAAAAAGCTAATCAGCTAATAAGCTAAAAAGCTCCTAGGCTCGGGAGCCTCTCCCCATACGCCTTCTCCGCCCGGTCATACACGTCGTCCATGTCGAGCTCCTGCATGATCACGCCGCGGTTTTCGACGCTCTTGGAGGCAACGGCCGCGCCCAGTTGGCCGCATTGCTCGTGGGTCCAGCCATGCAGCAAGCCCGTGATAAAGCCCGCGCGGAATGCGTCGCCCGCGCCGGTGGGGTCGACCACGTTATCCGCGTTGCAGCGGGGCAGGCCCACGGAGCGGCCGCCTTCGTAGAGGATGAAGCCGTCGGCATCGCGGGTGACCACGATGAATGGCGTTTCATGGGCGATTTTTTCTATGGTCTTCCCCAGCCTATTTGTAAGCAAATCCGCCTCGTACGCGTTCACGAACACGCCCGCGCTCAAGCGGATCGCCTCCCACATTTCGTCGGGCGTGAATTGCATCACGCGTTGGCCCGGGTCGAAGAAGCAGGGGATAGCGTGTGCCTTGCACCAGTGCATACCCTCGAGGGTTAAGTAGGGGATGGTGGGCGTAATGATTGCGTAGGCTACATTCTTCGTTCGTTTCTCCAGGTCTTTCGGCCACTCCCGCTTGCCGTTGGCGCCGTCGTGAAAGAAGGAAATTTGGCGGTTGGTCGTATCGGTGCCCGCGATGAACGTTGCGGTTTTGCAATCCTCCAGCCGGGCGATGTCCGAGACATCGATGCCTTTCTCTTTCAACAGTTCGATGAAGTCGTCTCCGTCGGAGCCTACAGCCGACAGGATGTGCGGGTCTTGGCCGAGCAGCTTGAATGTCCATCCTATGCTCACCGCGTTGCCGCCGAAGGCCTTGGCGAAGGTCGGCGTGTTGTAGCAGACGGAGAGATTATGCAGCGCGGCCGGGTCCAAGGCGTCCAAAAACGATCCTTCGTGCGTGAGCAGCAGGTCGAAGGCCATGGAGCCGGAGATGAGGATGCGGTTTTTCACGGAAGATAGGAGAGAAGAAAGTCCATGCGTTGGTCAATGCTCATGACTGGCACACGAATCACATCATAGCCAAGATCGCGATAGACTTCTTCGAGATAGCGATCGATGATCGCCGCCGTCGCGTCGTTTTCTATGCGTACGTGGTTCGGTTTGAAGGGCAAGCGGTCCAGCAAGAAGATACGTTGGTATTTCCATTGGCGGGCTTGTTCCAGAAAATAAGCATTGTCTATGTCGTAGAGTTTGCAATAGGCCAAAGGATCGGGAACACCGCGATCAAGAAAGTAGCGTTCTTCCGGGTCCAATTCCTTGTCCATTCTCACCGATGTGTCGATGATGGCGCGCTGCAAAGCGGCTTGATCGCTGCAAATCTGCTCCAGCGTTTTTCCCGCCGTCAATTCCGCTTTGATGTACAGCGTTCCCGTTTCGGCACGTATGTTATATTGCTGCAAAGCAAGAGCGCGGAGAATCGATGTTTTTCCCGATGAAGGAGCGCCGGTGACGACGGTCCACTTGGTTCGCTTGCATTCACTCATCTGCGGCAAAGTACTGTATATTGACAGAAAATAAAAATTGTTTATTATATTTATAATATGGATCGAGTGATTACGCAATGGAGTGTTCTGACTGGAGCCCCATGTTCCGGGAAGACATCAGTTTTGCGGAGTTTGCAGCAGGAAGGATATCCCGTTCGTGACGAATGTTCACGCGCTTATTTCGACGAAGAATTGCGCAAAGGCCGCAAACTGGAAGAAATTTGTGCTAATCAACGCGCGTTGCAACGCATGTTTTTAACGCTCGGGCTAGAACAAGACGAGACGCTTGATCCACTGCGGCCGTACGTTCTCGATCGGAGTCCCGTGGATGCCATAGCGCATCATATGCTTTTTGGATTCGAGCGTGCGGATGCAGTCCAGGAAGCATCCCGCTTCCGTTATCGGCGTGTGTTCCATTTTGCTGCTCTTCCGTTCGCGCAGGATGGGGTGCGAAGTGAGACCGTCGAACAAGCTGCTGAGTTGGATCGCTGTTTCGCGGCTGCTTATCAAGAGTTGGGCTACGATATCATTCCCGTGCCATTCATGAGTATTGTACGCAGGACTGCACTCGTTCGCTCTCATCTCCAAGCGCAATTCTGATTTTCCCTCTCTTCCGCTAGCCTACAAACCATGGTTTCCGCTCCCCGCCATCGCTACAAGAAAGACGCATATGCGTCAGCGCGCGGCAAATCCCGTCTTTTTCTTCTTTCTTGCGAACGCTGCGCGAAACGCGTCGGCCTCTATCAGAAAGATGGGCCAGGGCCGCTCAAGCGTCTCTATCTCGATCGCTTTTTCTCGCCTCCGGCGTTGGTTGCGTTGGCTGCGGCCAAATCAGTGAAAGCATTGCCTCCGCTTCGATGCTCGGGTTGCAAGGAAGAGTTGGGGATACCCATGGTGTATGAAAAGGAAGGGCGTCTAGCTTATAAGCTTTTCCAATCGACTGTCGCAAAGAAGATACAAATGATTTCTCGCTCTTCCTCCGGCCGATCGCGGTGAGAGCCATCAATCGCGTCATCGCGGGCATGGAAGAGAAGGACACTCTCGTCTGCGCCGGCATCGATCCGACCGTTGAGCGTTTTCCCGCCGAGATTCGCGATCTTACCATGTCGGATACGCAGAAAACTGCGCGTTTTCTGGAAACCTACGTCGATACTGTTGCACCTCATGTATGTGTATTCAAAGCCCAAAAAGCTTACTTTGATCTCTTATCCGGCGGACAGTCGCTACTTCGCGACATCATCGCCCATGCGCATGAGCGCCACGGCATCCCCGTCATCATCGACGCCAAGGTTGGGGATATCGATGAAACGATGCGCGCATACCGCAAAAACCTTTTCGATGTTCTCGGCGCCGACGGTATCGTGGTCAATCCCTACATGGGCGATGACGTCATGCTGCCGCTTGCGGATTATCCCGACAAACTGATCGTTCCTTTGGTGAAGACCAGCAATCCGGGTGGGGCCATCGTGCAGGATATGAAGTTGGAGGATGGCCGTTTTCTCTGGCAGCGCATGCTGGAGTTGGTCGCGCAGCGATGGAATGACGGGCGGAATATGGCGCCGGTCATCGCCTCCACTCAGGAGATCGATGCAGCTATGGTCAGGAAGGCTATCCCGGATGCGATGCCCGTTTTCTACGCCGGCATGGGCGCGCAGGGAGGTTCGGCGGATGCCCTTCGGGGCTTGCTGGATTCGCAAGGCAGGGGGGTGCTGGTCAATTCGTCGCGCGGCCTGATGTATCCGCGGGCGGACGTCGGTCAATCCTGGCAGCAAGCGATCGGGGAGAGCGTGATTGCGTTCAAGGCGTTGCTCAACCGGCAGCGCCGCTGATCATTCCTAGGCATCCGCGGCAGGGACGTACCAAATGCGGTCCGCCGCCTTTTCGACTGCCTCCGTTCCCATGATTTCTTTCAGAGCCGCATCGAATTCGGTTCGCGTGCGTTCCAAGTGTTTTTCCTCTTGCGTGATGACGAAGACGCCGTTGTTTTCCAATGCATGAGCGCCCATATGCCGGTCGCTGCTGGGATAGTCTCCGAGCGCCAGTCTCACTCGTTGTCCGGTATCTCGCTCCAATCGTTCGATGATCCGTCTCTTTGCCAGGCCGAAAACGTGCTGCCCTTCGATTTGCCCGGTTAAGCGGCCCGCTTCGCACTGCTGCAATTTCACCGCTTCTATGCGTTCCAAGGGCACGATTGGCGCATAAGAACTTTGCGAGATGAGCGCATGCGCTATGGGTTGCGGGCTGCCAGTGATCACGTAGCCGACAGCCTTTTGCGCGGCTATGTTACGAAGGAGAGCCAGGATGGATCCATTCACCTGTACGCTGCAATCGATGATGCGTTTGGTATTCACATCCAGGATCAGATGACGATCCGCGTTGCCGCGCGGCGCTAGCAGCTGCGCCGCCACATTCGCCAGGTGTTGCATTGGTTGACCTTTCAAAAGGCGCACGCGGGAAAATGCCGTCGCCATACGGCTGGACGTTTGTTGGTCGGGGTGCTGCCTGTTCAGCGAGATCAATAAGGCATCGAACACCAGGACATCGCGGAGGAACAGGCGGATCGCTTCTTGAGCTTCTTGAGCCTGGTTCTTTTTCAACAAAAGTTGAATGTCGCGATAGTGCTGCCCCAATGTTTCTTGCATGCGCAGCGCGCGTCGGCAATCATCGTCGCTCATGCCTGGGATGAAACCTCCCGCCCCCCGTTCGATCAATGCTCTTGCGGAATAACCCGTGCCAATGTCGGTATCGGGAAGCAGCATATCGATGAATGCGTCGGCTTCGCCCACGTCGTAGAACTCCGGCCTTCGCAAGCAATCGATGAAACTGAATTGGCCACTATCCCCTCGAAACATGGTATCGTCCATGTCGCTTGTATAAATGCTATTTTCCCATGTGCGGACCGGCAGGAATTCTTCCAAGAGATCGTCCGGAGAAAACGATTCCCCGGTTTTTGCCAGAGAATGATGAGTGAGAAAGCGCATGCTGCTACTGGAGTGTGCCGTTCACCTGTGCGGGGACGGCGGTGGCAAAGGCGCGAAATTGCTCATACCGATGCCCCAGTACCAGCCCCTTCGCTTCGAGATGATGAGCGATTTGGCCGGCATTTTCAGTGATTACCGGCGTATTTGCCACCTCGTAACCGTTCGCGTCGAAAATGTCGATTTTGCCCGGATTATTCGTTGCAAGATTGATGCGGATTCCAGTGCGTATGCCTAGCGCTTGTAGCACCGCGACCACGCCCGAATATGTTCTTCTGTCGATCTGTCCTCGGAAGGAGAGCAGGCCTGCGGCGTCGCAGTTGTTGGTGTTCAGCGCATCCTGCAAATCCATGGTGGCCAGCTTGAACTCGCCGCCCATGCCGCGTCCGTCTTGAGTGGGGATTTGCACCACTATGCCTTTGCCTTTCTTGGTGATGACGTCGAGCGTGTCGTGCAGTTGCTGCCGGCAGTCGCAGGTCTCGTCATGCAGCACCTGCCCCGTATAACATCCCGAATCCGTGCGCACGATCAATTCTTCCATGTCATCGAGCAGGGGCATGCCTGTTTTCGGATCCACGTCTCCGCACCAGATAGTGTTGTATTCCTCCCATTGGTCGTTCACGTTCATCTTGTAGAGCATCAAGTTTCCATCTTTGTACTTCAGCGGCCCCATACCCGTCCGCGTCACTTCATAGGTCGTCAAGTCTCCTCGATCATCAATTACGTCAACTTGACACTTCACGGGCTTGCGCCGCTCTTCCGTCTGCGCGACTTTCGCCAGCACTTCTCCAATACTGAAGCGCACGCCTTGCGTGCTTTTCAGTACCAATGTCGCCCAACGGTCACCCTCTTCCGCCAGTTCTTGCACTACATTCGCCGGGTCTACTCCCGTCAGTCCGCAAAGGTCGCGAAGCACCAAGGCCTTCGCATCCGGCATGTCCAATATCTCAAGCAAATCCGCCGCATTATCTCCGGAAACGGCACTCACCTTTTGGGCGACGAGCAGGTTCCAATCAGTCGATGACGGTTTGCCCTCCGCTTGCGCGGTCCTTTCGCCCAGCGGTGTACGCTCAAGGAGGCGCATGCGGGAGAAGGAAGGGGTGAGAGAAGTCTCTCGGTTGCGGAGAGTTTTCCAGTCATGACCCTAGAGAGCAAGTGACTTTTTACTCACTGCCGCTTTTTACTTTTTATACTATAAATAAAATTATTTATATGTCAATAACCAATTTTCCTGCATTTTTGCTCCTTGACACTCGCCTTCCGGAAGGCTGTATGATCATTGTCCATGCGCCTCGAAAGTGAACCTTTGCTGATCACGGGCAATGGTGTTCTGCGAAGGGTCGAACGCGTGTCCGACAACGTCACGTCGGGCGTACTGCGGGTGGAATTTCAGACCGCCGAGGAGCGTGCTGCGGTCCACGCATTGACCCGGAAGTATCCGGAAACGGAGCCGATCACGATCGCTCGCAGCGCGGTTGGGCAGATGCATTTCAACGTGGTGCGCACGAAAGGCAAACCTTTTCATCTAGATGGCTTTCTCGATGTGCCGGTCGACGTGGTCGCCGTGTCTCCGCTCGCGCGCAAACATTATGCCAAGGGCATGGCGCAGAGGCTCCTGGAAGGAGATGCCGAAGTGGCCCGCTTGGTCTTTGTCGCCTCGCAAGGCGCGCTGTCCGCGGATAGAGTCGCCGAGGCCAAAGCCAAGAAAGAGGTCATCGTCTCTGACGCGGCCACGGTCGACAAGGAGGGCGTGCTCTGGCTGCCCGTGGAAGACGTCGAGTACGATTTCTATCGCGACGCTTTATGCGCCGAAGCCGTCCATGACGTTATCGCTAATGGCCGGTCGGCTCTCAAGCAAGTACTGCGGCCGCGACGCTTGATACGCACGGAGCTCGCGCCCGGCGGCGTGTTCGTGGGGGCCGTGCAATTCTTCTCCGCGAAGTACCATGGCTTGATCTCCGTCCAAGCGAGGCCGCGCGGCTTGGAGCATGAGACCCCGCTCTTGCTCGACGCCAATCGCAACGATGGGCATAGGCAGTCTGCCGTCGACAAACAGGTCGAACTCGTCAATGCCGGCAAACACCCCGTATCGCTGCTAGGAGCGCGGGTGGGTTTGCGCTTGTATCAGGCCTGATTTCCCGCCTGTTTCCCGCTTGCCTTCGCATGTCGGTTGTGTAGGATAGGTGGCGGGCTCCTCCCCCGAGATTCGCCCGATTTCCGCCATGCCTGATTCCAAGAAAAACCGCTCGGGACAAAGCAAAAACGCTGCCTCTGGCGGCAGGAAGACCAACCCCTCCAAGAAGACCAAGGCCCGCTTCATCGTCGTCACCGGCGGCGTGTGCAGCTCGCTCGGCAAGGGCATCGCCACGGCCAGCATCGGCGCCATCATGAAAGCCTGCGGCTTTACGGTGTTCGTGCAAAAGCTCGATCCCTACTTGAACGTGGACCCCGGCACCATGAGCCCGTTCCAGCACGGAGAGGTGTTCGTGACGGATGACGGCGCGGAGACGGATTTGGACCTTGGCCACTACGAGAGGTTCATCGATACGCCGATGAGCAAGCTCTCCACCATTACCACCGGAAAGATTTACACCGACGTGTTGGCGCGTGAAAGAAGGGGGGATTTCCTCGGCGGGACGATCCAGGTTGTTCCCCACATCACCAACGCCATCAAAGAGCACATGCTCAAAGCCGCCGAAGAGAGCAAGGCCGACATCATGATGATCGAAGTCGGGGGCACCGTGGGCGACATCGAGGGTGAGCCGTTTTTGGAGGCCATTCGCCAAATGAAATCCGACCTGGGTCCGCAGAAGGTGCTGCATGTGCACCTCACGCTTCTGCCCTATCTCAAAGCTTCGAAAGAATTGAAGACGAAACCGACGCAGCTTTCCGTGCGTGAGCTCCGCCGCATCGGTCTGCAGCCTGACATCATCCTGGCTAGAGCTGACATGGCGATCGACGAGGAGCACTTGGAAAAAATCAGCCGCTTCTGCGACGTGCCGCGCGCGGCGGTGATTCCGGCGCTCACCGTGAATTCCATCTACGATGTTCCTCTTACGCTCCAGGGTTACGGCATCGCGTCGATCATCGGCGAAAAGCTTAAGCTCGGCACGCTCAAGCCCGACATGCGCGAGTGGGAGAAAGGTGAAAAACGCTACGCGAAGGCGAACAAGCAAGTCACCATCGCCCTCGTCGGCAAGTATACCGATTTGGAAGATGCGTACTTGAGCGTCATCGAATCCATCAAGGCCGCTGCGGTGTTCCATGGTGCCAAGACCGAGATCGTTTGGGTGGATAGCGAGAAGCTGGAAAAGAACCCGGCTACGTCTGCGGACTCTGCCGCGGCATGGACAGCATTGAAGAGCGCCGATGGTATTCTCCTGCCCGGCGGCTTCGGCAAGCGCGGCATCGAAGGGAAAATCCTGGCGGCCAATTATGCGCGCACCAACAAAGTGCCTTACTTGGGCCTGTGTCTTGGTGCCCAAATTCTCGCTATCGAATTCGCCCGCGCCGCAACGGGGGACAAGCAGCTCACGAGTGAGGAGTTCGACGAAGAGGGGAAGCTGAAGCGCGAGCAGTACGTCGTGCATTTTCTGCCCGGGCAGCACAAAGACAAGAGCAAAGGCGGCACGCTGCGTCTCGGCGCCTGGCCCTGCGTGCTCAAGCCCGGCAGCAAAGCGAAAGCTGCTTACGGCACGGACAAGATTTCCGAACGTCACCGTCACCGTTACGAATTCAATAACTTGTTCCGCGAACGTTTGGAAAAAGCGGGTCTCGTCATCTCCGGTGCTTCCCCGGACGGCGAACTCATGGAAATCGTCGAGCTCAAGGATCATCCGTTCATGCTGGGCAGCCAGTTCCACCCGGAATTCAAAAGCCGCCCGCACAGGCCGCATCCGCTGTTCGAGGCTTGGATGAAGGCGATCGTCGCTTAGTACCGCACCGCCCGCAGCTCCGGTCGCAGCGCGGTTTTTACGAAGAAGAACGTCTTTGCTGTGGCGTTGACGAGCATGGTGTTCGAGCCGATGGAGCGTTGGATTTGGCGGGCCGTGCGGAAGCTTTGTTGCACGGTGGGTTCTTGAATGTCCAAGCGACAGTGATGCGCATATTCACGCACCCCGTGCACCAGGTTTTTCACCGTCGGGGCTGTATCGGTAGGGAGGAGAATGTGCGTCAGCGTCCTGCTGTAATCCCCCCAGTGCGTGTCGTCCGCGGCGATGATGGGCAATCCCATCGCCTCGGCGAAGGCCCTGGCTTTGGCATTGCGCTTGGCGCTGAGCTGCCCGTTGAGTTCCACGAATACCGGCCACTGGGCGATGCGTCGTTGGTCGCGTTCTTCCAGCATGCCGATGCCGGCGATGGCCGCGTAGTGGGGGAGGATCACATATAAGCCGCATTGGTACGCATCGTGCATCACGTCCATGATTGATCTGCGGATGGGCGCGTAGCAGGGGTTTTCTTCACGGAGATAAGGTTCCACCGCGTCGCGGAAGAAGTGGAGGAGAGCCGTTCTTTCGCCGTACACCAATACTTCTATGCCGGCCGAGCCCGCGCGCACTTCCACGCCTGCCAAAATATGGGGCGAATCGATCTCTTCGTGCGCCGCCACGGTGTTGTGGTCGGTGATGGCCACGATGATCCCGCGCTCCCTGGCGAACGCCTCGATCTGTCGGGGTGTTTTCTGCCCGTCCGAAGCGGTGGAATGGGAATGCAGATTGACGCTTTGATAGCGCAATCCGGCAAGGGGAGTGGATTGGTTGAACACGCGTGTCTCATCATAGAACCGGACCGGACTGACTGCCAGCAGATGGGCTGGTTTTTTGCTACACTTTCTCGGTGAACCTCTCCCAAACTATTCTCGGCATCCGGACGGACAATCCCACCGTGCTCGCTTCGGGGATCATGGGCATAGTCGGAAGCGGATGGGCGAACGTGGCGCGGCATGGCGCGGGAGTGGTGACCACAAAGTCGATGTGGGCCAAGGAGCACGAAGGAAACAGCAGCCCCGTGGCCGTTACTATGCCGTCCTACAGTCTCAACGCCGTCGGTCTTCCTTACGCCGGCAAAGAGGTGGCCGAGCGGGAGATCGGCGTGTACATGCAGCAGCATCCTGTCCCGCTGATCGCGAACATCGTGGGGCTGACGCCGGAGGATTTTACGGAGATCGCCGAGGCGGTGGTTCCCTTTCAGCCCGATGCACTGGAGATCAACCTCTCCTCGCCGACGTTTCTCAAATTGAAAGGGACGTTTTTGACGGAGAACAAGAGTGAATCCTCCGCCATCATCCGGGCCGTAAAGCAGTGCGCGGGGAAGATTCCGGTGTTCGTCAAACTGACGCCGAACGTGCCGAACATCGGAGAAATCGCCGTCGCGTGCGTGGAGGCGGGCGCAGACGGTATCACTGCAATCAATACCGTAGGGCCGGGCCTCGCGATCGACTTGCGCAGCCGCATGCCGATTCTCTCCGCCATGAAGGGCGGCGTGTCCGGACGGGCCGTGAAGTCCATCGCCGTGCGCTGCGTCGCAGATATTTATGCCGCGACCGAAGGCAAGACGCCGATTATCGGTTTAGGAGGCGTGACCACCGGCGAAGACGCCGTGGAATTGATGCTTGCCGGCGCCAGCTTGGTCGGCATCGGCACCGCCGTGTATGAACGGGGATTGGAAGTC
>CAYTNJ010000036.1:0-12239 GCA_964439155.1 uncultured Candidatus Peribacteria bacterium | reverse complement strand
AAAAGATTGTATGAGAATCCCCAACCTTTGACGTATTGGAAGTGGAATTCAATCGCCCAGACGAAGGAGATCCACAAGTGCTTGAACGGATGACGCAACAGTTCCATGCGCGCTTCCTTGGCGATGGCGGCAAGCTCGGCTTCGTGATTGCTCAGGCTGCCGGGGAGCAGATCGTAGAGCCCCATGCCGAACCGACAAGCCGGTGCTCTCCCCTCCCAGTTCCGCGTGACGTACTGGGCCCACAGACATTTGGGCGGCTCGGTGAAGGAAAGCTCTTTGACCTGCTGCCCGCGCGTGTACCACGCCACGTCTCCGCGGGCGCAACCGCCGAGTAAACACGACGGACTAACGGCCGCATTCCTCATCATCAATCCCCCAAGGAATAATGCACAAATGCCCATCGCGACTATGACTTGGGCCTTGGAGACGCGCAGGAAAAAGCAGCTCCCAAGCAGCACGAAGCAGACGGGGAAGAGCGGCAAATAGACGAGCAGGAGCATTCCTGATAAAGCTCCGGAAAGCGGCGCAAACACCCACTTCTTCGTCCGCATCCACGCCAGGATCGACGCCATCGCGAAGAGTAGCAGCGACAAACTCAGCGATTCCCTGAGCGGCGCATCGATGATGTGAAAGACGGACGGCGTCAGCAGCAAAAATCCGCAACAGATGACCGAAGCACGCTTGCCGAAGAGCGGACGATACTCTCGAAGGAACACGAAAACGGCGGCCAGATGGAGCAACGCCTGAATACCGAACAGCACGACGCGATTGCCATCGCCTCCAATCGCATACACCAGAGCTAAAAAGATACTGTAACCAGGCTCTCGCTCGCTCGTGGGCGTGATGCCATCCAACGAATAGAGACCGTCATGCAATAAGTGAATGGCGCCCCGATGATACTCAGATGCATCGTCGCGGTACGTTTCTTCCAGCGGCACCGCGAGACGCGTCGGCAAAAGAAAAATCCAGATCGCCACGAAAAGCCCGGCGAGAATGACGTACGGAATCCTCTGCCGCGGGAACCGGGAGAGGAATGCCATGTTATTGTCGGTAGAACTGCGAGAGCTCTTCTTTGTGATCCTGCAGCCACGCATGCAGACGACGAATGCCGTCTCGCACAGGTACTTTCGGCGTCCAGTTGGCGGCTTTACTCACGGCCGTGTTGTCGCTCACGAAAATCGGCTGGTCGCCCGGGCGCTCCGAAGCATGACCGATGGAAAGCTCCAGGCCCAAGTCGGTTTTGAGAATCTCCAGGAACTCCAAGAGAGAGAGCGTGTTCTGCATGCCGCCACCCACGTTGTAGGCATGGCCCGAGAGCGTATCGATGTTGTTCACCGCTTGCACGTAGAGCTCCGTGAGGTCGTCGACGTGCAGCAAATCGCGCACCTGCTTGCCGTTGCCGTACAGCGTCACCGGGCGGCCGAACATTCCTGCGATGAGGAACCACGCCACCCAACCCTGATCCTCGATACCCATTTGGTGCTGGCCGTAAATGCATGATTGACGGAAGACGACGGTCTTCAAGCCGTAAATTCTCGAATAATCACGCACGTACTGATCCGCCCCTCCTTTGCTGCAGCCATAGGGCGAATGAAAGTCCAAACCTTGCTCTTCGCTCACGCCCTTGGCCAACGATGCGAACGCATAGCGTTTGTCCTGCTCCACCACTCCCACCGATTCCAGGCCTCCGTACACTTTGTTCGTGGAAGCGTAGAGGACGATCGGCGGCCTCGGGCAATTGCGCACGGCTTCGAGCAAATTGAACGTGCCAAGTGCGTTGATTTCAAAGTCCTCCCGGGGCTTTACCACCGAAGTCGTCACCGCCACTTGGGCGGCCAGGTGCAGCACGACGTTGAACGGCTCGGCCAACGCCTTCGTCAAATCTTCCATGGAGCGCACGTCGCCGCGAATCAGCTTTACCTCCGGAAAGTCCTTCTGCAACAGCGAAAAATTCAGCTCCGATCCCTTGCGCGCGAAGTTATCGAATACCGTCACCTGCCAGCCTTCTTTCGCAAACCTGCGCGCGGCATTGACGCCGATGAATCCCGCTCCGCCGGTTATAAGAATTGTCTTAGAAGAACGCATTGGTAGAGAAGTTAGCATACCGCCCGCCTGCCCCGCGAAGCTCCGCCTTGTCCACCGTAGCCTTGGCGAAGGTGGAAGAGCGTAGTGGGGTAATTAAAATGTTAGACATGGAAAGTCTCGTGATACAGCGCTAAAAACGCGTCGGCTATCGTAGCCCAATCGTGCTTCTGTGCATACCGATGTCCCCCTTCGCCCAATCGCTTACGTAAATCAGCATCATCCAGCATCCGCTCCATGGCACCGGCTATGCCCTCGATGTCCTCATCCCCCACCACCAAGCCCGTTTCCCCGTCTACGACGGCGTCCCTTATGCCGCCTGCATCCGTCGCGATGATCGGCTTACCGCAGGCGCTGGCTTCCAAGTACACGATACCGAAGCCTTCGAAGTGCAAATGGAACACGCGTGGCGTGTGGATGTACACGTTGCAGCCCTGAAAGTACGAGAGCAGTTCATCATCCTTCTTCTGTCCGGCGAAGTGGACGATATCGCGCACGCCCAATTCGTCGGCCAACGCCTCCATTTTCGTCCGCAAACTACCGCCACCGACCATCACGTAAGCCACGTCGCTCCGCTTCTTTTTAACCTGAGCCAAAGCTCGCAATACAAGATCCTGCCCGCGCCGCTCCTTGAAGTTCCCGACCGTGAGGAACGTGGTCTTTCCCGGAAATAATCCACGAACGTACGTCGTATCCACCTTCTTCTGGAAGCGCTCAAAGTTCACGCCGTTATGGATGATGTCGATCGGGTACGACTCATGCGCATACTCCAAAATTTTCTCCTTCGTGAACTTACTGGGCACCACGATCCGCTTGGAATACCGATAAGCGGCCTTGAGTAGATACTTATCCGGCGCATACGTCAGCGGAGCAACCCCGTACGTCCCCTGGCTGCCCATCAAAAACGGCAGCTTGTACTTTTTGGCGGAGCGCTGCGCGATGACGCAATGCGGGATATCCAGCAGAGAATGAACGAGATCGAACCCGCGGACATCCACGGCCTTTAAATGCGGCCACACGTTCACGGCATTGAAGCGGACGACGTAGCGAGGAAGAATGCAACGCACTTCGAACGGCACCGCCAACTGCTTCACCAAACCCGCCTCCTCGCGCGGCAAGAAAAGGACGAGCTCGACGCCCTTTTTGTGCATCGCCATGCAGAGCTCGTAGGTGATATTCCCGTAGCCGCAAGTAATATCGATGGTGGAGGAAAACAGGGCTAAACGCATGATTAGGGTTGGGACTGGGAATCCGGACGGCAAAGCGGCGACACGTCGCCCATCCTCAAAAAATCCTCATCGGTCGACTCCAGTACCCAATCCGTGAACGCATGCAGATCCGACGCGGCACGCACTTCCTCCAACGATTTCACGCGAATCAGCGTTTCATGGCCGAAGGTGGAGCCTTTGAGCGCGGGGACCATTTCGAACGTGCGCATGGGAAGCGGGCGGCGGGAGAAGAGGGCGTCGGCGTGGCGGCGGGCGAGGGAGGTTTCTTCGGCGGAAAGACGCGGAACGTTTTGCAGATTGCGCAGCGTCGCCCGGTATTCCTCCACACTCTTCGCATCCCGTGTGAATCCCAAATGAGAGTAACGCCCCGTACCCGCGGTGATGACGGGGATGCCGAAACACGAAGCTTCGATGCCGACCGTTCCTCGAACAGTCACGCAGGAATCGGCGATCGTGAAGAACGAGTAAGTGCTGATGTCGGTATCGGGCGCGATGACCTGGATATGATCGGGCAGATCGCCCACTTCGGACTCGAGCGCGATGATATCTCGCGGCTGTTTGCCCGTGCCCTGCATCTTCCAAGCATAGTCGGGATGCAGCTTGATGACCCACTGCACTTCCTTGTTTTCACACGCAATTTTGACGGTATCCACCAGCCACTGCTCGTAGTCGGGATACAGGTTTTCGCCGAAGAAGAACGTGGCGTCCCACAGCACATGGGAGAACACGACGGCCGTCTTTTTGGCCGGATCGAGCCCCAACTGTGCCCGCACCTCATCGGGAGATTTCAACCTCTTCTTGTCCTGTAAGAACTTGCGATTGAGCCACGTGCCGTCTTCATACCCTTTCTTGAACGCCTCCATGAACAGCTCCTCGCGCTCCTTGGACCAAGGCAATTGCTTCACCCTGTCCCAGCTTTTCGGAGACAACGAAAACGGATGCATGAACTTGTTCGTCTGATTGAACCTGCGCATCACGAGCACGTCGGATCGGTGGCCGTGAAAGTACTGGAGGATATTCAAGTTCGCATTCACCGCTTGGTCGAACAGCTCGCCGTAGGGCGTGTAGCCTTTTTCCAAGAACAACACGGCCGTAGGCTTCATCGTGGCAAAGAGCTTCTTCCCCGCAAGCGCCGTTTGCATGGAGAGCGGGAAGAATTTCTTGAGCAGACCCAGCACCTCCGGATCATGAAACCCTATGCTCCCCTGCTTTTTCTGCCGCACCACGGTAGAGAGCACATGGCGCCCCACACCCACATCGGCCCAGTTGAACTTGTAGAGTCCCTGGAACGATAGATTATTCTCAAGCGATGTCTCCCACCCGGCCGCCTCCACTTCCTGCAAGGCCTCCGCCTGGAGCACATCCAAATCGATGAACTTGGTGATGCCGAACACTTTGAGATAGCGCTTGGCCCAATGAAAGCCGCTCATCGTGATCACCGTCACCTCGTACCCGCGCAGGCGGAAGGAAAGCGCGATCATGCCTTCCATGATCAAGCGGGGCGGCCAGTCGACGAGGCTGATGAGGAGAATCTCGCCTTTGTTCTCGGCGGATTTATCGCCACCGAGCCAGCCGAAAGCCGAGCGGAAGCGGAAAAATGCCGACCACGCCTGAGCCTGCGTCTTCAGCCTAAGCCAGAGACGCGCAAAACGGCCGATGGGACCAGAGTTCTGCATGGATCACCGCCAGTGTAGAACCTTCAGGCTTGCTTGTGGAGCAAGAATTCCGCATAAGCCAGCTCCTCCGGGCCGTCGATATCCAACGACCGCTCCAACGGCATCACGTACGGCACGGTCTTGCCGCCGTAAAAGCCTTTTGTTTGAAGGCTGGACACTTTGCACACGACGATCGCGGGGCCGTTGCGGGCGTAGAGCGGTTCTTTTTTCTGCCGCTGCAGAATCTCGGGGCCGTCGAGGAAGGGAATGAGAGCGCCGTCGATCATCCGCTGCGCGCAGGCGGGAGTAAATTGATGCGGAATCGGCACCACGCTCACCACCGTATCGGCGTCCATATCCTGCAGCAGTCGAATGGCCTCATCGATATCCATACTGGTTCGCAGCGGAGACGTCGGCTGAAGTAAAACCAGGAGGTCGGGACTATAACCGTCTTTCTCCAGCGTCTGCAGAAGATCCAAAAGCACATCCAGCATCGGCGTATCGTCCTTCGCAAAGACTTCCGGTCTCAAAAACGGAACTTCCAGCCCCAGCTTCTTTCCCGCCTCCGCGATCTCTTGGTCATCCGTCGACACCATCGTCCGCGTCAGGCTCTTGCTCCCCTTCGCCGCT
The DNA here is from genome assembly GCA_964439155.1 of uncultured Candidatus Peribacteria bacterium. Taxonomy (GTDB): domain Bacteria; phylum Patescibacteriota; class Gracilibacteria; order Peribacterales; family Peribacteraceae; genus CAYTNJ01. The sequence continues at coordinate 6,643 of CAYTNJ010000036.1, read as the reverse complement.
TCGGCCGTGTACTGCAAAAGAGATTTACCCGCGAGCAGCGCCAAGTTTTTGCGAGGAATCCCCTTCGAGTTGCCGCGCGCCGGGATGATGCCGAGAATTTCCATATTAGTAAGTGAGGCGCTTTTGAACCGTGAGTTCGCAAGTGGCCAGGATGTCCGCGATCTGCTTGCCGGCGGTGCCGTCGCCGTAGAGCGGGGTAGGCGCGTACTTGCCGTGCTCGAGCTGCTTCTTGATCGCCGTGACGATGGAATCGCGCTCATACTCCGCCATGATCACGTTCTCGGCATGGTCGCGGCCGCCTTGGCGCGAGCCCACGTTTACCGCAGGCACACCTAGGAACGCGCCCTCACGGATGGCCGCGCTGGAGTTGCCCACCATGCAGGCGCAGTGCGCCATGAGGGGCATGAATACCTCCATCGGCAGGTTCTTGTAAAAGCGGATGTAATCGTGCTCCTGATGCTCGCGGAACTTGCGCATCCCGCGGGCGATATCTTCCGAGCCGGCATCGGCGTTGGGCCACATCATCACCGTGGGCATGCGGAGAGTGGAAACGGCGGCGAGCGTTTCCTCGATATGCTTTTGGCCCTGCCCGAACTCGGTGGTGACCGGGTGCTGCATTACCACAAGATAAGGCTTCGAAAAATCCACGTGTCCGCCCACGCCATCTTTTTCCAAAAGCTCCTGCGGAGGCACCGGATGCCGGGCGACGATTTCCGCGACCATGTCCATGCGAGGGCAGCCAACCGAGTACACGCGCTCGGGCTCCTCGCCCATTTTGATGATGCGCTCGGCGGCGAGGCTGTTGGCCGGAAAGTGGATATGCGCCAGCTTGGTCACCGCATGGCGGATGCTCTCGTCGATGGTGCCGGAGATCTCGCCGCCCATGGTGTGGGCCAGCGGGATGTTCATGTACGCAGCCGCGACGGCCGTAGCCATCGTCTCAAAGCGATCACCGACGGTAACCACCACATCTGCCTTCAAACGATGGAAGACGTGCGGCAAATGCAGCAGACCGACACCCGTGGACTGGGCCATGGTGAGCGGTGTTTCGCCTTCGATCAGCATGTGGATTTTCTCGTCGATGGCGAAGCCGTCCTTCTCGATCAAATCCGCTACGGCGCCGTAGCGATCCAACAGGGCGGATGCGCCTGCGACAATTTGGAGGTTCAAATCCGGATGTGCCTTGATCGCCCGCATGGCACTACGAATGCTGGAGTAGTTGGCACGGGAACCGATGACGACGCAGACGTTACGCATGGGGCGGGAAGGCGGCGAAAGGGGGAAGGTCCTTGGTATCGAACCGGGGAAGCGCGAAGGCCTCCGCGGACTCGAACTGCACGTGCGCCCGGGTGGTCGAAAACGCGCAGCAGTACCCTACTTCCGAAAGCAGGGCTTTGGTAAAGGCAGTATACGTCTGGGAATGGCCGTAGGGATAGCAAAAAGGCACGTCTTCCTGGCCGGTAAGAGAGCGAATCAGCCCCATGCCCCCTTCCACCTGCTTCCGCTGATCCTCCTCGCTTAACCGCGCGGGAATACGATGGCTCTGCGTATGTCCGCCAAATGTCATACCCGCCTCGACCATTTCTTGAATCATGGACGGAGTCAGATACAGATCTTTCGCGAACTCCATCGAGTCTCCGATATGCTTCTGAAACAACTCCTGCAGAAGATCTTCCACCGTGTCGTACGGCAGATCGTAATTCAGCAGACGCTTGATGTCGGCCGCTCCGGACTGGTCGTAACGATAAGTCCCCTGCTGTGGCGCGGAGGACGTCAATTGAATTTCATGAATCTGCAGCCAATCTTGGACTGCTTTCGCAAACACTTCCGCCCCAAGCTTGGCCAAAAGAAAATGAATCGCATGAACTTGAAGCAACTGTGAAGGCTGCGCCACAGCATCGCCACACAGGAAGAAAACGCCACTGATTCCTCGTTCGCGAAAAATCGGGAGGACGTTCTCGTAGTGATCGATCAACCCGTCATCGAACGTCAAAAGGCACAGAGGTTTTTCGGTCGGCCGGGGCTCGCGCATCTGGTCCATGAACTCCTTGAAGCCGACAATCGTCGCCTCTTGCTGCAAAAGATCCAACTGCGTTTCGAAGTCCTTTACCGACAAAGCGCGGATCTCCGGATACGCGGTCTTCTCCGTATCGCGCACGTAGTGGTACATCGAAACGGCGCAGGGCATAGCGGAATGGTGTTAGGCCATGGTCGCCTCCACCATGAACGTGGAAGCGGAAGGCACGAGCGAAGGCTGATCCCAAGCGAGGCTCTGGAGCAGATCCGCGACTTGAATGTGCACGGGCAAGTGCGACTCCTTGAAGCGCGGCGGGAACGCGTGTTGATGCACGGCACCGAAGCGCACGGTCTTCATGCCGTGATCGCGCAGGAAGTGGATGATCTCCTTGGGCGTGTACTGGTGGCGCACGGCGACTTCGATGCCCGTCGTGGACGGGTGCGACGTGTGAACCGGCAGCTTGGACGCAGGTGAAGCCTCGAGCGCTTTGACGGCGGACTGCATGTCGGCGGACTTCGCGATCAGGGTGGCCTCTTCGACCAATTCGTTCACGGCCCCGGCCTTCAGTTCCATCTCTGTAAATTCATTCAGGGAGAAGACGTTGAAGAGACGATTGCGGGACCCAACGACAAAGCTTCCACCCGGATTCAGCAATTCCGGCATGCGCTTGAGCAACTGACCGAATTCTTCGAGAGACACATATTCGATAAAGCCGTTCGCCCCGATCACATCAAACTTCTGCTCCGGCGTGTACTCGAAGATCGACGCCTCGATGAACTCCACATTCGGGATCTTCTGTTCCTCGGCCATCTCCTTGCACAACTTGATCATGTCCGGCGCAAAGTCGACGCCCACGCCCTGAATACCCATTTTTCCCCAATCAACGACCAGCTCGCCCGTGCCGCAGCCGATATCGAGCCCGCGCTTGGCAGAACCCATCGCCTTCGTCACATCGAGCACGTAATCGTTGCGCGCCTTGATCACGTTAAACTTGCGCTTGGGGTCTTTGTTCGCGGCCTTGGACCGCCAATCGTCGGCGAACTTGGAAAAGTACTCAAGGGTCTGCTGCTGTTGGGGGGAGAACGTCATGCAGGGCAAAGCTAGGGGAAGAGAGGACGAGGTTCAAGAGATTTGCGCTAAACTAGCGGCCATGCGCACGCGCGGCATGCTCTACCTCGGCATCAGCTTGGCCACGTTCGCCGTGACGCACGTGATTGAAAAGAAAGGGGTAACCGCCGTGGACCCCTCGGCCTTCGCCGTATTCCGCATGGCCGGCAGCATGCTGTTTTCGTGGGTGATTTGGATGGCGCTGCAACCGAAGGGCGGCCGCAAGATCAGCAAAGCAAGCATCCGCGACATGGCGATCATTGGCTCGCTCGCGAGCGGCTTGGCACTTTGGATCAGCATGAAAGGCCTCTCGATGACGACGGCGACGAACTTAAGCGTCCAACAAACCCTGCACACCGCGGCCACCATGGCCATCGCCTATTTCCTCCTCGGCGAGCGGCTCCCGAAGCTTTATCTCCCGATGCTCGGACTAATGACTATCGGCATCGCGCTCCTTACCAGCAAAGGCTTCGTGCAGTGGCCGAATACGGGCGACTGGATTCTCCTGAGCACGGTGCCGATCGTCGGTTTTGGCAACGTGTACGCCAAGCGCACAATGAAGAATATCGACGCCGCAACGCTCTCGATGGGCCGCTTCCTCTTCGGCACGCTCTTCCTCGCACTCACGGTCCTCCCCTTCCTCTCCTCGGTACAAATAGGAACGATCATGAACGGTTGGAACTGGCTGCTGCTCTCCAGCGTCCTCAACGGCGTGCGCCTGCTCACGTTCTACGCGGCCATCAAGACCGAAGGCCCCACGCTCCCGGCAACCATCCTGGCAGTCTCGCCGGCCTTCACCAGCATCATCGCCTACTTCACCCTCGGCGAAACCTTCACGCCGCTGCAGATGCTGGGCATCGCGATGGCGGTTGGGGCGGCGGTTGCGGTGACGCGGATGAGGGCGAGCTATAAAAACAGTTAAAGCATTGTCGTGCCGCATCCGGTTTGGGGTACCCCCGAGCAAAGCGAGGTTGGGTCTATCCCGGTGCGGCACGACTCCTTGTAAGGGATGGGGCCGCGGCGATGGGGGGAGAGGGGCCGCTAAGCGGCCCGGCTAGCGGAGGAGCCTTATCGCCGTGGAGACTTTTTCTTTTGGCCATTTCTTTTTTGTGGCTGAAAAAAGAAATGGCCAACCAGGAGTGACCTCCCAGACTGGGGTGTCAGAAGCGCTGCCACACGTCTGAAGCGGCATGCTTACCATAAGCACATTCCCCCTCTCCCTAGCCCTCTCCCGCGAGGGGAGAGGGAAATCCTTACCTGAGCATTTCATTCAGCCCAAATCCTCTTCAGCGAGCAAACTATCGGCAGGAATATCCCGCTTTGCCGTCTTCCCAATAACCTCCCCTAAACGCCGCGCCGGAATCCCCGACCCCGGCTTTTTCACCGCGAGCATCTCCGCCGTGATCTTCGTGCCAGCGGGAATCGCGACGACCGACACCACGCTCTTCTCGAATATCTTTTTCATTCCCGCGTAGCGCTCCGGATCCGTCTTATCGACCGGCGCCGCCAGCACTGCCTCAAGTGAGCGGATACCATTCACCAAATCCGTGAATTCTTCCGGCAACAACGAATGTGGGGCGTCACTGCCGTACATTTTGCGGCTGAACGTCAGGTGTTTTTCGATCACGTTCATGCCCAGAGCGACCGCGGCGAAGGCGGCGTAGTTGGTGATGGTGTGGTCGGAAAAGCCGACCGGGAGCTTGTAGCGCTCGCGCATGTCTCCTAACACATTCAGTCCCACATGGTCCGGCGGACACGGGTACTCGGACGTGCACTGCATGACCACGATGTCGTTATGAACCTCGCGAATCGTCGCGACTGCCTCATTCAATTCCTCCCACGAGCTCATGCCCGAGGAAAGGAGCACCTGCTTCTTCGTGGCGGCGACTTCTTTGAGCAGCGGAATGTTCGTCACTTCGCCCGAGGGAATCTTGTGGCGCTTCACGCCGACTTCTTCCAGCAATTTCACGGCCTCTATGGAGAACGGGGACGAGAGGAACTCGATGCCGATGGAATCGCAGTGGGCCTTGAGCTCCTTCCATTGTTCCAACGAGAAACCCGTGCGCTCGAAGTACTCGTAGCGCGGCTCGCCTTTGAAGTACGGAGGCTGCGGGGCGTTCCTCAATGTTTCGGCTTCGGCGATGTGCGTTTGGAACTTCACGATGTCCGCGCCGCATTCCTTGGCGAGGTCGATCAATTTTTTCGCGTTGCCGAGGCTGCCGTCGTGGACGGAGCCGACTTCGGCGATGATGAGCACGGGGGAGGAGGGCATATCAGCTGGGCAGGACAGTGTGACCGAATCGCTCACTATCGTACAGGAGCTCCTGTTCCAACGGGCGCTGGATGCAATCGTCCACCAAATCGGCGTTCTTGGTCAAAATATCGCGCAGATTGGGGATCTCCCCTTCCTCCACCACTATGCCTCTGCGGTACTTCGTCACGAGCTCCGCGTTGCCCTTCGCCGTGGGCGAAACGATGATCGGCACCTGGGCTTGCACCGCGCCCATGAGACCGTTTTGGATGGGGCGGTCGAAGCCGGGGATGAGTAAATCATCCTGCCAAGTGACGTGCATGATCGCCCAGTCGTAACGCGTGTACTCGGTGAGTAATTCTTGGAACGACACCGCCGGTTCGATGTGAAAATAGGTGGAGGTTTCTTGGAGCTTGAAGTAGTCCTCGTGCGATGAAGTGCGCTTTGCCAGGTGCGGCGAGTACACGTGCAGGTGCATCCCCTGCTCCACGATGGAGCGGAATTTTGGGAAGAAATCTGCGTGCGTGTGCACCAGGTCGACGCCGTGAGCGCCCACGCCTCCCGCATAAATCATGTGAATTTCCTGATCGCGATCGGAGTGTTTGGGTAGTCGCTTCTTTGGCCCGATCGCCGGCACGCAGAGCGGCGGAATGCAGGAGGGCGGGGAACGGAATTCGATGTTTTCCGTCAGATTGCGCCAGCCTTCTTCGCTGTGGAAAGACACGATGGCATCCACTCGTTCCGCGAGGAATTTGGCGCGCTCGTACTGCAGATCGGTGAGTGCGGAGCGCGGCATGCGCAGGTAGGTATCGCGCACTTGCCATACCAAACGGCGGGGCCATACGCAGGCGACCGTTAACGCCAACTGATCGTCACCGCCTTGAAAGACGAGCGTTTTTGCTTCCACCGATTGCAGAAATTCGACCAAGTGCGCGTGCGTCTGAAAAAAGAACACGTCGTCGCAAAGCGCATACGTCGCCGCCTTGGAAGTGGAGAAAAACCCGGAGAGCACGAGCCCCGTGATATGGATATCGGGGCGATATTCGCGCAGCGCCAAAAGATCTTTATGGGCGTCCGCCTTGAACGTTCCCAAGTAGAGCACGTCGGTTTTGTGCACGCCTTTTTTCCGGCGCGGAGGAGTGGGCTGCACCCCGAAGCGGCAATCGCGTTTCATGCCGTCATCGAGCCAGGGCTGGACGCAATCGGGCACGATGTCCCGCAACTCCGCGTAATCGGGGAACTGGAGAACATCCGGATAGCGGCGTTTG
>CAYTNJ010000035.1:11981-12359 GCA_964439155.1 uncultured Candidatus Peribacteria bacterium | reverse complement strand
ACACTAATGGTGCGGCGCGAAATGCGCAGACCTTCATCTGAAGCCAAAAACAAGGCCAGTCCGGCCACGTCCTCAATCTGGTCGCCGCCCGTTTCCTTGCGCTTCAAAAATTCCGCCCAACCTTTGGCGCCCACTTTGTCGGGCCCGGCCGCCACCATGGCGTCGAACATCTCGGTATTGATCTGCCCCGGCGAGATGGCGTTCACGGTGATGCCATGCTCTTTCAATTCCATCGCCATCACGTCCGTCAGACGCACGACCGCGGCTTTGGATACGCTGTACGCACCGAAGTTCTCGCGGGCACCGAAGGCTCCACCTCCGGCGAAGGTGATGATCGTGCCGCGCGTAGAAGGCGACATCGACAACGGCGGCAAAATC
>CAYTNJ010000035.1:0-11971 GCA_964439155.1 uncultured Candidatus Peribacteria bacterium | reverse complement strand
CTCTGTCTTCTACGCATCCACGTGCAGGGAGGTGGTGCAACCGTTGCACCACCTCCCTCGCAAGGGCACTCAAACCGGCAATTTCGGAACTAACGCCCTAACGGCCGCGCTTCTGCTGGATCATCGTGGGCAGCACGGCTTGGACGACGTCGTAGGTTCCAAGGACGTTCACCTTCATCGTCTGCTCCCATCCGTCCAAGGCAGGTTCTTCAAAAGGTCCAATCGGCCCGACGATGGCGGCAGCGTTCACGAGGATGTCGATGCGTTTCCATTTAGAAGAAACATCGCGTGCCATTGCCTGCACGGCATCATTGTCCGTGATATCCAACACAAAGCTCAGCGCTTCGCGTCCCGTCTCTTGGAAAATGAGCGCGGCCGTCTGCTCTAACTTGGCCGCATCGCGCGCCACCAGGGCCACGTTGCACCCCTCGCGGGCATAGGCGAGCGCGATTTCCCGGCCGATGCCCCTGCTCCCGCCGGTGATGATGGCGACTTGATCGTTCATGCGCGGGCTCTGCCCATGGGAAGATAGGTGATGCCGGCCTTGGCGAAGTCTACGTCCGTAAGCACGCCGAGCGGATCGATCACGAGCGGAACCTCCATCGCCTTCTTCAGGCGTGCAAGATCCATTTCTTTGAAGACATCCCAATCGCTCAAAACCAAAAGTCCATCGGCTCCTTCAAGAACCGCATAGCGATCTTCCATCTGTTCCACATCCATTCCACCGGCAAGTTTCACCAAAGGATCGAAGCCCACCAGCTTCGCCTTCTTCCCGAAATCCTTGATGATCCTGAGGCTCGGCGCCCCGTGTGTATCGTCCGTGTTTTTCTTGTAAGACAAGCCCCAAATGGCAATCGTCGCAGCCGGATTCTTCGCCAAAATTTCCGTCTCGATTTTCGTCGTCAGCCAAGAATATCTTTTTGCGCTTTCCTCCAGAATGGTGTCGATCAGCGGACTCTCAAGACCATGGGATCGTCCGAGTTTCGTGAGCGCCACTAAGTCTCGTTCCAGATGTCCGCCGGAAAGTCCGAGTCCCGGTTTGACGTAAGAGAAAGGCCCGATCCGTTTATCCAACCGAAGCGCCGGAATGATCTGCGTCATATCCGCGCCAACTACTTCACACAAATCCGAGAGAGCATTCGCAAAGGTCACCGTCGTCGCCAAAAAGACATTCACCGCCGATTTCGTGAGCTCCGCGCTTTCATAGTTCATGTGGAGGATGGGGCAGTGCAGCGCCTCAAACATCTTCTGCACATCCGCGGGCAGCAGCTCGACCTCCCCCTCATGGCCCACGATGATCCGTCCGGGATTTAAAAAGCGCGACACCGCATCGCCGACGATCAGCACGTCGACCCAGTAGAAAAGCTTGAAGGAAAACTCTCCTCGCCGTTCCCGAATCTTCTTCCCAAGAGCGCGGGTGAATCCGACCGGCACCTGGCTCAAAAAGAGGATCGTCACGTCCGGCTTTAGGTGCGGAATCATCGCCTCCACAAGCGCATCGATGCGGCTCAAATCCATTTCATTCTTGCCCTCCGTGATCGTCGTATCCTGACCGAAAAGCACGATCTCGCAGGCGGTCAGTCGCGAAAAATCCGTCGTGAATTGCAACTTCTCCCGGTGCTCCGCAAACATCTCCGGCAGCTTCGGTTCAGGGAACATGCAGTCGCCATTTTCCAATCGATCCACCGCGTCTTGCTTCGCATCCACGCCGAGCACATCAAACCCCAGCGACGCGAGGCCGATGGAACTGACGACTCCCAGGTGCGACAGGCCGACGACGCCGACTTGGGAGGAGCTCATGAGGTTATTTGGAAGAGCGCTTAGTCGTTTTCTTCACGGCTCTCTCAGCTTTGCCCGGCGCATACGACTTGAGCAGCGACTGGATCGTCTTCATCAGCATCACGCGGTCGACAGTCTCCCTGTTGGCGATGATGCTGCAACACAGAGCCGAAGCCGCGGCGCCTAAAAATCCGCTTAAGTCCCGGGGAAGTTTCAAATGAATGCCCACCGCCGAGAGCGCGAAGTACGCGTCACCGGCGCCGATGTTGTCGACGACACTCGTGGAGAGTGCGGGGATGGGCGTGCTGCCTTTGGGGTCCTTGAGCAGCACTCCGAGCGCGCCGAGGGTGAGGGCCACGTTCTTCGCTTTCACCGCCTTCGTGATCTTGTCGATCAGCTTTGCCGGCGAGGAATGCTTGTCGTGCAGGGCAAGGCGCATCTCCGGCTGCGAGATGCTGATGTAGTCCGCCTTGGGGTACTTGGTGATCATGTTAAATCCGTAGTTCATGCTGTTGGTCTGCGTGTTCACGGCCAGGAATTGCGGCAGTTTTACCACGGTCTCGATCATCTTCTCCGTCATCATGCCTAGCCCGTAATCGGTGACGATCACCACGTCGTAGCCGGCGGCGACCTTTTTAAGATCCTTCGCCCACTGCGCTTCCAGCTGCGGCGAAACGGGTTCTTCGTTGATGTGATACAAGCCGAAATACTTGCGCATGTTCACCTTCGCTTTTTTCTCCACGAGGAGCGGCTCGTTGTTCACGTAGCGCTCGTTCACCACCGTGGGCGCATCGTCACGGAACAAGAAATCCGGGCGGATATTGGGGCGCAGGTGCTCGCGGATGAAGCGCTCGTACTCGGCTTCCTTCTTTTTATCCTGCTTGCCGAGCATCGCCACGACTCCCACTTTGTCGCAGAAGCCGGCCAAAGTGTTGGCAACAGCCAGCGAGCCGCCGGGGAACATCTCGGTGCCGAGGATTTTGACGCGCGGGATTTCTTCCTTCACGGAGCGTCCGAGGAATTTGGAGTAGTGATAGACGTCCAAAATCGCATCACCCACGACCAGGACTTTCAGCTTCTGGATCTTATCGAACGCCTTCTCAAAATCGGCCTCGTCGTAGCGCGAGCGGATGGCGCCCAAGAACGTACGCACCGATTCGGGCAATGCAGAGTAGTGATCGTTGATGAGTGCCGTGGAGCTGAAGGTCACGGGATCGTGCGTGAAGTGCAGGCGGCCGCCGAGGGATTCCACCAGCTTCTTCTCCAAATTGGTCGGGTGCCCTTCTTCCAATTCTTTGCCTTCATAATCGCTGCCTTTGGCGTAGATCGAGGGCTTGAGTACCTCGATCGCCTCGTGCGACGTCTCATAGGGAACGGTGACCACGTAGTCCACGCACTGCAGCGCGGCGATCATCTCCACGCGCACTTCCTCCTTGTACACCGGCCGGCCGATGCCCTTTTTCACGTATTTGTCCGCCGTGATCGTGACCACCAAAATATCACCCATCGCTTTGGCCTCTTCGAAATATTTGATGTGCCCGGGATGCAGCAGGTCGAACGTGCCGTGACACTGCACCACGACCAGGCCACTGGCCTTGAGGGTTTTGGAGAATCTCCCCAGCGACTCGAACGGGTGAATCTTGGCGTGCATGGCGAAAACAGGGCGAAAGGTTCACCGGGAGTATAGACGAAAAGAACCGCGATTAAACAGCAAAAACCCAAGCCGAATACGGGATTCTCAGCGCTTCTTCCGCAAATCCGCACAGGTCTCGATCACGCGTTCAGCGACCCATTTGACCTGCGCCATGCTCATCGAAGGGGCGATCGGCAGGCACATGAGCTCTTTGAACCATAGTTTTTCGTACACGGGCGCCTCGCCCAGTTTGTGGCCCTGCATGCGCAACACGCCGTGAAGATGAATGGGCCAGAAGCGGTGGATGTATTGCATGCCGTGGCGCACGCTGAGTTCGTGTACCAATTCATCGCGATCCACGCCCGACTTTTCCGTGAGGAAGAAGTTGTAGAGGTGGCAGGAGGAAACCGTCGCGGGGTAGTGCTTGCGCAGTTGCACGCCAGGGATCTTCTTGAGGAGAGAGTCGTAGAGTTCGGCAATCGCCCGACGTTTTTCATTGAACTTTGCGATCTTCTTCAGCTGCGTACGACCGACGGCAGCTGCAACGGATGTCATCTTGTAGTTCGTTCCCACTTCTTCCAGCGCCGTCCAATCGAAGTCGAACGCGTCGCCCGCGCGCATGAAATTGGCATCCGCCGGCTTGGCGTACGGCCCGAACGCTTTTGGGGAGCGTTCCTTGCGCTGACCAATGGGCCAACTCTCGCGTAGCTTGGCGGCTTCGTCCGCGAAATGTTTATGAGGAGTCGTGAGCATGCCGCCCTCGCCGAGGGTGGTCATGTTCTTGAGAGACGCGAACGAGAAGCAGGAGATATCGCAGAAGCCGCCGATGGGTTTGCCTTTGTACGTAGCCCCCACGCTGTGCGCCGCGTCTTCGATGAGCGCGATGCCCCGCTTTTTGGCGAGAGAAACAAGCTTGGCCATGTCGCCCGGATCGCCGCCGAGGCTCATGATGAGAATGGCTTTGGTCTTTTTGGTGATGAGCGACTCAATATGCTTGGCGTCCGGCGCGAGCGTGTAGCCGTCCACATCCGACACCTTGAGCGTTGCCCCGCGCTCCACATACGGCACGATGGCGTTCCAAAAAGCGTTGCAGGGAATGATTACTTCATCGCCCTTGCCGATGCGCAGCAACTGCGCCGCGATGCGAAGGGAAGCGGTTCCCGAGCTCACGGCCACGGCATGGGGAGCCCCGCAGTAAGCCGCAAACTCCTGTTCGAACGCCGGAATATCTTTGCCGCGCGAAAGCGTTTCGCCGCTTAGGAGCACGCGCTCGATCGCCTTCATGTCCTGCTTATCGAACAGCGAGCCGACGGGAGGTTCGAAGGTAATATGTTGGTTCTTCATGCGGCGAGAGGAGGGTGAGCTTTCATCCAGCGCACATTGTAGCAGCGATCATTGTCTTCCAGTTTTCCCGCCGCGTAAGCCGCGGCAATTTCATCGATCGCATCGGCCACGGTTTTCTCGGGCTTGAACCCGGCGTTCAGCAGTTTGTCGGCGCAAATGCGGTAGGAGCGGGGATCGTTTGAAGGCTGGTGATTGATCTTCGCGGGGATTTTGGTAGTCACCAATTCTGCGATCTCGCGAGTCGTGATGTTCTGGAAGCTGGAGTTGTAGATTCCCGTGAGTTCCGGACGAGCCAAGAAGAACTGATACACACGCGCCATGTCGTCCACGTGGATCGCCGGGCGGTGCTGCTCGCCGCCAAGCAGGGTGATTTCGCCCTTGGTGAGCGCCTGCATGGAGAGGCCGTTGACCATCAAGTCAAAGCGCATGCGGGGCGAAATGCCGCACACCGTGCCCGGACGGATAATCTGCATCACGATGTCGTTGCTGTAGCTGAGCAACATCCGCTCGGCCACCATCTTCGTTTCGTTGTAAGCCGAAAGGGGCTTCAGCGGCTGATCTTCCGTCACCTTCGGCGCATCGCACACGCCATACACGCTGCCGGAGCTCGCGTGGATAAACTGCTTCACGCCCGCTTTGATCGCGCGCTCCGTAAGCTGCATCATCGCAAGCACGTTCACCTTCCAGGACATCACGGGATCCAAATCGACGCACGGATCGTTGGCGATGGCCGCAAGGTTGATGATGGCATCCATGCCTTCCACGGGAATGGCATCGAAATGGCGCAGGTCTTCTTGGAGGATCTTCAGCTTGGGATGCGGCGTCAGCATGTTGCCGAACCACTGCGTATCCACGACGGTTACGTCGTGCCCGTCTTCGAGCAACTTGCCGGTAAGCACGGAGCCCACGTAGCCGCATCCCCCGGTGACTAATAGTTTCTTAGAACTCATAGGAATCAAAGATAGCATGCCGCCAGCCTGCCCCGCGAAGCTCCGCAGAGCGTAGTGGGGTCATTATTGCGGGAGAGGATGCTTGGAAATCTGCACTTTGTAGCGGTGCCCGAGGTGGTCAAAGTACGCGGGATAGTGCTTGTTGTCGACGATGCGCAGCAGGTTGAATTGCTCGCGGATGGTCTTGTCCATATCCAGCGCACTATCCTTGGCCGTGCGCCGCTTGATGAACGACCCTTCCCCGATCTGCGGCTTGGCCTCGATGTTCGGGTAATCGTCCAAAAACTCCAGCACCATCGCAAACACTTTGCGCGATTGCTTCTCGCGGATTTCGTCGCTCAGCTCATGGCCTTCGAAGGTGATCGATTCCTGATAGTAGTAATCCCCCTTATCCACCTTCTCCACGGCTTCGAAGAGGGTGAGCCACACGGTGTTCTCGCCTTCGAGAATCTTGGTCACCAGCGCCGCACTGCCCCGACCTTCGGGCAATTTGCTCGGATGGACGACTAAGTTGTGCTTGTTAAGCGACAGCTGCTCAGGCGTGAGGATGGCATAGCACCCGAGAATGAAGAGCAGGTCACCTTTGCGGATCTCTTTCACGTCACGGATGTAGATCACGTCATGTCCACGCTCGCGGATGGCCGACAGGAGCTCCTCCATATACAAATGGAGATACCCGACGGGGTTGTCCATGAGGACGGTGATGACGAGGGAGGTGGGCATCAGGATTTATCGTGCAACAGAAACAAAACGAAAGTGTGCATAACAACGAGGCGCACCCATACCGAGAGGCTCCACGGTGCGAACCAAAGTCAAAGTGATGGGGTCATTCTCGGTAGCCTGTAAAAGTCTTTCGGTCATCTCTCTGGAAATCTCACTCGGAAAGTCGGGGCTGGATGCGGAAATCACACCATCCGATAAACACCCCAGTCCAATGGCATTTTCTTTCATGAAAGAATTGCCGCGGTTCCCTTTTACAAAAGAAGATAGAGGCTCAGTTAGAGGGTCTGTTAAGCGGAAAAAGACATATTCATAAGATCCGCAATTCTCACCGCATAGATCATAATCCGGATCTTCTTTTTGCTCCTGAATAAAAGCATAACCTTGAACCGTAATAGTGCCAATATGGCCTTCTTCAGACGTGTATTTGAAAGGACCGTTATAACCGTTTGATGCGGAGAACGCACTGCTACCTTGAGAGCTTGCGATAGCGGAAGAAAGACTCGACGCCATACTGGAAACATCCGGATCAACAGTAGATTGCTGCACCGAGCACGCAGTTAGAAATAGCAACGGTAGGATATGCATGAATGAATGCTTCATGGAAGTACTGTATCAAACTTTCTGCAATGCCGTGGAGAGGACTCTTCTTGCAGGTATACAGGACTAAAACTCAAAATAAGACGATCTTAAAGCGCTTTCAGTACTCCTTCGGCAAAGGCTACCTATCCCTGAAAACCCCCGTTTCAAACACCACGCCCTCTCCTTGATGCCGAAGCCGCACCACCTTCGCCGTCCTTGTGGCAGTCTTGTCGTATTGATCAAACACAAAATTCCCGAGTCCGTGGAAGATCGGTTTTCCGCGATACATCTCCATGTCGCTCGGCACGTGGCTGTGCACGGCGATCACCGCGTCGGCACCGGCGTCGATGAAGCTGCGGAGATACGTTCTATCCGCGTCGGAAAGCAGGGCCGCATATTCCTCTCCCGCATGCACGAAAACGACAATCGGCTTCTCATTTTTGCTCTCACTGATGCGCTTCAGTACGCGATCATATTCACCCGCGACGTCGATCGACCCTACTGCGGGCACGGGATTGAGGACGTTCGTCAGGGCAAAAATCTTGAGCCCGCCAACATCCACACTTTCCGTCGTCAGAGGAATTTCTCCCAGAGACTTGAGCAGATCGGCCGTCACGCGAACGCCGTCCGTGCCTTGATCGAGCAGGTGATTGTTCATCACACTCCAATGCGTGGCCAAGGCCTTGATCGCACGAAACCTGTCCAGAGGATTGCAGAAATCAAAGGCATGAGTCGCCGCCGCGCACGTTTGCCGCAGAGGTCCTTCCAAATTGACGACCCGCGCGCCGCTGCCGGACCAGAAAGCTGCTAAGTCTGGAGCAAGCGGAGGTGCATCGCCGCGGGTCACCGTGACGTCGCCGGCGAACGCCGTGTCGGCCGGGGACAGCTTTGTATTCTCGTACCACGCCATCGAGAAATGGCTCGTCGTCTCGGCCGCGGAAGTATCGCCAAGAAGAGTCGCGGCGTTGGTGTGCAGGATGGTCGACGGTTTGTAGAACGAGCGTTCCTGGGCCAGCGCGGCTACGAGCCACAGGCAGCTCGGGCAATCGCTCTGGCCGGGATTTTGCAAAGACGCGATCCCTTCCAGGTTGCCCGAGAACAAGATTTCGGCTGTCTCTTCATCCAAGCGTTCGGCTTCGAAAAGTGGCAGGTAGTGCGAAAAATCGCTGCTGACCACGACCACCGTGTCGTCATCGACGATCTCTTCAAGAACACTCAGCAACTCCTCTTTTTGCGTGCGCCACGGCAATCGCTGCGAGAGGACCACGGACGTCACATCAACGCCCGGCTTGAGGCGCGCGATGTACGGCAGCACCGCATGCACGCCATGCTCCTGCCGAAAGAGCTCCGCATTCGCACGGAAGAGGGGAGACCCAAGCAAGGCTTCGACGTTCGATGTGGATGCCTTCACGGTTCCAAAGAGCGTCTCGAACGATCCGTCGACCGTACACGCCGTGACCGGGCAGCGGTGAAAGTGATCGGGCGACAAGAGGACGATGTGCTTTATGTCCTGCTTGTCGAGCATCTTGATGCCCGAGGCGATCGACTCCGTGGCGGTGAGGTGGTGCGGCACCACGACCGCGCGAATGCGGGGTGACGAAGGCGGATCGATGCGAGCGTCCGCGGCATACATTCCTTCCATGAACTGCTGCGGTGAGTCGTAAGGATTCGAATAGGCGACCTTCTCGGAAGGCGATTGCGGGCTCGCGCAAGCCGCCGTAACCAGGATGGCTGCGGCGGCGATTGAGGAGAAGCTAACGCGGGAAACGGACATCGCTTACTTGATCTTGAAGATCGGATCGTACCAAGAGTTGGTCGCGGGCCAGGTCTTCTTGTCGGTGTACTTGTAGGCGTCCATCGGGTCCTCGCCGACGTAGAAGGTCTTCTGCCAGTCTTCGTCGGTCAGACGCTGTCCGCCGTAGAGCTTCGTGAATTCGTAGTGGGAATAGGTGAAGCCGATGGTCACGCGCGGGCCGTTCACGTCCTTCACCGCGGTGAGAATCACGTTCGGCACGCCCGTGGCTTCGTAGAGGATCTGCGTGTCATAGCTGGAGTCGCCGCCCGTGTGCACGTCGGCGATAAGAGCCGCGCGCCTGTCCTTGGCGGGCAGGACGGGGCCTTCCACCGGCACCGGGATGGACGACAAGAGATCGTTGACGATACCCAGGCGCAACGTTTCCCAGTCGCTGAAGTCGGGGTAGCCATGCACGCCGTCGGGATCGAGCGCCAAGTCCAAGAAGTACTCCGTGCAGGTTTGTCCTGCATGCTCCGGGTCCGGACGATCCTTGCTCACCACCTTCTCCGTCATCGCGGTGTTCGTGAGCTGCTTGCTAACATAGTTCTGCACCTTCTCCAGGAGCGCGATGAAGTTCTCGAGCGGATAGAGGTTTTGCAACTCCGCATAGCCCTGATCCTTCATGCCCTGATCGGTGCGCTTGGCCAAGTAGAGCAAACGCGCATAAGCCTCGGTCTGCGGCTCGATATAGGCCATCGGCGCGGGCGGCACTTTGCGAGGATCACATTTGTCGCCGCCACCGCCGCCCAACTCGGCGAACGACTGCTTGGCGTAGAGGAGGGTTGCATGGCGAAGCTCCGTCCAGAACGCGGAGCCCGTCATGAGCGTCTTCGCCTCCCAAGGCGTGGACTGCATGAAGCGCGGCAGTTCCGCCTTGTGCGCTTCCTGCCAATTGAAGAGCGACTGAATCGTCCAGAGCCACACGGTGTACGTGTTGCTCTTCCAGTAGTCTTCCCCCAAGCCATCGGCCTCGGCCTGCAGCTCTTTGATCGCCTGATTCACGGCTTCGGCGTTATTGTTATTGATAAAGTCGAGCTTCGCGATCTGCGTTTTCGCGTAGTCCGAACCGAGCAGCGTCATGACTTCGAGCGACGACGCCATGGGCGGCAGCTTCTGCGTGTAGCCGGGCTTGGGCTTTTCGTCGCCCTGCGTGAGCATGCCGGTCCAGTACGAATCGAGAATGAATTTGCCGCTGAAGAAGCGCATTCCCTTGGTCTTGAGCAGCACGTCGGCTGTGGCGACCTCGCCGACCGTGGGATAGGTCGCGGCAAGATCTTTGATCTTCGGGTCCTTCGCCTTCACGAGGAAGGCCATCGCCTCCTTCTCCGGCTCAGCCTTGCCCTTGCCGGCTTCCAGCGCCTGTAGGTAATCCACCGGCATCAAGTCGTCGCTCGTGCCGACCAAAAAGTTGATCGCCGACTCCAGGCGGTTGTAGGCCAACAGTTGGTCCGGATTTTCCGCCATCAGCTGCGTCATGCCGAAGGCGTACTGCGTCAGCTCCGGGCTCTTTAGGAAAAACGGCGTCATGATGTACCACTTCATGCCGCGGAAGTACGCGCGGCGCAGTGAGCTGGACGTGTAGTGGCTGCGCGGCGTGAACTGCGTGTAATCGATTTTGAATTTTACGTCCTCCTGCGTGGCGTAAGCCTCGTATTCCTTTTTGAACACTGCCGGAATGCCCGCCCCCTCTGCCTTGTACACGGTCTGCAAATCCGCAAGAACCGTTTTTTCGCTTTCGGCCGGCAACTTCAAGTCTTTCACGAAAGCCGCGGCGGTGTCGTAGGTATCCACCTTGGCATCGTTCGTCTTGAAATCGGCCATGACGGTCGAAGGATCAAGCATCTCGCCGTTGGGTCCGCGATAGCTATCCTGGTTGAGCGGCTCGGCTGCGGCGCTGAGCAGCGCATAGGGCACCGCATAGTAATCGCGCACCTTGCCCCACGTCGCCTTCTCCGCATCGGTCGGCGCGGCCTGCGCCTTCTTGGCGGCCTGCTCGAAGAACGTCTGCGAGAGATCCTTCATCGCAGGATAGAAGTGCTTGTTCTCCAGCTCCTTGAGCATCTCCGTGAAGAGGTTGTTGTACGTGTGAAAAAACACGTCGGACGAATAGAAGAGCGAGTTCTGGGGCTTGCGTTCCTTGTAATCCGTCGGGCCTTTGATGGCGTCGTACAGCTGCGCGAACTCGCGGATATTGTCGCCGCCGGAACTGGGGCGAATGTTCGTGTCGAGTAGGTTCTTCACGAGGAATTTGTTCTTGGCGAAATAGGCCTTCTCCGCGGCACTAAGGGTAAAGCCGTAAGCCTTCTCCATGTCGGCAAGGTTCTGGGCCTCGGAAGTCGCAAAGTCCGCCGCGATGCCTTTGTTAATCGTCACCTTCGGCGCCTCGTACTTCACCGATTCCCCGAACATCTGCGGCTCAGCAGCTTCAGCTATCGTGACGGGCTTTCCAGTATTCGACGTTTGGCTGGAAGGCGATAACTGCGGGTCGTTCTCTCCGGGAGAAGTCGCAGGCGCACAGCTCGCGAGGAAGGCAACGGATAGCAGGAGGCAGAGAGTTTTTTTCATGTGAGTTGGGGGAAGCAGCGCCCATGCTAGCACTGGAGAGTTGTGAACCCTAGGGAGGCGCGCCGCCATGAGACAGTGTTTATTTCAACGACTCATAAAGCATCTTCTTCCAAGGCTCCAATTCTGAAGGCGAAAGAATCATGCCTCCCATGAAAGAATGCCCCTTTCCATCCTGAAGCATCACCGCATAAGGATCTATGCGGCCTCCTACAACTCTGGGGATGACTCTAAAAACCAGCAGCACTCTACAAAGGACATCACGCCGCAGAACAAGTGAGTGAGAAGGGAATGGCATGGATACCGATCGTAAGATGGATGAACAGCGGATCCGATCTTCTTGCAGGGAGAACCAACGAACGTAATAGAGGCTGGCAAGCACAAGAAAAACAATCAATGCCGGAACAACGACCTTTGCCACAAGCCAATCGGTGGGGGTATTGATCATCAGCCAAATCGTTGCAAGTCCAAAACTCAATGCGAATGCGGGACCATAGACAGGAATATTGATTGCCCCGCGTTGACGTTTGATTAGCATAGAGTGAAAATTCAGATGGTGCCGTGGAGAAGACTCGAACTTCCACAACCTTGCGGTTACACGCCCCT
>CAYTNJ010000034.1:0-12708 GCA_964439155.1 uncultured Candidatus Peribacteria bacterium | reverse complement strand
GACAGAAGGATGACCAAACAAACACAAAGAGGCCACGCGAGTGGTCTTTTTGTTTTAGGTGCGGATTTCATCGCGAGGCTTCATTACTCACGGCCTCGCGGGTATCATCACCGCCGTGCAAGTATCGCTCAAAAAACACGGGGGCATCGCCGTTGCGGCGCTCGCCATCATCGCGATGGTTACAATCGCCCTGCTGGTGCGGCCCACCAAGCAATTATTGACCGTGTCCCCGGCGGACGTGTTGCCCGCCGTCGACACGCTGCTATTTGCCCAAGTGCGTGACGACACGGAGTTGCAGGCGCTGCGCACGCTTGTGCCTGCACTGGAATCGTTGCCCACGCCTTTATTGCCGGCAAGCATTGCTCTCGTGAGCGGACAAGTGCGTCCTTCCTGGGTACTCCTTCAGGATGCGCCCAAAGGAAACGCCGATCCTTATGTGATCACCATCCTGGACCGCGAGGCCCAACCGCGCATCGGCAAAACATCGTCGCCGCTTTCCCGTGCTTCTTCTTATAGGGAGCTACGCGCCTGGGCGGACGAGGGCACTTTTGCGTATGTCGATTTCGCGAAGCTGGAAGCATCGTCCGCGCTGCTTGGGGGTATGCTCAAGCCCGATAAGCCCGTGCTGCTCTCGATCAATGAAAACGAACTGAAGATCGTCACGCGTCGCGGGGGCGGATGGCAAGGATCTTTGAGCGACCCCGTCACGCCAGCATTCATCGATCCCCTGCTGCTCGTAGCCTCCGCCGATACGGCGCGAACGTTGCAAGCCTTGCACGGGTCGCTTACTGAGCAGCAGCGCCTACTGTGGCAGACCGCGATCACGGAACCGCTGCGCGACATGCTCGGCCCCGAAGCCAGCCCCCGCTACGACGTAGGCAGCCTGCTCGAAGGCGAAAGCTCGGTGCAAATCGCCACGGGGAGCGGCAAGGTGAAGTTCCTTTTGGAAACCGCTTTGCCGAGCGCGCGCGAAGCCGACGA
Source organism: uncultured Candidatus Peribacteria bacterium (assembly GCA_964439155.1). Taxonomy (GTDB): domain Bacteria; phylum Patescibacteriota; class Gracilibacteria; order Peribacterales; family Peribacteraceae; genus CAYTNJ01. Next base: position 11,727 of record CAYTNJ010000034.1, on the reverse strand, counting down.
AACCGCCGCCAAGCTGCAGCGTCTCTTTAAAGATTCCTCCGCCGGCATCGCCCGTGAAACGCGCACGTTCGAAAACGACCTTATGTTGGATGCGCTTCGCAAGACCGACGACGCGATGCGGGAAGAAAGAGAAACGCAGAGCGGCTGGCAGATCGTCATCCTCACGCGCCCGGGAGATGGCTTGCAAATGGCATTGGCCCGGTCAGAACGTCGTCTCATTCTGGCCAACGACGCATCCGCCTTGCGTGCCTTCCTCGACAAATCCTTCGGTTCGCTTGCATCTCCGGACGGCGGCTTCGGACAAGTACTCCTCGCAGCCGGCATGCTGGATGCACCGGGCATCGCTTCTTGGCTGAAAACCCAAGGCCCCGTCTCTCTGCCGCTCAATCCATTACTCCTCCCCGAAGCCTTGCGTGGCCGGCTGCTGTGGCAGCTCAAAAGCGACGGTTCCAGTCTAATTCTCACCTTCAGCCCCTCTTTCTCAGGCAAGGCCGATCAAAGCGCCTCACTCGGTCGCTAACCTGCCGCCGATCGGCGTTTGCCTTCCCGGGGCCCTCCCGCTACTCTCTGCCTCCGATGTCCTTCCTCTCTCTTTCACGGCTCTTCATGCCGATCTCGGCGGTGCTCTTGCTCGCCTCGGTCGTGCTGCTGTTCGTACCGGGCCCGCAGGTAAGCATCGAATTCACGGGAGGCACGCTCATGGAACTGCAATTGCCCGCGGACAAAAGCCGCGAAGATTTGCAGCAGGCCATCAAAACCTACGCCGCCAAGGACAGGAGATTCGACACTTCGACCATCGCCGTCACCAAGAACGATACCTTCTTCCTGCGCACCATCACTCTCACAAACGAAGAGCACCAAGTGTTGCTAAGCTCGCTGGAGCAAACGCTTAAGGCAAAAGAATTGCAGTACACCACCATCGGACCCACCGTCGGCCAAACCCTCAAGCGCAGGGCCATCTATGCCTTGCTTGCGGCTTGCATCGCCATCATCGCTTACGTGGCGCTCGCGTTTCGCAAAATCCCCAAATCGTTAAACCCCTGGCTCTTCGGCGTGGCCGCCATCTTGGCGCTCGTGCATGACATTCTCATCACTGTCGGCATCTTCACTATCCTCAGCTACACGACCACGTTCCAGGTCGATACGCTCTTCATCACGGCGCTGCTCAGCATCATGGGCTACTCCGTCAGCGACACCATCGTCATCTTCGACCGCATCCGCGATAACTTAGGCGTCATGGGTCAGCGCGAAGACTTCGCCAAGGTGGCCGAACTCAGCCTGCGCCAAACGATGTCACGCACGCTCAACACCGGCATGGGCGCCCTCATCATGCTGCTCTGCTTGTTCTTCCTTGGCGCCGAAAGTATTCGCTGGTTCATGCTCGCGCTGATCATCGGCACGATCATCGGCACCTACTCGTCCTTCTTCGTCGCCACCCCGCTCTTAGTCCTGTGGAAGAACAAGATGATGTCGCAGAAGCGATAATCCTGGATGCCGCGGCCAGGGATGGCCGCGCTGAGGTACAATCATCCTTGGTACCTTTGGTGCCCTACTTACTCCTAATCCTCGTCCCATGCCTTCCTCCACGATCGACCGCCAGAAACAAAAGCGCTCCGTCTGCACGGTGACGTTTTCGCCGGAGGAAGTGAAAGCCGCGGAAGAAAAAACCCTCGCGCGCCTGTCGCAGCACGTCAAACTTGATGGCTTTCGCCCCGGGCATGCACCGATCGACAAAGTGCGCGAGCGCATCGGCGCCGATCAACTGCTTGAGGAAACGCTGCGCGTCCTCATGGAAAAAAGCCTCCCGGCACTGCTCGACGAACATAGTCTTCAGCCCGTAATCCCGCCGAAGGTGGAGCTGACGTCGCGCGATCCCATCATCGTGAACATCACCCTGATCGAGTCGCCGGAGATCACGATCAAGGGCATCGACACGCTCAAGATCGAGAAGAAAGAACCCAAAGCCGACCCCAAGGACGTGAAGAAAGTGTACGACTCGGTATTAGCCGAGCACCGCACGCTCTCGGTGGTGGATCGCGCCGCCGTTGATGGCGACCAGGTGATCATTCACTTCGCGGCCAAGGATGAAGAAGGCAAAACGATCGACGGCTTAACCACCCAGAACTACGCCGTCACCATCGGCTCGTCGCGCCTGCTGCCGGGCTTTGAACCCGAGCTCGTGGGACTGAAAAAAGGCGATAAGAAATCCTTCACGCTGACACTGCCCGAAACCTATGGTGTTGCCGAAATGCGCGGCAAGAAGGTGACGTTCGAGGTGGACACGCAAAGAGTCGAAGAAGTGAAACTGCCGGAGCTGACCGACGCCTTCGCCAAAGAGAAATTACAGATGGATTCCGCCGCGGGCTTTACGAAGATGGTGGAAACTTCCATCCTCGCGCAGGAAAAAGAGATGGAAGACCTGCGCCGCGAAAAGCTGCTCATCGACGAAATCCGCAATCGCACGCAGGTGGACCTGGCTCCGGAATTGATCGAAGAAGAAACGAAAGCGCTGTTCGAGGAATGGGAGCGCCAACTGCAGGAGCGCAGCATCGCCGTCGAAGACTGGCTCAAGCGCGAGAATAAAACCCCGCAGGAATTCGCGGAAGAACTGAAGACGCGCTCGGTCGAACGCCTCAAGCTGCGCCTGGGCATGGCGAAGGTGATCGAATTACGCAAGATCCAACTCTCCGAAGACGAGCGCAAAGACGTGATCGAACAAGCCATCGCCGGCGCCTCGCCGGAGCAGCGCGCCGAAGCCGAAGCGGCCTATGCCCCCGGCACCGACGCCTACGCGCAGGTCATCTGGCGCGCCTTGGTGCAGAAGACGATTGAGAGCTTTTTAGCGGTTTAGCTTGTTAGCTTTTTAGCTGGTTAGCTTCTTAGCTTTTGTGAAAGCTATAATCTTTCCTAACAAGCTAAGAAGCTAAAAAGCTAACAAGCTCCCTCATTCCCACTTCACCTTCATCACCCGCTCTTTGTTCGCCTTGCGAATCAATTTGCAGTCGATTTTATGCACGCGCACGTCGCCGTCACGGCTGATGATGCCGGTGATGGGCACGCCCGGAGTAAGCAGCGGCTTGCAGCATTTGGCGTAGAGCAGCGGCATGGCCAGGCCGTCTTCGGTCACGACGCGCAGAGCTTTGGTCGCGCGCGGGCGCTTGGCGGGGCGAGTGGGCAAAGGCGGGACGACGACGGGCAGATGCTGCAGAACGGACGACACTCTCTGGCCGCCCAGGGCGATGGAGAGCAGCAGATCTTCTCGCTCCTCAAGCGAGAGCACTTTGTCGTCGAACGTGCGCAGGATCGACAAGTCCGCGTCAAGCACGTCGAGTCCTCTGCGCTGCAGTTCGTCGTTGAGCATCTCCTTTCCCTTTGCCAAATATGCGGGGCGCTCACGGGAGATCAAATATTTTTTCAGGCGCGACCTGGCCGATGCCATCTTAAGCTGCGTCATCCACCGGGGAGAAGGATGCGGGTCGCGGTGCTTGAGCACTTCCACGATATCGCCGTTTTCCAGCACGTGCGTGAGCGGCACGATGGCGCCGTTCACTTTGGCGGCCCTAAAGGCTATGCCCAAATCGGTGTGCAACTGAAACGCGAAGTCGAGCGGTGTCGCCCCCTCGGGCAACTCCACCACATCGCCGCGCGGAGTTAATACGAAGATGTGATCGAGCATCAAGCCCACGGCGTTCTCGGGCTGGGTTTCGTCGAGCATTTTGTGCACCTGCGCGCGCTTGGCGGCGATCAGCGCTTTGCCTCCCTCTTTATAGCGCCAGTGCGCGGCGATACCGAACTCTGCTTCGCGGTGCATGGCTTCGGTGCGCACCTGCACTTCGATGAATACCCAATCCGGCGCGCCCGGCATGTGGGCGAGCGTGGTATGCAGGCTTTGGTAGCCGTTCGGCTTGGGAAACGCGATGTAATCCTTGAAGCGGTTTTGAATCGGGTGGCCGATGCGATGCAGCAGGCCCAACACCTGATAGCACTCCAAATCGGTCTGCACGATCACGCGCACGGCGAACAGGTCGTAAAGTTCTTCCACGTGGGTGACACTCTTCTCCTGCATCTTGCGAAAGATGGAGTAGTGCTGCTTCTCGCGCACATCCACGAGTGCGCTCACGCCTTCCTGGTGTAAGTAGCGCGTAAGGGAAGTGGCCGCCGATTGGAGGAAATCCCCATACCGCGTGTGAATGTCGTTCATCTGCTCGGCGATGCGCTGGCTGTCGGAAGAATAGACGACCGGAAAAGCCGCGCGCTCCAGTTGATGTTTAAGGGAGTAGATGCCGAGCCTCGCGGCCACGGGCGCAAAGAGGTGAAGGATGTCGCGGCACGCGCGCATGCACTCATCCTGGGGAAGGGACGTCAGGTGATCGATTAAAAATCGCTGCCTACACAGCACCAGCAGCACTACCCTCGGGTCATCCGAAATGCGGAGAAACATCATGCGCAGGTGCTCCATCGACATGCGCCTGTTTTTCACCGTCACGTGGGAAAGCAGGTGCACGCTGCTCACGATCACCTTCACATCCTCGCCGAAAGTTTCTTTGAGCGTATCCACGGTGCAGGTATTGGTTTCGAGCGCGTGTTGCAGGATGCAGGCGATGACGGCGTCTTCATCGGGGTCAAACGCCAAAAACACCTTGAGCGTGCCGAGCGCATGCTCCAGCAGCGATTTGCCGGTCCAATGCATCTTGTCGCCATACTTCTCGGCGGCGAAGGCGAATGCCTCGCGCAATCGCTCCTCCCGCAATTCCCCGTCGTCGCGCTGCGCGATGTCCCTGAGGATGGCGCTAAACGTTTCTTTGGCCAAAGCTTGCGACGAAAGCTGGTTCATACCGGTCGTGCGAGCATAGCAGAACGGTCTCTGATTTTGAACGTCACGGCCAAACCCAAGCGTTTCTCTGTTGACATTGCCAAAGCCTGGGATACAATGGGGGCTCGTCCGAAGACCGAGGGCATTAGGCCGCAGGCCGAAGGTAAGCCCCTCCGAGGCACACAGCATCGCTCATCCGGCTCCGGCTTGGTGATTCGTGCCGTTTGCCTCGCTGGTCTCCCGGGCGGAGACTACGGCCTTTGGCCGTGGGTCTGTACCCCGAAACTACCTCTCTCCCGCCCGATTTTATGGCCCTCAGCAAAGCCGAAAAAGCGACCCAACTTGCCGAATTGAAGGACAAGATGGGCAAAGCGCAATCCGTCGTCTTCGCGCACTACATCGGCATGACCGTGAGCGACGTGTCCGACCTTCGCCGCAAATTGAAAGAAGGCAAAGCCGAAATGAAAGTGGCCAAGAAGACCCTCATGCAGATCGCAGCCAAGGATTTGGGCCTTCCCGAAATCCAGGACGACTCCATCGACGGCGCCGTCGCCTGCATCTTCAGCTACGAAGACCCCATCACGGGCGCCCAAATCGCCTTCAAATTCGCCAAAGACCATCCCCAGGTAGCCCTGATCGGAGGCGTATTCGACGGAAAATTGCTCTCCAAAGCGGAGGCCCTGTCCCTCGCCAAGATGCCGAGCCGCCTGGTGCTGCTCGCCACCTTCATGCGTATGGTGCGCTCCCCCCTCAACTCCTTCGCCTCCCAAATCTCTTCTCCCCTTACGGGTTTCGCCCGCATCGTGGACGAGTTGTCGAAGAAAGGAGGAGTTCCCGCAAAGGCCGCATAAAGGCCGCCCAACGTTCATCTTCCCTATTTTTTCACTTCCATTTCCCCTCCTATCATGTCGGACCAAGCCACAACCATCGAGCTCACCTCTGAGGAAAAGGCCGTTATCACCGCCCTCGAGAAGCTCAACGTCATCCAGTTGAACAACGTCGTAAAGTACATGGAACAGGAATACGGCATCTCCGCCGCTCCGGTCGCCATGGCAGCCGCCCCCGCCGCTGGCGGTGGTGAAGCCGGCGCCGCAGCCGAAGAGAAGGCCGCCTTCAACGTCGAAATCACCGACGCAGGCGCTCAGAAGATCGCGGTCATCAAAGTCGTCCGCGAAATCACGGGTCTCGCCCTCGGCGACGCCAAGGCAGCCGTAGACGGCGCCCCGAAAGTGATCAAGGAAAACGTCCCCAAGGCCGACGCCGAAGCCATGAAGAAGAAACTCGAAGAGGCCGGCGCCAAGGTGTCGCTCAAATAAGAACCTTTCCAGTATTGGACGAATTAGGGCGCCTGAGGGCGTCCTTTTTTGTGGGGTTTTGCACCCTTAGCGCGGCCATACCTGGCCGCAGGAGGGTTAAGAAGAAGTCAGAGATTGTGTGCCAACCACGGGTTGTTACTTTCTTGGATGGCCAAGAAAGTACCACCTGTGTGGTGACATACCAGAGCCTGGTCTCCTTTTGCCGGGAGACCATAAGGCAAACGACGAAGAAAGGGCTGAATGCCAGTGCAAAAGGCGCCGCGGGCCGAACGCCCGCTCTAATAGAAGGAGAATGGGGAAGACCCACATATTTGGGCAAAACCATCAAAAAACCCCACAAAATCGTCATTCTCTTGACTAAACCAATTGACATTACCAAACAACCATGTACACTGTCCGTACAGAGTCCTTCGAACTGTCCTATCGGATAACGAGAAACCGAGAGAAGGAAACTGACCTTTATTCCCCTATTTTCCTTCTATCAGTATGGCTGATCAGCAGATCACATGCCGCGATTGCGGCCAGGTATTTACGTTCACGGACGGTGAACAGGAATTCTACGCGTCCAAGAACTTGAGCGCTCCCCAGCGCTGCAAGGACTGCCGTGCCGCTCGCAAGAACGACCGGACGGACCGCGAAATGCACGATGCAGTGTGCGCCCAGTGTGGTGCCGCTTGCCAAGTGCCTTTCAAGCCCCGCCCCGTTGAGGAAGGCGGCAAGCCGGTCCTGTGCAAGAACTGCTTCATGGCTTCGCGCTCATAAGCAGAACCTGACAATGACTGTGAAACGAGACGCACCCTACGGGGTGCGTTTTGTGATGTGCGGGGATGGGCAAAAACGAGGCAAAATGCTATACTGAAGACATGGGAAAGACACAGAGCTCAGCGGATAGGAGTATGCGCGTATGGCTGCCGATAGCCGCGGGCATCATGGGATTGATCGTGGGCTACACGTTCGTCATCGAAACGCACCCCGAAATCCTGGCACGGCATTTGCGCTGCCCGGCACACGGCATGGCGGAAGCGTCGTGATCCGTCTACGCTCTTTGGAGCTCCGCCGAGATTACGATTTGCTATACTGTGACTCTCATGTTTGTGTTTCTGCGATCGCGGCAATTTTGGATGGCCTTCTTGGCGGCGGGACTGTTGACGTCCCTGATTTTCGCCTGGGAGATCGGCGCCTTCCGAGCATGGTTGGCTACGCCCGTTCGCCCTGCGGCGAGCATGGCCGAGTGGGAATTCGTAGCGACGATGACGCTACTCATCGCCCTGAACGCCGGGCTGTACGCTTACGGAAAAGCACAGGGCAGTTGCCCCATCGGCGTGAAACGTGCCACCGGTATCGCAGGTCTAATGGGTCTTGCCACCCTCCTGTGCCCCGCGTGCACAGTCATCCCCTTGGTGATTCTGGGCTCGACGATTTCCCTGACGTTCCTGGCGCCCTTTCTGCCACTGCTGCGCCTGATCACGATGATCCTGCTCGTGGCTACTTGCGTGTTGCTTTGGCCAAGAAAGACAAAACCTGCGAAAATGAAACGGTGAAGTCCTCTCCTCGCCGCACCGAAATCGACCTGGCGAGAACCGCGGCCATCCTTGGCATGGTTTTCTATCACCTGCTCTTTGACCTGTACACGTGGTACGACTGGGACACCGACCCGACACAAGGTGCATGGCGACTTTTGGCCTACGGGACGGCGAGCGTTTTTCTGCTCATCTCGGGCCTGAGCTTCACGCTCGCGGGCAACGTGACGGCTCCGTCGCGCACGACTTGGCAAAAAGCGATAAGACGCTTCGCGATCATCGGAGGCGCGGCCGCTTTGGTGAGCAGCGCCACCTGGTTCATCGATCCGCAGAGCTTCGTGCGCTTCGGTATTTTGCATCTTCTTGCGGTGAGCACGCTGTTGCTTCCGCTCACCAGAAAATGGAAAACGCCGTTTTTGCTGGCATTCGCCGTCTTCCTTTTCGCTCTCGGATTCTTCGTCAGTGGAAAAACGGCGGATACCGCTCTCCTGTTGCCCTTCGGCATACTCCCCAAACACTTTTTCACCGTCGATTACTATCCCCTGCTTCCGTGGTACGGCGTCATCCTGTGCGGATGTGCTTTGGGACGAGCGCTGTATCTCGATCATCAACCACACCCGCTATTGCAGGGACGCTTTTGGGCGAAGCTTGCACTGCCCGGCCGGCACTCACTTTTGATCTATCTCGTGCATCAACCTTTGCTCTTGGGAATGCTCTACCTCATTCTCGGACCCTGGCAATAAGGGGCAAAAAGCCCGTACGGGACCGTTCGCGGCTTTGGAGCGAAGACCTGTGAAAAACGTGACCGAAGGGAGGGCCATCGGTAAACTGTTCCGGCGATGTCTTTTACGGTCCGTCGTCTCAAAGAGGAACGTCCTCGCAGGCATTTTCCCTGGAAGCGCCTGGCGCACGTAGTGCTGTGGGCGGGCAAGCCCGTCACGCGATGGTGGATGGCGCACAGGGAGAAGCGCAAAGAGAAAGAAGAGCATCACCGCAGAAGGATGATCATTTTGCGACGCGTGTTCCTTAGTTTGGCCGGCGTGCTTTGCGTGCTGCTGCTGATCGCGGGCACGGTGCAGGCGCTGGTGAATACCAAAGTGCTGAATTTACGCACCGTCGTATCTTCCGCAGGCGCCGAGTTGCCGCGCGACAAGTTCGGGCACTTGAATATTCTCTTACTCGGCCAAGGCGACGACAGCCACCAGGGAGTGGATTTGACCGACACCCTGATGCTCGCGAGCTTGGACCCCGAGGGAAGCCGCGGCGCAGTGCTGCTCTCGATACCGCGCGATTTATACTTCATGAAAACGGAGAAGATGGGAGTGGGCCGGGTAAACTCCCTGTACCGCGATTATAAGTACAGATTGATCGGCCAGGGCATGGAGAAGGCGCAAGCCTCCGACGTGGCCGTAAAGGAACTGGCGGCGGAACTGGGTCGCACGCTCGGCGTAGACATCCACCGCATAATCAAAGTCGACTTCATCGGCTTCGTGCAGGCCGTGGACGCGGTGGGCGGCGTGGATATCGACGTGCCCTACGACCTGGTCGACCCCGCGTATCCGGGCCCCAACTACAGCTATCAAACGTTCTCCATTAGCAAAGGCCCGCAGCTGCTCGACGGCGAAACGGCGTTGAAATACGCCCGCAGCCGCCACACCACCAGCGACTTCAGCCGCTCGGCGCGCCAGCAGCAGATCATCCAGTCGCTCGGCAAAAAGGTGAAGGAGGGCGGCACGCTCTCCAGCCCCAACCGCATCTTATCGCTGCTGCAGATCATGCAAAACCACGTGGAGACGACCATGAGCCTGAGGGAATTGATCGGCCTCGGCGACGTAGGCTCCGAGCTGGACCACGACAACTTGATCGCCATGCAGCTCAACACGAGCAACTCTCTCTACGGCGAAGGAGCAGAACCGGGCGGCTTTCTGTATACCCCCCCGCGCGACCAATTCGGCGGAGCTTCCGTGCTGCTGCCGATATCGATTCCGCCTTATCCCGTCACCTGGAAGCAGTTGCAAGTGCTGGCCCACCTGCTCATCAACGTGCGCAGCCCCTATCTTTCTCGCCCGACGATCCACATTCTCAACGCCGGCGCTCCCAGCGGCACCGCGCGGAAACTGGCCAATGAGTTCATCCGCTTCGGCTTCCAAGTAGAAAAAACCGAGAACGCCGAGAACCGCGATGAGGAAACCTCTTACGTGCAAGCCGACGAGCAAGACGCAGAAATGACGACGTTCCTTCATGACACCTACGGCTTTACCGTCCTGCCTGCGGTCGCCGACCCCTCCTCTCCTTCCTCCATGGCCGTGAAAGGGCCGGTGAAGGTGGTGCTGGGCAAGGACTTCGTTTATAAGGATTTGCAAAGCCTGCTCACCGTGCCCGAAAACACCTCCGGCTCGGGTGCGTTGGATGTCTCCGCCTTCTCGGAAGACACCACCGGCTCAAGCGGCCTCCTGCAATCCGACGCCCAACCATGACCCCCAGGGAAATCATCGCGCAAGCTTGGGCCATCACCTCCAGGGAGACATCCTTGCGACGCTGGGGCTTTTTGTCGGCGTTCTTTGAAACCCTCCTCAATGTAAAACTCCTCGGCTATCAAGCCTACTTCGCCTACGCCGCCTATTCAGGAGAAGAAGTGGGCTTGTTCGACGACTTCGAGTGGCTGTACCACAACGTACCGATAGGCGCCTTCTACGCGATCCTCATCGCCTTCGGCATCCTGCTTCTGATCGAATTCTTACTGCCTCACCTCTGCGAGGGCGCCATCATCGGCCTGGCCGCCAAATCGTACCGGGGTGAGCCCGTGAAGGGCGGCATGGTGCTGGCGTTCCACAACTTCTTCGCCATCTTCGCCGTGCATGAGATTTTCGTACTGAGCGGCTGGCCCATGGTGGTCTCGTCTATTTCGCTGATGCTGCGGTACATCGACGGCTCGGTAAAGTACGCGGGCATCGTGGGCGTCATCTCCATCTTCTGCATTTCGAACTTCTTAAAGCTCTTCGCGGGCTTCGCGCAGGAAGCCGTGGTGCTGCGCAAAGCCAGCATCGCAGCAGGCATCGCCCAAAGCTACAAACTGCTCTTGAGCCACTTGTCGCACATCATGTTCATCTTGATCCTCCTCTTCGTGATCTCGCTGCGCATTCTGCTAAACGCCCTCATGCTCCTGCTCATCCCCGTCATCATCATGGGCATCGGCTTCGTGCTGGCGCTGTTTTTGTCGGCCACCGTCAGCTATCTCATCGCCGGCATCGTAGGCATAGGTCTCATCTTCGCGGCCAGCTACTTCTTCGCCTACCTGCACGTGTTCAAGCAAACGGTGTGGACGCTCACCTACATCGAACTCAACAACCAAAAGGAATTGGACGTAATCATGGATCCGCTCTAAGAAGACCAAAAAGCGACTGAAGAGAAAACTCTTGACTGTGTACGATCGTCCACCTAGTATGGTGAACGATCGTTTCCACCATGCGCCTATGACTCTCACCCCCCACCAGCGGACCACGCTCAACTACATCCGCGAATTCCAACGCAAGCGCGGCTACTCGCCCTCGCTCTCCGATTTGGCCACGGCCTTCGGCGTGAGCAGCAAGAACGCCATCGCGAAGGTGGTGAATGCCTTGGTGAAGCAGCGACAACTGGAAAAAGATCCCAAGGGCCGCATCAAGATCCTCGAGCAGCCGGAGGAAGCAGCCACGACCTTCGCTCCCTTTACACTCCCTCTCTTCGGCCCCATCGCGGCAGGCTTTGCGGCGGCGGCGGAAGAGCAGGCGGAAGAAGTGGTAGCGCTGGAAGACTATCTGGTACGCGATCGCAGCAAGACGTTCCTCCTCCGCGTGAAAGGCGAAAGCATGATCGACGCCGGCATTCACGAGGGTGACTTGGTGATCGTGGAGCGCGGGATCGAACCCCGAGTGGGCGACATCGTGGTGGGCGTATTGGACGGCGAGTTCACGCTGAAGCGCCTCAAAAAAGATAAGGGGAAGTACTACCTGCAAGCCGAAAACCCCCGCTACCCGGACCTGTATGCCTTGGAAGAGCTGCAAGTAGCCGGAGTGGTGAGAGGCGTCATGAGGAAGTA
>CAYTNJ010000033.1:10172-13010 GCA_964439155.1 uncultured Candidatus Peribacteria bacterium | reverse complement strand
GGCCACCGGAGATGCTTACATTTTCTCGATTCCTTTATTGCGTAACATCGCCGGTGCTGCCATGGTAAAACGGCTTCCCCCCAATCATGCGTTTTCCCCTTCGCTCTTCTCTTCTTCTAAGCGCCGTTCTCTTAGCAGGATGCGCCGCCGGTTCCCCGAGTGGCGGAGATGTCGCCTGCACGATGGAGGCGAAGATGTGCCCCGATGGCTCCTTCGTAGGCCGCGAGGGTCCTTCCTGCGCGTTCGCCGAGTGTCCAGCACAGAATTCTTCCGATGTTTCGGGAAGGTTGTCCGTCTCCGATGACGTCATAGCATTTACGTATGACCCCGCGCAGTTTGGTTTGGCGGTGGCTCCCGAGCAACTGCTCGTGAGCTCGTACATTCCGGCCTGCGATCAGGGCTTTGGCTATTGTCTCTACTACAACGCCAAGCAGTATGAGGGCACCAATTTCGAGAGCGCGGGCCTGGGCATCGTGAAACGCCCGAACCTGGCCGACAAACAGGCTTGTCTGAATGCGCAGCCGGAAGGCTATGATGATCTGCAACCTGTCGTCCGCGAAAGCGAGGGCTACGCCACCAGCATGTTTGCCCCTCTGGGCGATGCCGGCGCCGGGCACTATGCGCATGACCGTTTGTATCGTCTGTCGACCGGAGCGTCGTGCTACGAATTCCGCACGCGCATAGGAGCCACGCAATTCGGCAATTTTCCCGAGGGTAAGATCAAGGAATTCACCGAGGCTAAGAGCAAAGAGTTGCAGCGTGAATTGAACGAGGTGCTCGGACGCGTCACTTTGAAAGATGATTCGGCGCCCGTGTTCCCGGATGTTTTCGTGGGGATGGAAGAGAAGTGAGATTTGTATCCATTTTCTTCACTCTTACTATGCTTGAAGAGCCCATGCTTGAGCTATCAATACAGCAGATCGCGCCCGACATGCTTCATGAGGAAACGGATACTGGCGATCCGGTAGGTCAAGAAATTTGGTGAGCTCTACTTCAGCCGCGTGATCTAACGCATGCACTTGGGCTTGGGAGCAGGAGGAACCGCACCCGCAGGAGCCGCGTTTGCAGCCGCAGGATTCCATCATGGCGCCGTGCCCCATGGAGCATTGCCGCCGGAACATTGGTTGTGCATGGAAGATGGGTGAAAGAGATAAAAAAATCACCGCAGCACCGTGGTCGTTGAGCAAGAAAAAAAGAGAGGGAGATTTTCCCTAATGCAGGAAGAGACAAAGAAAACTCTCCCAAGTGCTTGCTCGGTTGGGTGATGGGCCTATGGTGCAGCTATGGATAAAGGACTCGTCGCCAAAGTGCACATCACGGTAGCCGCGCCGCTGGCCAAAGTGTGGGACGCGCTCACCAGCCCGGCCATGATCAAGCGCTACATGTTCGGCACGGATGTCGTGTCCGACTGGCAAGAGGGGAGCCCCATCGTGTGGAAGGGCGTATGGGAAGGAAAGCCCTACGAGGACAAAGGCGTCATCCTGAAAATCGAACCGGAAAAGACGTTCCAGTGCACGCACTTCAGCCCCTTAACCGGCAAGCCCGATGCCCCGGAAAATTACCACACGCTCACCTACACGCTGAGCGAAGGAGGAGAAGGCACGGCGATTACGCTTTTGAAGGACAACAACGCGAACGAGAAAGCCCAAGCACATTCGCAGCATATGTGGGAAACGCTGTTGGAGAGCTTGAAGAAGGTGTTGGAGGGATGAAGCAATTGCATCATGCAAAAGCGCCAGTGAACAAAGTCACTGGCGCCGTCGTGTTGACGCTATTTTTCCTCCTCAACCTCAAGCACTTCACCGACGTGCAGCTTCCATCGCTCGTCCCCGTCTTCCAGCACGCAATTCACGCCGAACGTGCTGCTCGTGTTCTCCGGGGGGCGGGCGGGGCGGTGCTTGCCGAGCCAGGCGAGTGGTTGCTTGTCACTCCGTCGCGTTCCCGCTGCCTGATCGACCTGGGTCACGGGACAACGTACGCACAGGCCGCCGAAGAGCATCCGGTGCTTATCGATGCTGATCTTCTTGATCACGTCTTCCATGTTCGGCGGCAGTTTGCTTAGCACGATGTTCGGCCGAAATGCTTCCATGTCCAGGGGCTTGAATCCTTCCTTGGTTTTTGCGATTTCCTCGTTCATCCAGGCGAGCGTGGAAGCGGATGCTACAAGCAGTTGCCCGCCGTCGGTGTACATCGTTTGCGCGTCGATGTCGCAGCGATGGCGGTCTTTCACGAAGCGGTTGAAGTGCCAAGGCCGGACCAGCACGTGCACGTCATTGATGTCGTAGCCGCCCGTGGAATGCTTGGCGAGAAACTCCAGCAGCCATGATCGAATTTTTCCTCCCGACGGATGAGCGTCATGCAGATCGTCATCGGTGGTCATCCTGACCTGGGCGGTAGGCGAATATCCCCACCGCAATTCGTCCGACTGCAGTTCTAGTGATTGATGCATCCCGGGTGCCGTGTACGTCAGACTAGCACCGTCCCATTCGGGCTTGGCCAAGACCAGGCGGGGTTCTTCACGCTGCGAAAAACGCGTGAACTGCCACGGCTTGTTTTTTACTTCCAGGCCGAGCATGACGCCACGGTCGAACACATCATGGGTCGGCGTGGCCAGGCCATGCTTGGTGACCATGGCAGTGCGCAGGTGGAGCATCCCCAGTGCCTTGATGGGCGCTATGGCGATGTCTGCAATAGTGCCACTGAGCCACACGGTTGAAGGGCAGTCGGCGAGGCTCTTCGCATACTCTTCGAGGCCGCTGGGGCGGCTGGTCAGCAGGGATTGTCTCCATGCGGTCGTCATCGTTTTCTTCCTCCGATAGGGTGAAAGGTCTGGGAAAA
>CAYTNJ010000033.1:0-10162 GCA_964439155.1 uncultured Candidatus Peribacteria bacterium | reverse complement strand
TTTATGCAAGGAATGACCATCCGTCTTTTCACCCCATCCAAAGTGCCCCATTCACCCGAACGTCCTTGGCCCGGTGCTCGGCGATCTTCTTGATGAGCGCCTTCGGCAGCGGCTGATCGTAGGGGAATTGAATCGTGTCTTTGCCGGTTTTGTAGTCTGCCAATTCTTCTTTGAACGGTGCCAGGGACGAGTGAGTTGGCATGAAATTCATGTGCGATTTGTGGGCGTTGTAGGCGAAGAGGATGCGCGTTCCTTCGAATACGGGCGATCCCCATTTGAGGCATTCCTTCGCCTTGGGTGCCACGGTTTTGAGGATGGAGCGCAGCTCGCGCAGGTGCTTTTGGGCCTCCTTGGGCGCGGCGGCGATGCAAGCGGACACGTTGGAGGGTTTGGGCTTTGGTATGGGGACATGGTAGCAAAGTCCCTCAAATTGCCGTCCTGA
Organism: uncultured Candidatus Peribacteria bacterium; assembly: GCA_964439155.1. Taxonomy (GTDB): domain Bacteria; phylum Patescibacteriota; class Gracilibacteria; order Peribacterales; family Peribacteraceae; genus CAYTNJ01. The sequence goes on along the minus strand of CAYTNJ010000033.1, from coordinate 9,720 downwards.
CCTGTAAAACGGCCTCAGATCCCATCTGGACGAATCGCCGTTTTTCGCTATCCTTTCCCGTGCTTTCTAAAAGCTGCTCTTTCCAATGGGCCCATCGTCTAGCGGTTAGGACATCAGGTTTTCAGCCTGAGAACCGGGGTTCGATTCCCCGTGGGCCTGCCATCGTTGTCTCAAGGGTATGCGGATTCGCGCACAGCCCATATACAAGGGAAAGTCGAGGGGTTCGACAACCACGCAATTCGTCATAGCTCACCCCGTGCGGCAAGACCAGGCGCTGGAGCTTGTTCTGCCCTTGCACAGGCCATTTTCGCCAGAGTTCGTCAGCCCGACGTAGCACGTCGATGCAGAAGTCCACGACCTTCTCCTTGTCGTACGCTTCCAGCTCGCACGGCTCTCCTGCCACCCGGCTCAGGCTCAGCTCCCCATCGACGCGAGCGAAGTCCTTCTCCAGTTCGCCAAGCAGGATGAGGTTGTCCGCACTTCGCTTCATGAGTGTGAGGATCGACCGCTTCTCCTCTTCCAGCTTCGCCGCGTCTTTCTTCCCCGCCTGCTTCTCCGCCTGGGCCGCCTGCACCCGCTCGTCCCACACCCTGAGCACCACCTCTCGGAAGAGTTTGAGCAGCGGCTCAGTCGGCCGCGCGCTTCGCAGCAGTTCCGCAAACAGGTTGTGCGTGTCGTCTGCCTTCACGCGGAAGGCGCACCCGGCATCGCGGCAGTCCTCGCGCTCCTTGTCGTCGTGGTCGTGGCGGACACGTATTACGTCGCAGCCAACGCAGATGCGCGACAACTCCTCCGAGTCGAGAACGGCTCGACCGGTGCGGATCGCGAGGCGAAGGGTCACCCACTCGTCGAGGCAGGAATAGAGCGTCTGGAGCGGGACGCGGCGCGGTACGGAGACAACTTCCCCGCACACTACTACGATGAGATTTCACGAAACCTGTTTGAAGTGGCCCTTCGGCACACGGGTGGGAACTACGGGGCCGCCTTCAAGCTACTCGATGAGGTATCGGGCGGGAAGCATGGGGTTGCGTACAAGGATACCTACGTTCGCCTTGTCGGCACCGACACCACGAACGGCTGGGACAAAGTGATGCATTTCACGAAGACGGCGTACCTGCAGTACCTCAGCGGGGGGTTCCTTCTCCCGGAGTCATTCACGTATGGGAAGGAGGCGTGGGACCAGATTGAGTATTGGTTCGGCCGGGATCCCGAGGGCTGGAGTTTGCCGGACATCCGTGCGGATAACCGCGGCGAGAAGTTCGCCGAGGGGATGCGTGTTCGCGAATTGCTGGAACTTTCGGAGAAGTTCCGCTGGGACGATGCCTCCGGCCACGGGAGGACGCTGTTCAACCTACAGGGGCAATAACACCATTCCTGTTTTGACTGCCAAGCCCGCATGGGCGGGCTCGGCAGGTGCAGGAGGCATTCGCTGCGGTCGGTCCGCCTGCGAGGGGTCGGTGACCGCACGTGATCGTGCAACCGTCGGCCTTTACAACCCTTGGTTGTCATGGAACAGATACCAATTCCCCTCGACGTGGCGGTAGAAGGTCAGTCCATCATGGGGGGAACGGGCGTACTTATCCAGATCGGCGACAATGTAGCCCGGGCGATACGTCATGTATGCATACCCTTTCGACGAAGCGAAGAGCCAGAACCCGCGCCGCGTTACAATGAAATGAATTGGCAGTTTGCCCTCGTCTCCCGTCGGCCACACATCCCCCTCCAGGCCGTATCTGACACCCGTCTCGCTCAAGAGGCGACGGTATTCTTCCATCTTTCTTGTTGAGAGATTGGGGCGTGCCGGGGCGAAAGGAGAATGATTCCGAGCATCGAACACATTGTCAGGCCCACTGCGAGCGAACCTGCCGTCCGCTGTGACGATCCGGTAGAGCCTGTCGAAATCCTCCTTGTGTTGAAGGTAATTCGTAATGAGAAACTCGTCGGTCTGATGCCTGTCGTTGGTGGTGAGAAAGGCGGGGATGACCAGGAGCAGACAGGTCAAGACGGCTAAACCTATCAGGCCACTAGCGTACGGCATCCACCCTCTAATCGGAAGTTTGAGACGCACGACCCCAGAATACAGATGGGCTCGCAACAAACAAACTGCTATTCGACGATTTCGTCCACTTGATATTAGGACAGGTTTTCTCCAAGGAGAACCGGTATCCGGTCTGGCTTTGGGGACGGCGATGCGCTATCGGTCGGAGGAGATGAAGTACAGAGTATTGTTCGCCGCTCCCCCTGAGCGAGGGAGTGAGGCTCAGGAGACGGGCTGCCCCGTCTGCCCGGTCAGGTGCTCATGAAATGCCACCAGCAGCCTCACGATTCCTGGCGGATGATCTCGCCAAGTTCACCGGCAATTACCAGTTGCTCGTTGCGGGCGGATTCGGGGAAGTGGGCCATGACGAAGTCGCGGATGCACTCGCAGCAGCGCGGCGTCAGGCCGTGTGCGCCCGCCCCGAACGCCTTCAGAATCGCCAGCAATTGTGGATCCTGAATGCTTGCCACGGGAGAGGGTTGTTCGACCGGGTTCTTATTGGAAGTCATACAGCACCTCGGTGCGGTTCGCTGAGAGGGACAATTGACACACAGTTCATAGTACGCGGCCATTCCCGCCCCTCCACGCTTCCGACAAGTACTTCCGCACGGGTTCGTGCTGGAAGTCGCACTCGGTGATGGCGCTCTCGTCATCGAGCGGCAACTCGTTACACCCATCTGAAGCGGAGGTCCGGATGAATGATTGTCCGGCCGGGGAGCCTTCATCTGAAGCCTCGAAGTTCCGCGTGCCAGCCGACAATTGCCTGCACGGCGGGGTTCGTAACTCGGCAACTTGGGCCTGCCAACATTTTTTATCGACATTGGAAACCGAAACGCTTTAAGAGGCGTTCGTTCGCGCGAGTGAGCATTTTCTCCTCGTTCCGGAACCAGCGCAGAACCCGCTTGCACGTGCGCGTTTTGAACGAAGTCTCGCTCGTGCCCAGCGTTCCCGTGCGCGAACGTGCCACGGAAGAGCGGGCCGTTTCGATCGCGCGATCGATGTTCGTTCCCTTTCCACGGTGACCGCCGTTGCTTTGCGGTGAGGACGAACTGGACGAAGACGCGCTCGCGCAGGCGTTGACGATTAAGCTCGCGCTGTCGTGAGCGACGGGATTAGCGAAGGCATCTTGGTAATATACGGAGACGGTATAGGAACCGGCATCGAGAGAGCTTGCGTTAGCCGATACGACATTCGAAGAGGGTAAGAAGCTATCGAGATTCACGTTGAACGTCGCGCCTGTCGCGCTGTTGTTGAGCGTCAGGATGGTGCTCGTCAGCGTATTCGTGTTGAGGAATTGAAGCGTGACGGATCCGGCCGCGGGGCTTTCGCCGAGCGAGTAATCGACGGAGAGATCGTCGCAAACATTGACGGACGCGGGAAGGGAAAGATGCGGGGCGACGGTGACGTTGTCGGTGGCGAACGCGATGCCGATCGGCGTGCTGAATCCGCTGATCGTGGCTTCCACTTGCTGCTGGTTGTTCGACGTATCGATGATTTGCACGACGCCGCTGCGCGCCGTGAGATACGCGCCCGTTCCGTTGATGGCGATGCCTTCCGGTTCGCCCGCCACGGAGATCGTCCGTTCGACTTGGAGATTCATGGTATCGATGACGCTGACCGTGCTGTCGCCACGGTTCGAGACGTACGCGCCCGTACCGCTGATCGCGATGCCGGCGGGCTGATCTCCCACCGACACCGTGCGCTCGACGGTGTTCGATGTGACGTCGATGACCGACACGTTGTCGGTGTTGAAGTTCACGACGTACACCCCCGTGCCACTGGCCGCCACGTAGTACGGTGCCGTACCGACGGTGATCGTTTTGTCCACCGTGAGCGTGGTCGTGTCGATCACCGAGAGGCTAGCGCCCCCGTCGTTTGCCACGAAGACACCAGTACCGCTGGCGGCGATACCTATTGGAGTGTTGCCAACGGAAATCGTTTTCACGATCTGGTTGTCGGTTTTGTCGATGACGGCAACGGTTCCACCGAAGCCTCCGTACGTGACGTATACGCCTGTGCCGCTGATGGCGATGCCGTAGGGGTTGGATCCGATCGAGATCGTTGTGACCAGTGTGTCGTCCGTAACGTCGAACAACGAGACGGAGTTGCTTCCTAAATTCGCCACGTACGCCCCTGTACCACTCACCGCGATGGCCCACGGGCTATTGCCGACGTTCAGGGTGCGCACGATCGCATTCGTCGCGAGGTTTACGACCGAGACGGTCGCGTTTCCCGTATTCGAGACGTACGCCTTGTTCGCGGCTTCGGCGAACGACGGCGCCAGGAGGAAGGCGATCATGAAGGACGAGAGGATACGGCGCATGTGTGACGGAGAAAATGTCGATGATAAGAATACACGGCAGTAGAAGCGGCAGGATCACTAAAGCATTGTGTTCCGCCTACGCATGTTGTGACGCATATCCTGTGCGCGCCAGAGGATGCCGGCGAAGCGGAGGAGCAGGACGATAGCGATTGCGAAAGATGTTTCTCAAAAAAGAGGAAATGATAGTGTGAGGATCTTGTGCCATCCAAGCATTTCCTCGATCACGGAGTTTGCTATCGTGAGCCTTCGGCCTGCCAACTCAAAACTCTCTACTTCGCTGCCAAATCCCATACTTTCCGATCGTTTGCCGTTTCTCAAAGCCTTCTAGAACTTCCGCCGCCACCGGTTCCCCAGTCCTCGTAATCACCACCTCCGTCCCATATTGCCCCAGTCGCTTTTTCGTGAGCGCCGCATCCGGCTTCGCATGCTCCTCATCGATCTGCCGTCTCAAGTCTTGCCTGCTGATGTAGTCCGCCATGGTTTTCGTGAATGGCTCATCGGGGTGCAGCAGGTTATGGACCGTGCGCTCCTTGCTCCACTGTGCCCCCGGGTGGTTGCCGAAGACGATCACCGTGGCTGTTTCGGTCAGTTCTTTATCAGAGGGATAGAGGCCGACCCAGCCTAAGTAGCGGTCGGTGATTTCGTCCAAGGAGACGAAGAACAAGTGGGCAGAGGCGTTGAAGAAGAGGTAGTGATCGGTGAACACGGGGATCAGTTCCGAGAGCGAGCGGGGAGCGGCGATGATTTGCTCGGGCGGGAGGTTGGCGTTCAGCCATGCCAGCACCTGGCGTTCGTCGGAGATTTCCCATGCGTCATACTGCTCGTGCGCCCGCCGCCATTCGTCGGGAGCCAATGCTGCCGCGTGGGAGGCGAACAGCAGCAGAAGCGTCGCGGAGATGAGCGGGAAGAACTTCGTACGCAGGACTCTTTCGAATGCGGCGAAGACGGCGACGGTGGCTATGGGCAAAATCACGCGCCCGCCATGGCCCAGCCACTCGGGATCTTTGCCGGTGACGATATTCGCGTTCAGCAGCACCATCATCGCTACGAGCGGAAGGAGCAGCGGGAGATAGCGCTCGATGAGGGCGTCGCGTTTTTCTTGTTTCATCTTCCACGCGTAGAGCATTGCCGCGACCAGGACCGCGAGGGCGAAGAGTACTTGTGCCTGCAGCTTGGGCGCCGCCGGGATGTGCGTGAAGACGATGTGGTAGCGCGAGTAGAAGTCGGCGAATTCCGGGGCGCCCAATGTTTGGCGTTTGAGGAGGACGTAGGGAGCGGCGATAACGGCGAATGGCAAGAAGGACGCAGCGGCGTTTTTTATCCATGCCTTGCTATTGCGCGCCGAAATCTCCGTCCAATTATTTGTTATCTGCCAGAGCAAAAGTAGACCCTCACACCCGAGGAAGAGCGTCCAATGGTACGGATAGGTGTAGAACATGATGCCTATCAATGCGGAGCGCAGCGCGGTCGCTCGGAGAGAGTGTCGTCCGGGCAAGGCGAGCAGCAGCACGTACAGGCTGGCGAAGGGTTGGGCGAACTTGGGAACGGCATCGCGCAGCAGGCCGCTCAGCGATCCTCCCCAGAACGTGAAGAAGAGCGCGAACATGCAGGCCCATAAAAGGAGCGGGGAAGTCAGGAATTTTTTCAGCCACGCCCAAGTGAGGCCGATGACGATCGCGGTACAGAGCAGGTCCGTCACCAGCAGCATCAGGCCGAAGTTCCCACCGAAGACTTTCAAGAGCGCCGCCGGAATCCACTCCAAAAAGCCGCTCGGGGAGTAGGTGGTACGGCTGTATTCCTTGAGCGACAAATTGCCCATGAGCCACTTGCCTTCGTAGGCTTCCCGGATTTTTCCTAAGTATCGCATCTCATCTTCTCCCGTTTGTGTCGAGGCGATCAGGGAGGCATCCCCCCTGCCGTACAAGGCGACCTCTGAAAGGGCGCTGCCGTTTAGGAGCAGGAGGAGCAGCGCCGCGAGAGCGATTTGCAGGAGGAGACCGGGGCGCCGCATAGTGCGAAGCAGTGTAGGCGGGCGATTGGCGGCTGCCTAGACGGCTTTGTGAATCTTGATCAACATCGGCCCGTCCTGTTTACTGCGCCCATGACTTTGCGCGATGTTCCTCCCAACATTCGAGGGCGCCATGTTCTCGTTACCGGGGGTGCCGGGTATTTGGGCTGCATGCTCGTGCCTTTGCTTCTGGAGCTGGGCTATGAGGTCAGCGTGGTGGATACCTTCGTGTTCGGCGAGGAGCCTTTGGCGCACGTGGCCAATAATCCCAACCTGCATATTTACCGCGAGGACATTCGCAATATCGAGCGCATTTCGGGGTTGCTCAGCTACGTCGACGTGGTCATTCACTTGGCCGGCATTTCCAACGATCCCACGTCCGATCTTGATCCCGACGCCACCATCAGCACCAATTACTTGGCTACCACCGCCCTTGCCCGCTGGGCGAGAGCGCAGGAGGTGCAGCAGTTCATCTTCAGTTCTTCCTGCAGCGTGTACGGCGCCTCCACCGGCCGCGTGCTCGACGAGCATTCCCATGCGGGACCCATCACCCTGTACGCGCTCACCAAGCTCGCGAGCGAGAGGGAACTGCTCGAACTCTCCAGCAACGATTTCCGCGTCACGGTGCTTCGCTTTTCCACCCTCTTCGGCTTGTCCCGCCGCATGCGGTTTGACCTGGCGGTGAACGCCATGACCCGCAGCGCCATCCAAAACGGCGCTCTCACCGTGAACGGCTTAGGCCAGCAGTATCGCCCCTTCGTGCACGTGCTCGATGCGTCCGACGCCATTCTCTCCGTTATCCGCGCCGAACCCAAGACCGTGCGCGGGCAGGTGTTCAACGTGGGCGGCGATCATCTCAACTTCACCATTCGCGGCCTGGCCGAAGAAGTGCAGCGCGGCTTTCCCTCCGTGACCGTGAATCATGCGGTGGAAAACACGGACGTGCGCTCCTACCACGTGCGGTTCCAAAAGATCGTCGACATGCTCGGCTACAAGCCCAAGCGGTCCATCGCTGACGGCGTGGCCGAGATCAAGCAGGCGGTGGAAGCGGGCGTGCTCAAGAATTTAGACGACTCCATTTACTACAACCTGGCTCTGCTTAAGAACCTCTACGGCTCCACTAAAGAAAGCCGCTGGTCGGTCGCTTCCTCGCCTAAAACAATCGAGCCGGAGTCCGAACTCGTCGCCTCATGACCGATACGGACGCAACACAGGGTGGCACGCGGCGCCCCAAGGTGGTGGCCGTCATCATGACGTACAACTGTGCGTCGATGCTGCCGAAAGCCTACGCCAAATTGCCCAAGGATTTGGTGGACCACGTCATCGTCACCGACGACGGATCGAAAGATAACATCGAGGAAGAAGCGGCCAAGCTGGGCCTGGAGCTTACGCGCCACACGCCCAACCGCGGGTACGGTGGCAATCTGAAAGTGGGCATCGCCCACGCGCTCGCCGCCGGCGCCGACTACATCGTGGAAGTGCATGGTGACGGCCAGTTCGATCCCAAGGCGCTGCGCGACGCCATGCCGTTCATCCAGGCCGACTACGACTTCATCATCGGCTCGCGGTTCATCCATCCCAAGCAGGCGCTGGAGCTGGGCATGCCGCTCATCCGCTTCGTGGCCAACAGGGGACTCAGCTTCTTCGACAAGTTGGTTCTTCGCTTGCCGTTCACCGAGTATCACACGGGCTTTCGCATTTACGGCCGCAAGTTTTTGGAGCGCGTGCCGCTGCATAAAAATTCGAATGATTATCTCTTCAGCTTTCAGATCATCGCGCAGGCCGCGTACTTGAACGTGCGCGCCGCCGAGGTGGCGGTGGAAGCCGATTACCGCGGTGATCATACGTCGCACAGCATCAAGGGTGCGGCGATCTACGCGTTCCAAACGTTCTTCGTGCTGGCCGATTATCTGCTCGCCAAGTGGGGCATGCGCTATACCGCGCAGTTCCCCGCCAGGCAGGCGGTGCAGGCTCGGGCCGAAGTGATCACCGAGTGCCAGGGCTGCGGGCAGCCGAAGCTGAAAAAGATGTTCGACCTGGGCGATGTGCCTTCGGTGAATACCTATCTCACCAAAGAAGAAATGCAGAAGGAGCGCCCGTATTTGCTGGACGTGCACTGGTGCACGAACTGCACGCTGGTGCAGCTTGGCACCATCGTGCCGCCCGCGGAATTGTTCCAGCATTACCAGCATCTTTCGTCGGCATCGCAGTCCAATATTCGGCACTTGGAAGAACTGGCGACCACGCTCAAGGCGAGGATAGGTATCACCGATAAGACCAAAGTCCTCGACATCGGTTCCAATGACGGCATGCTGTTAAGCAAGTTCCGTGACGTGACCACAAACGTTCTCGGCGTGGACCCTGCGGAGAACCTGGTGCCCTACGCCAAGGAAAAAGGAGTGGAGCAAATCGCCGCGTTCTTCAGCGTGAAAACCGCCCAAGAAGTGGTCGCCTCCCACGGCCGCTACGACGTGATGATGGCCCTCAACGTGGTCGCCCACACGCCGAACGTGCGCGATCTGCTGCGCGGAGTGAGCATCGTGCTGGCCGACAAAGGCACGTTTGTGATGGAAGCCGTGCACGTGTTTGCCACCATCTTGAAAGGCGAGTTCGACACGGTGTACCACGAGCACGTGTACTGCTTCTCGCTCACGGCGCTCGTGCCGCTGTTCGCTCAAGCGGGACTGACCATCGTGGACGTGGAGGAGATCGAAACGCAGGGCGGGTCGCTCAGGGTCTATTCCCGGCACAGCAGCGAGAACCCCGTCATCTCCGAGAATGTGGCGAAGGTGTTGCAGCGCGAGGAACAAGAAGGCGTGCATGACGATCAGACGTACTTGAAAGTCGGCGAACGCGTCGAGGCGTTCAAGAAGGATCTCAAGCAGAAGCTGCAAGATCTCAAAGCGAAGCATGGACGCATCGTCGGCCTGGGCGCTCCGGCCCGCGGCGTTGTCATCTTAAATGCCTGCAAGATCGGTCCGGAGTTGATCGAACGCATCGTGGACGACACGCCGCTCAAGCAGGGCAGGTTGACGCCGGGTGTTCACATCCCTGTCATCTCCTGGAAGGACTTGGCGGCCGATCCTTCGACCGCGTATTTGATCCTCTCCTGGAATTACGAAAAAGAAATCCTGGCGAAACTGGGCCAGTGCGTCAAGGAAGCAGAAGTGCTTGTACCCTTCCCCACGATGCGGGTGGTTCCACTTCATTCCTAAGCATGCTCGATCTCGACCGCGTGCTCATCACCGGCGGCGCCGGGATGATAGGACGGGTGTTTGAGTACGGCCTGAAGCCAAGCTCACAAGAGCTCGACGTGACCAAGATGGACGACCTCTTTGCCTGGGCTTTCGC
>CAYTNJ010000032.1:0-13262 GCA_964439155.1 uncultured Candidatus Peribacteria bacterium | reverse complement strand
ACGAGGTGGCGGAAGAGGCCGCTGGGGGCGTGGCTGCCGGGGGGCAGGCGGGGAGTTGCACGTTGAATTGCACCAAAGCCGAGTTTTGGTTGTACACGTTCGCCGTGGTGGTGAACACCGGGGCCACTCCGCCACAGCCGTTCACGCTGACGGCATACACCATCGGAATGCGCGCGTCATAGGGCAAATTGATGTACGGCGCCGGAGCGGGTGCATCGGGATTAAAGTTGAAGCAGTTCACGTTCAGCCCGTCATTCCTGCAGTAAGGAATGAGGCCGTGAGGACCGACTCCCGCGATGGAGAGCGGGCCGTTCAAATGGAAGCCCACGTTGATGTGCGTGGCTCCCGTGTCGCCGCTGGGGCGAATCACGACGAGCGTGCAGGTGATCACCTGGCCAACCGCGGACGGCTGGTTACAGTTGATCTCACCGGATGCGGCTGCCTGGCTATCAGGCACATAGACCAGCAGAGCTAAAAGCAACAACAACGATCCCGTTACGCCTATCAGGACGTTACGGAGCGATGCGGTCGCGAATCCACGCGCTGCGGCGCGGAGACCTCGGGTAGGTCCAACCATAATAGTAGGGGGGAGATTGGCAGAAAGTGGCGTACAGTAGGTCTGCCTTGCAATCTTGTCAATAATCATTCTCGATAATATAAAGGAAAATGGATTGCACGTTGTGGCGTTTGGTATAAGCAAATCCGGCAGTTCGGTTTTGCTCGCGATGGTTTATTCTTCTGGTAGTCTATCGCCCGGCATTGGGGAGTCGCCAAGTGGTAAGGCAGCGGCCTTTGAAGCCGCCATTCGGGGGTTCGAATCCCTCCTCCCCAGCCATCGCAAGGACAAGCCAAAAACTCTCATTCTGGGCCTTCTCAATCTCCAAATCCAGAGCGATACCATACAATTGCTGGCAAATGAGTTTGTCGCAATTCACAACAGCGGCTGATGATCATCACTCATCGCCATGGTCACTACGCTGCCGCCCTATGATCCATCTCATCCGAATTGATTGACGGCATCTCTTCCCATGCGCTTGAATCGGCAGCCTGGTCTCGTGCCAGTGGTCCCGGGTGGACTGCTGGTCGTTCTGACCAGCGCACCTGCTCATTCACTTGCTGGGAGGGCCATCGATGTCCAAAAGCAGCCTCGATTCAGAGAGTTGGGAAGAGCCAGACCCACGTAGAAGGCACCGTTGGTTATTTATTGCCCTGACGATGCTGTGTGTTCAACTCCTCCTGTCTGGTATTGCCATGTGGTATGGCTGGACGCTGTTCGGCCTCTGTCTCGGAGGCGTTGGAGTAATCGGGTTTCTCCTCTTTCTCCGGTACGGTCCCTACGCAAAGCGTCGCTAGACTTATTGGCGTAGAGCAGGGTTCTGTGGCACCACCAACAACGGTGGTGCTCTTTTGTATAGGAGACGCAACTTCTGTCTGGACAGAAAGATGTGCCTTGTACATCCATCCTTTAAGAGCAACATTCACGATACGAGCAAAGATGAGGGCTTTTTTTGCTCACCATCAAGCCAAAAAGTTCGAATCCCTCCTCCCCAGCCATAGTTCAATTATAATAACCGCATATGGATATCAGACTTTATTCGAGTGTGTTTCTTGTAAATGATAAACAAGAAGTACTCCTTGTACAGGAAGGCAAAGAAAAAGTGCATGGCCTTTGGAATTTTCCTGGTGGCCATGTTGAACAAGGTGAAGAATTTTTAGCGGCAGCAGTTCGTGAAGCAAAAGAAGAAACGGGGCTAAATGTAGAACCTTCACACCTCTTGAAAATCTTTTGTGGCAAGAGTGTTGGGTCTTTGCATTTTATTTTTCATGCCACCAAATTTTCCGGTGACATTCATATTTCTGATATCAATATTCTTGAGGCAAAGTGGATTCCAATTTCTAAAATTAAAACCATGAACGATGAGTTGCTGCATCCGTATAAATTTCAGAACATCATTAGCTCTTTTGAGGATGGTAATCTGATAGATTCAAGTGTGATTCATTACCAGAAATAATTGATGAAATTTTTGCAATTTGTAGTCCATAGCTTTCCAATAATTTTTATCACTCAAAACGGTTATAATAACGTTTGAACTGGGCAGCCAACACCTCCGTACGCCAACGCACATCCTCCATCCCGACTCGCCGGAGCCTGTGGTGAGCTTGCCGAACCGGGCTCGCCGTTTTCTGATTGGAAGAAGCATCTCACCCAATGGGCCCCCTTCGGGGCCAACCCTTCTCGTAGAAGTACAAAGAACAGTGACGCATTTTCGTAGAGCATATGCCAGCCCCGGACATCACCACCTTTCCCCCTGCATTCTCATAGTCTGTTTTTCCTCTTTCTGTTATGCTCTTCATGCAATGTTCTTCAAGAAATCCACGCCGTCTAGCCTTGGAAGCACCCGCGATTCCTCCTTCGCCTATTTGCCCGCGGACACGGGGTATTTCGATTCTGCGTGCCAGACGATGCGGCCGCAGTGCGTCATTGACGCGGAAAGAGACTATTACCTGCATACCAATGCGTGCGGCGGCAGGGTGAAGTATCGCTGGGGTATGGAGGTCGATCAAAAAGTGCAGGAAGCCCGGTCGCTCTTGTTGGACATGGTGAAAAAAACATCCTCGGAGTATGCGGTCGCCTTCACGCTCAATACCACGTACGGCATCAATCTTGTTTTGCATCAGCTCCCGGTTGCGGCGTTCGATGCCGTCGTGACATCCGACATCGAACATAATTCCGTGTTTCTTCCAACGCTGTCCTGGGCGCAAAAAAACGGGAAGAAGCGTCTCGTGCTTTCCCGGGCGGAAGACGGCAGCCTGCTCTATGATCCCAAGGATCTGACAAGGAGCATCGTGATCATCAACACCATGTCGAACATCGACGGGAGAACGCCGGGAAATCTCCAAGACCTGGCGCGCGACGTGCATCGGGCGGGGGGCATTCTCTTGCTTGATGCCGCGCAGGGATTCGCACATGACGTCGAGCTGCTGCGAGGCGTGGACTTCGACGCCGCCTTCGGTTCGGGGCACAAAATGTACGGCCCGAGCATCGGGTTTATCATTCTCAAGCGCTCGCTGCTTGATACGTTGGAGCCGTTTTTCATCGGAGGGGGAACGGTGACGGATGTGACGACCGATGCCTATACGCTGCTGCGTACGGGAGAAGAAGCCCATTCGGTGCTGGAAATGGGGCTGCAGAACTGGGCGGGGATCATCGGGCTGCGGGCGGCCATGCAATGGTTGAAAGAGTATGCGCCTGCAGATCAATCGAGAAAGCAGTACGAAGATTCACTGTCGGAAGCGCTGTTCGCCGGCATGCAACATCTTCCGCGTTTGTCTTTGCTCACCGCGCGACCAAGTCCGATTGTCAGTTTTTCCGTCGACGGACTCGATGCCCACAGGCTCGCTCTCTATTTGGATGAGCAGAAGATTCTGTGTCGCAGCGGCTACTTTTGCTGCCACTCCTATCTTGTGCATCAGCGAAAGCTTCCCCCCCTTCTTCGCGTTTCCCTGGGTCTTCATAACACGCTCGACGACGTGCAGCGCTTGTGTGACGTGCTCAAGCACATTCTTTCCTCCCTCTGATGTTTTGCATCGCCTCCTTCATCGTGTTCTGCGTGCTCGGCATTTTCTCCGCATCCTATCGTCCGCTCGTCGGCAAGGCGTGGCATTGTGTGCTCAGGCGCGTGACCTTTCGTCCATGCGATATCGATTTCAGCGAAGAGGTGAAGGGCAGGATCCTGGGAAAGTTGATTCTCAAGCATCCGCGGCTCACGCGCTTTCTCGATCGCTGGTTCGACTGGCTGGCGTTCGTGTTCGTCGTGCTGAGCGTTTGGAGCCTGCTGTATATGGCGCATGCGGGTCTCAATCTTTGGGTGTACGACACCTGCAATCCTTCCAATGCCGAGTCCTGCTCTCTCTCGGGCGAGGCGTGCGGCATCGACCAGGCATCGCTCTCTTTGGTTGAGGCCGTGAAAACCGGGAGAGTCGGAACGTGGATCACGTCTCCCTTCGTCCAGTTCGGGGAAACCGTTTTGCGCATTCCCGATCGCTTGAAGCACTGGGATGCCAAAGAGTATCTCAGCCCCACGGCGACGTTCTATCATCCGCTTGATCCACTGAAACCTTACGCGCTGGAGATCATCGATCCCAGTTGTAAATTCTGCAAAAAGCTCACGGGCAACCTGCATGCGGCCGGCGTTTTTGATAGGCAGAACGTTTCCTATCTTCTTTTCCCGATTCCGAAAGCGGGAACGGGGGGCTACAAATTCCCGCATTCTTTCCTCATGGCCTCGTACATCGAAGCGGTAAAGACCGTTCCTCTCCCGCGGAATGATCGTTTGGTGCCGCCCGATTGGCAGCTCATCGACAAGATGTTCGCCGACCCGAGCGGCAACGATGTGGATCTCCAGACGATGTTCGCCATGGGCTTTACCCCCGACGATGCCGAACGGATGCTGCACACTCTCCTCGGTGAGATCGGCTACACGGCCGAACAGATACAAGACATCGCGCGTGCCGCCTCTTCGCCGCTCATCCATGACCGCTTGAATGCGCAGCGCATGATCGTCGAAAAAACCATTCGGACGATCAAGATTCCCACGCTGCTGCTCGGCGGAAGGCGCTTTGACCGAGTCGTGGGTGTCGAAAGTTTGCGACAGTTTTAGCGTAGACGACACTTCTTTTTCTCCTGTCTCAACTCCTTTTCGTTGCACAAATCATCCATTGATCGTGGAATTCGGCGGTGAGGCCGCCCCAAGTGTGGTTGATGGTGAAGCCTTGCAGCAGATTCAGGATATCGGCTTCGGCAAGCACCGTGCGCTGCCCGGAGGAGGAGAGGGCGTTGGGCGGCGAGCGGAACCAGGTGGAAAAAAAGCGGCCGCCGGGTTTGAGCACGCGCAGCGCTTCTTCTACATAGCGTTTGCATGCTCCGAGAGTTTCTAAGTGCGTGAAGAGCGAGTGGGCGATGACTAGGTCGTACTCTTTTCCCGGGAACATGACCTGCTCCGGATCGATCGCGCCGCTCGGGTGATAAAAGCCGTTACGGATATCCATGTGATGAAAAGTGATTCCGTATTCCGCGAAAGCTTCTTTGCAAAAATCGACGCTCTCGGCGATGACGTCGACACCCACGTAGTTCACCGGCAGCTCCGAAAGCGCAATAGCGTAACGGCCGTTGCCGCAGCCCATGTCCAAAATGTTGTCTCCCTCGCGGATCATGCCTTTGTCGCGTAGCAGGTTTACCACTTTGAAGCTGACGTCGTACATGTCTGCTCTGTCGGCTTGGTCGCTTTGCAAATGCCCTTTGGTGATGCCTCGCAATGTCGCTATCCAGTCGTCTCTTGTGCGCATTAGCCGAGTATACAGCGCCTGCTCCGCCGTGAGCCAGTGCCTGTATGCATCAATCCTTGCGCGAAACCATCGGCGCGGGCTTGCGGTAAAATCCGACGAAGGCGGAAGTGACGCGGTTGGCCAGCGGGTTACGCAAAAAGAGAAAGTCGGTGTACTTGATCCAGAACGTGAGCCAGCCGAAGACGAGCAGGCCTCCTTGATACAGCGTCATGTTGCCGCGGGAAAAGAGGACGGCCAGCCATTCCCTCAGCATCCAGGAGAGCATGGAGCCCGGGCCCACGGAGATGTCGAAGTTCAGCTCTTCGTACTCTTTCAACATTTGCCGGATGCCGCTTACGGTGTAGCGCTGGAAATCGTCGGGCACGGCGTGGAAGGGCTGCAGGAAGGGGATTTTGATGTAGAGCGTGCCGCCGGGCTTGAGCACGCGCCAAATTTCTTCCATCACTTTGTCGGGGTCACGAATATGCTCGAGGACGTTTTTAAAGAGGATGACGTCCACGCAGCCGTCACGAAAGGGGAGTGCGTGCGCGTCGCCGACCACGTCGACGGACGCGTAGTGCGCGATATCCAAGTTGATGATGCCAGGGTGCATGTGCTTGATGTTCTTGGAGAGCGAGCCGATGTTGAGCACCGACACGTCGCCCTGGCTTTGCAAAAACGTCTGCAGTTCTTTTCCTTCCTCGTACGAAGGAGTGAACGAACCGAAGTAGAGCGAGTGGTGCGGGGCGGCTAAGTTTTTGGCTACGCGCCTGAGTGAAGAGCGTTGCCGCTTGTGCGAGGGCACAGCGTGCTGCTTGGTGGCCGGCACGAACACGGGCACCGCGTTTTGCAGCAGGGGATAGGAGACGGCGCATGCCGGGCAGTGGAGCTCGCCGCTGCGTTCCCTAAGAGCGCCGCGGCAGGTCGGGCACTGCAGTAACCCGAGGTCGACCATGCGCGCAGTGTACGCACATCCGCGCGAATGCGCACCACGAGGCCTGGACGAAGCGAGCAAGACATTCCGCCGTTCATCAAAAAACCCCGGACGGCCGGGGTTTTTACGGCGTAGGCGACGCTTTGCTTACTCGCTCTTGGTCGCGCCAGTGCCGGTTTTCATCTTTCGTTCCATCTCCATTTTCCTCTTCATTTCCATGCGCACCCGCACCGAGGAATCGCTGCGGCGGATGATCGCCTTGGCCTTCTTCTTGGCTTCGCGTTGGCTGGGTTTGACGCCTTTGCGGATGAGGCAGTTGGTCTTGAGTACGCCGCAGTTCACTTGCACATTCGCTTCCGCGCGAACCTTGCCGCGCGCGCCGACCGAGGCGGAAGTTTCGGCGAAGGCAGGGGCGATGAAAAACGATACCGCGGCGATGCCGGCGGCCAGACGGGTGAGAGAGGTGGACATGAAAAGAATGGGGGAGCCAGACTGCGCTCTTAACCGAGCTCCGTCCGGCAGGGGTAGATAGCGAACAGGCTACAACCATCGGGCGAACGCGATAGTAGTTGCCATGGCCTTCGGCGGCACTTTGTGTGGCGATTATCTAGGGCGGTTGCTTTCTCGAATGCCTTGTATCGGCTTATACATAAGGGAAAACAGGTTTTCCACACTGCACGGGGATAACTCTTATTGGTACGAAGTATCTAATGCAAAAGTTTTGCTTTAGTAAATCGGTTGCTCTATAGTCACCTCCCACTGCCGATGTGGAAAACCCTCCTCCTCTATGAAAGAAGACCGCATAGCCGACGTTCTGAAGAAGCATGGCCTGCGCGACACGCAGCCGCGGCGGTTGGTGGTGGATGCCCTGCGCCGCATCAAGCGCCCGGCCTCTGTGGATGAAATTCGCAAGCACGTGACCACGCGCGGCAATGCCGTAAACGGCGTCACTGTGTATCGCATCATCGCCATGCTGGAAAAGCTGCACTTGGTGCACCGCCACCCCTGTAACGGCGATCTGACCCTCTGCACGATTCCCGATACCAAAGGTCACCACGGCTTTTTGCACTGCACCATGTGCAACGAAGTGCAGGAATTCAGCGACCCGGAGCTCTGTCGCATGGAAAATGCCGTCGCGCAAAAGTCATCGTTCTTACCGCACCAGCACGTCTGCGAGATCATGGGCATCTGCGGCGGCTGCAATCGTTCCTCCTTCGCATCATGAAGCGTTTTTCCTTGGTATTGGCTGTCCTTCTCGCCGGGTGTCTTCCGCCGTCGGATTCTTCGTCTGATACGCTGAGCGCCGCCGCGACGTTTTATCCCGTGGCCTTTCTGGCTTCGAATATAGGCGGCAATCGCGTGACGGTCACGCAAGTCACACCTGATGGCGTGGAGCCGCACGACTATGAGCCTTCTCCCTCGGCCATCGCGGGCTTGTATGATTCTTCCCTCGTGGTCGGCATGGGCGGCGGCGTGGATGCCTGGTTGGAACGCATCGATGCCGATTTGGAAGCGAGCGGGGTGGCGCGCGTGCATCTGCTCGATTACGCCGATCCCTTGCCCGTGGAGGACCATGAAGAAGAGGAAGAGGGAGATCATGCAGAGCACGATCATGGAGACCTCGATCCTCACGTCTGGCTGGATCCCAACCGCATGCGCGCCATGGCCGCGGGCCTGCGCGACGTGGTGATGGAGCTCGACCCAGCTGGCAAAAATGACTATCAACTTTGGGAGAGCGGTTTCAGCACGGCGCTCCGTACGCTCGATGCGGATTTCCGCGAAGGACTGCAGATCTGTGAAAAGCGCGATATCGTCGTGGGCCATGATGCGTTCTCGTATCTCGGTCGCGCGTATGGCATTACGATTCATACCATCGCCGGGCTTTCTCCTGAGGAAGAGCCGTCACCCGCGCGCCTTGCCGAGCTGACCAAAATCATTCGCGAGAAAGATATCGACGTCGTGTTCTTCGAATCGCTCGCGTCACCCGCACTTGCCGACACGCTCGCGCGCGAGACCGGCGTCACGACCGCCGTGCTGACTCCCATAGAAGGTTTGACCAAAGAGGAGCAACATGCGGGGGAGGATTACTTTTCCTTGATGCGCAAGAACCTTCGCGCTCTCCGTTCCGCGCTGCACTGCTCATGACCCATCTGTCGTCTCTCTGGCCCGTCATCTCCTTTACCAACGTCGCGTTTGCGTATGACGGCCGCGAGGTGCTTAAGGATGTCACATTCACCATCGCGCAAAATTCCTACGTGGGCATCGTCGGCCCAAACGGCGGCGGCAAGACGACGGTGCTCAAATTGATGGTCGGCATTCTCCAGCCGACGGCGGGGGAGATCACCATCATGGGCAAACCCGCCGAGCCTTCGGTCATTCGCTCGAGCGTGGGCTACGTGCCGCAGAGATTATCGCAGCGGGAAGCGGCTTTTCCGGCCACTGTGGAGGAAATCGTACGCAGCGGCCGCACGGCGAAGCTGGGATTGTTCCGGCGCTACGGCAAAGACGACGCGCGCGCCGTGGAAGCGGCCATCGACACCGCCGGTATCAAGGACTATCGCAAAGCGCGCATCAGCGATCTTTCGGGAGGGCAATCGCAGAAGGTGTACATCGCCCGCGCACTCGCGGCCGAGCCGGAGATTTTACTGCTCGACGAGCCGTCCACCGGAGTGGATTTGCCCTCGCGCGATCAGTTCGATGCGTTTTTGTCGCACCTGCACAAAGATATGAGCATGACCATCGTCGTTGTGTCGCACGATATCGAAGCGCTCTCCAAGGGCGTTGAGTCGATGCTGTGCGTAAACGGCACCGTGCTCGATCATTGCGACGCGAGCTGCTTTGCGGACGGCGATGCCTTCAAAAAATTATACGGCGACCGCGCGATGTCCGTTGCTCACCATCACCACCACTGATCATGTTTTTTCTAGAAATGTTCCAGTACGAGTTCATGACGCGAGCGTTCCTCGCGGGCGTGCTCGTGGCCGTGATCGCACCCATGATCGGCATGTTCCTGGTGGTGCGCCGCTACTCGTTCATGGCCGACACGCTTGCGCACGTGGCGCTGGCGGGCGTGGCCGCGGGATTGCTCACGGGCGTGCAGCCGATTTTAACCGCGCTCGCGGCATCGCTGCTCACCGCTGTAAGTGTGGAAAGCCTGCGCTTCGGGAAAAAATTATTGGGTGAGACGGCGCTCTCGATTTTCCTCTCGGGCGGCCTCGCGATTTCATCGATTCTCTTGAGCCTCGGCGGCACCGGCGCCAACTTGCACGGCATCTTGTTCGGTAGCATCGCCACCGTCACACGCGCCGATTTGTTGCTCATCTCCGCGCTCGGCTTGCTCGTCACCCTGAGCGTAATCCTGCTGTACAAAGAATTCTTCGCCATCGCGCACGATGAAGACCTGGCGATCGCGAGCGGCCTTCCCGTCCGCTTCTTAAACCTGCTTTTGGTCTGTCTGGCTGCCGTTACGGTGGCCCTGACGATGAGAGTGGTGGGCGTTCTGCTGGTAGGCGCCCTGATGGTGATCCCGGTCGCCTCCGCCATGCAGCTAAAGTGCAGTTTTCGTCGCACCCTGGCCTTAGCGGTAGCCTTTTCGCTCTTCTCGGTAGTCACGGGCCTCACGGCGTCGTTTTACTTGGGTCTGGCCAGCGGAGGCACGATCGTACTGACCGCGCTTGCGGTGTTCGTAGCCTGCGCGTTACTCGGAAAGCGATAAGCCGCGGCAATGGGGTTTTTGCTTTCCGGCGGGCCGGTTAGGAATGCTCTTGCACCCGGGTAACCCTTTCCCTAGACTGGCCGGGCTTTCCTTTCCATTTTAACCGTGTTTGCCATCGTCGACATCGCCGGCTTCCAGGAGAAGGTTTCCGCAGGAGACACTCTCACCGTTCCGCTGCAAGATGCGGAAAAGGGGAAGAAGATCGTATTCGGCAACGTGCTGCTGCTCTCCGATGGAGAAACTCTCACGGTGGGTGCCCCGTTCATTGAGGGCATGTCCGTGGAAGCGGAAATCGTGGATCACGGCCGCGACGACAAAATCCGCGTCGTGCGCATGCGCCGCCGCAAGCGTTTCACCCGCGTGAAGGGTCACAGGCAGGATCACACGGTGATCAAGATTTTGGGCATCAAGAAGTAAGCGGGGGTTGATAAAACGCAAAATCATTCTACGATGCCCGGGTCCTGTTGCTTTTGCATGGGATCGGATCATTGAAACCATGCGAAGAACGGGCAAGGACCTATCAAAGGAGAACGAAATGCGAGTTTTGATCGTAGACAACCGGATCTGGATCGACCAAGGAAGGTCGCTTCTCGAGTCGGCAGAATACCAAGTAGCGGAGCTGTGCATCGAATGCCCCGAAGACTTTGAGACAGACAAGGCATTCCGTGCCATACGCGATGCGTTGGAGAACATCGATGTTCTCCTCATCCCGGATCACGTCGGCGAAGGTATCACGTCGACGCGTACCATCTGCCTGCTTCGGGACGCACTGCCACAGCTTCCCATCGTCCGCTGGTCGCTCGGAGATGACAGGACACTACCCATTCACTGGTTGCGGATCAGTTGTATCGACAAGCCAGTCATCAGTCATCAGTCCAGGTTTGTCGATGAGTTCAGAAGCACGATCGTGCAACAGTACAAACTCCTGCTTGGTTTAGCGGGGATCCTGAGCCTGATTGATGAGCCTTCGGACTATGACTTTCGGCAACAAATGCGCGCCACTCAGCGCCTGCTGCTCACCGAAATCGCCAAACTGGCGTACCTGGACATAGTCGAGACGGTCTGCACCGAGGGGCCTTGGATGCTTGAGGGCAAGCAAGGCCAGAAGACTCTCGCCGAATTGATGCGCTGCATCGCAGACGGCAACGTCACTGCGGAGGATGTGGAGCCGCTTCTTAGTAATCTGCAATGTGTCATCGGCTGCTTCGAGAAACTGGGTATGCTCACCGAGCGTCACCAAATAGTCGCGGATTTTCTCCAGACCGGCGACCTCGGCAAGATCGAATTGGTGCGCGGCTGCTATTGAATACAAGTGCATCCGCGTCGTATTTCGCAGGTTTCTTTTCCTTAGTTCCCCTATGGCCGCGCATCGTGGCTATAGGGGGCGTTTTCGATGTATCAGTTTTTCATGCTGTCGCGCAGCTTCTGCATCGCCGTAAGCGTCACCGCCATGTTCTGCATGCACGCGATCGTATCCGCCAATCTTTCTTTACTGCGGATTAAATGATGAAGATAACTTTTTTTGTGGAAGCGACTGTAAGGAGACGCAGACTCTGCGTCGATGACGGAGTGATCGAATTTATATTCTGTCTTGCGGATGGGAATCGTTTGTCCGTCGGATAAATAAATTTTGCCGTGGCGTGCTTCGCGCATGGGCATGACGCAGTCGAACAGGTCGATGCCGCGGGCGACGCTTTCTCTATGTTGGTCGACCTTGCCGACGCCCATCAGGTAACGCGGCTTATCTGCGGGCAAAAGCGGGCAGACCACGTCGAGCACGTCGTACATTTCCGCTTCGGTTTCGCCGACGGCCAAGCCGCCGACCGCGTAGCCGTCGAAGCCGATGGCCACGAGTTCTTCCGCGCATTTTTTGCGCAGATCTTTTTCGAGACCGCCTTGGACGATGCCGAAGAGGAGAGGGGAGTTCTTGTTTCCTTTCAACTTCTCATGAATCTTCTTACATTCCTTCGCCCACCGGATCGTGCGATCCACCGCAGCAATCTGCTTTGCTCTCGGCGCCGTGGAGGGCGGGCATTCGTCGAAGCACATGATGATGTCGGAGCCGAGTTTGTGCTGAATCGTCATCGCTTCTTCGGGTCCCAAAAAGAGGGGAGAGCCGTCGATGTGCGATTGAAAGCGCACGCCGTGTTCTTCGATTTTGCTGATGCCGCTTAACGAAAATACTTGGAAGCCGCCCGAGTCGGTGAGGATCGAGCCTTTCCAGCCGATGAAGTCGTGCAGGCCGCCGGCGCTTTTTACCACTTCTTCTCCCGGTTGCAGGTGCAGGTGATACGTATTGCAGAGGAGTACCTCTGAGCCGAGCAAAGCCAAATCTTCCAGCGTGATGCCGCGCATGGCGCCGCCGGTTCCCACCGGGAAGAACACGGGAGTTTCGATGGTGCCGTGGGCGGTCGTGATGCGTCCGCGGCGGCCGAGGGGGGTGGTGCTGAGGAGGTCGAACATGGGAGGGAATCATAGGACAGGTGGACAGGAAACAGAAGATCCATCCCCGTGACTTGCCGTTAACCCTCCTTTTCCTGCACACTGATTGCCGTTCGTTTTTTTCTTTTTTCACCTCTCCTTATGATGATGTGTTCCTCTTCCCCCAAGGCGACGGCACGCATGCTCGTGCGCATCAGCTTTGGTTTGTCCCTGCTGTTCGTCGGCATGACGCACTACATGGATTTCGATTCTTACTCGCTCATGGTCTCTGACGGCCTGGGCCCCTTGGCCATGCTCGGTACGGTCTGGTCGTACGTGATGCCTGCCCTCATGATCGTGGGTGGCGCGCTGTTCGTGATAGGAGTCTTCCGCTCGGTCGCGGTGTGGACGTCGGGTATCGCCCTCGCTTCCATCCCCGCAGGCATGTTGCTGAAGCCCGTGCTCAGCGGCGTGGGTCTCGATGAAACGATGCCCCCGGCCCTTACGGCCTTCGTGTGGCTCCTGGTCTTCCTCATGGTCGCCAAGGATTCCTGCGGCGGCATGATGGGCTGCGGATCCGCTTGTGCATCTGGTTGTGGTGCAGGCTGCGGTTGCGGCAAGCCCGGCTGCAACTGCCCGGCTCCCGGCAGCAAAATGTCCGCTCCGGCCCCGGCAGCCAAGGCTCCGGTAAAGAAGCCGACGGTCAAGAAGTCGGTCTAAGGTTTTCTCCTTTAAGAAATGAAGAGCGCCCCCGGTGGGGCGCTTTTTTTATGGCCTCTGGCGTTCAACGTTCCCAAAACATTAAGTACAGACAGCGTGGAAAGGAGTCGTCCACGGCGGCGGTGGGGGTGTTGCGGCCCCGAAGGG
>CAYTNJ010000031.1:2269-13355 GCA_964439155.1 uncultured Candidatus Peribacteria bacterium | reverse complement strand
AATCGGTCATGAGCGGGATCGATCCCAAGAACACGTCTTGCTCCTTGATTTCACCCGTCTCCTTGTTGATCAACTGCACGTGGCCTTTCATCGCGGCCTCGAACGTCAAGTTACGACGGCGGCAGGTATCGGGATCGTATTTGGCCGGGTCGAAGGTGTGGCCGAGGATGCGCAGCTCCATCTTCTTGCCCGAGAAGTCGGTGATGGGGGTGATTTCCTCGAGCAATTCCTTCAGACCTTCCGTGAGGAACCACTTGTAGCTTTCGATCTGCATTTCGATGAGCGAGGGCACGTGGGAAATGCCTTCGTCGTCCACGAGGAACACGCGATCTTCCACCACTTTCACCGGCTGCAGTTCGGCAGGAAGATCTTTGCAACCCTCGGGAATGCGACCGAGCGGCGGCAAGAGGTGCGGGATCACCTTGGGGAGAATCTCGCTCTCCACATCCATCTCATACTGCGCGCGCACTCCTAAGCGCTTGGGTGCCTCGGCTTTCTTGGCGGTCGCGATTTTCTTGGGGGCCTCCTTGGCCTTGGGGGCCTTGTCGGCCGTAGCTTTAGCGGAGACTGATTCCTTTTCGACCGCTTTGGGAGCGGGCTTGGCGGCTACTTTTTTGGCGGGAACTGGCTTTTTCGCCGGAGCCGCTTTCTTGGCGGGGGCGGGCTTTTTGGCCTTGGGGGCTGGCTTTTTGGCGGCGGGCTTCTTCTTTTTGTCGGCCATACGGACAGGGGAGAAAAGAGGAAAAAGGAACACAGGCAACCGCCGCACGACCTGGCCTTCGCTTGATCTCCAACCATGGAGAAACAGACGAAGAACGGGTCAGGCAGCGCTCTAAACACAATCGAAGCCAGCTGTGACCGGGGAATTGTAAGGCTTTTTCGCCCATCGTCAAATGTTTTTTGGCCCTATTGCCTTTTCTGCCATTATTATATCTATGTAATAATTTAGTAATTATGTCAAATATTATTACAACCTACTATTTGCTTTTTACAATTAAATGTTGTTGAATATACATACTACCAGGTTCACACTCCTCTCCATGCCTTTAGGCCAATCTCGTGAATCCCAGGCAGAAACACTGGAGTATGATAAGAAGGCTCTATTGAGCCAAAAGGTAGAAGTGGAAGAAGATACTCTTTTAGAAGATGTTCAGGAGACCATCGTGCTGGAGCAGGCACCAGAGATCGTCCAAAAAGCCGTCGAAACGACAATTCAGAAGCAATTAGATGATGAAAGGTGGTATTTAGGTGAAATGCTCGGCGGCAGGACGTATGCATTCGGATTTCGCAATGCCGCACATGAAAAGAGAGAAAAAGCACAGGAAGCTGATAAAAGGGCTCTATTAGTGCGCTTGTTGGAAATCAGCAAAGGTCTGGTTCAGGAAGTATTGGATCCCAAGCGTTATGTGCGCATCGATGCGCATGCTGTGGCCGCGACTGTTACTCCGAGAGATCTGAACAACCACTTTGTGGTCAAAGCACAGCAGTATCGCGTGAATGAAAACAATCAACTGGAAGCAATAGTGAACGGCTTCGTCTATTGGCGCGAACAAGTGGAAAACGTGTTGGACAAGCGCACACTCGCAGAAAGAGCATTCGCGCAAAGTCCGCTGTTCGAAGATCATCCGAATCCGACCGGCATCCCCTCGCGCGACCAGGGCAGTAGGAAGCTGTAAATCTTAGCTCTGCTTGCGGTACCGGTGCACGTAATACGCGCTCATGATGTAGCCGATGTGCGAGAACGCCTGCGGATGGTTGCCTAGATAGGCGCCGTTCTTGGGGTCGATTTCTTCGGCGATGAGACCGCTTTCGGGCATCATCGATTCCAAGCGCTTCAGCAACTTATCGGCCTCCTCCGCTTCGCCCACTGCCGCGAGCGCGGCGATTTGCCAGCACATGCAGAACACGAAGGCGCCTTCTCCTCCCTCGAGACCGTCGTCATTTAAATAGCGATAGACGAAGAGTTCATCTTTGGTGAGTTCGCGGCGCGTTTCCTCGATCATCTTCTTGGCGCGCGGGTCGTGGCGGCTTAAGAAGAAGAGCAGCACGAACATGAAGTTCGTCGCGTCCTGCGCTTTGGTTTCCGGATACTGCTTGAAGGTGCCGCGCTCTTCATCGAAGCACTGCGTCCAGATCCAGTTTTCGATTTCTTCTTTCAACTTGGTCCACACGGCTTTTTGTTCGGCGCTGATGCCGAGTTCATCGGCCAAGCGAAGCGCGCGCTCCACGCCGAGCCACGCCATCATCTTGCTGTAAGCGAAGTGCTTGTCGCCGCCGCGCACCTCCCAAATGCCGCTATCGAGCTTTTGCCACTGGGTCTGAATGCCGCGCACGAGCATGCGGATGATGTCTTTGGCGTTGTCGGAAAGCTTGAGATCGCGCTTGGACATGAAGTAATACGCGTCGATGAGCGAGCCGTAGGCGTCCAATTGGAACTGCTCGGCGGCGCCGTTTCCTATGCGCACCGGCTTGGAGTTTTCGTAGCCGGACAAATGATCGAGCATGGTTTCGCCCTGCAGCGGCTGGCCCCAGATCGTGTACATCACGGCAAGATCGAGATCGCACTCGTCGCCCTCGCACCTCTTGGCTTCTTCGGCGATGTTCTCGATGAAGCGGAAGAATTTTTTGGCTTCGTTGGTAAAGCCGAGTACGTAGAAGGCGTAGAGCGTGAAGGTTGCGTCGCGCACCCACACGTAGCGGTAATCCCAGTTGCGCACGCCCCCGATTTCTTCGGGCAGGGAAGTCGTAGGTGCAGCGATCAATCCACCGGTCGGATAGAACTGCATGAGCTTGATGGTGATGGCCGAGCGCACGAGATGCTCGCGGGAGAATTCGAAGTTGCCCTCGGTGATCCAGCTCTTCCAAAAATCGATGGTCTCTTGCTCCATGTCGCGGTCGAGCAGTTTGATGCGCGAGGCGACGGTGTATTCCAAAAGCAGCTCTTTCACGTCTCCTTCTTCGACGTCGATCTCCACATGGATGCCGCCTTTGTTGCTGAGGGGCGTGATGCGAGAATCTTTGGGCAGATGCAGCCATAGCGTGCGGTCCTCGATTTTGACGCTGCAAGTGGCGCCTTCTACCTGAATGACGGCCCGCTGCCGAGCATAGTTGGGGCGCGGGTCGAAGGTGAATTTCACCGTGTGCGAGCCTTTGATACCGCGCAGTTTGCGGATGAGATAGTGCGGCACCGCTTCTTCGGTGGGACGCGGCAACATGAAGTCGCGAATGGTGAAGGCGCCATCCCCTTTCGTGAACTTGGTTTCGACCACGGCCGTATAAGGAAGATAGTGCGCGGCCGTTTGGTAGTCCTCCATATCCATGGAGAACGTGCCGCCCTTTTCTTCATCAAGAATGGCGGCAAACACGCTGGGAGAATCGAAGTAGGGCAGGCACAGCCAGTCGATGGAGCCGGATTTGCTAACCAGCGCGGCCGTCTGCAGGTCGCCGATGAGGAAGTAGTCCTTGATGGGGGTGTACATGGCCCGATGGGTCCAACAGATAGTAGCGGATGTTTTTCGGAGGTCGAGCGGATGGTCTTGCTATTTATGAAACATATTTATTAGTTTATCAAATTGTTTGTTTTTCTATAATTTGACATGGATTGTGGAAGGCGTATGAATTGGGAAATTCCCCATCTGCCCATGACCATTGAACGCCTAGGAGAATCCCCGTTGATACCCAGTGCCACGGATGTGTTGCAAACGCATTTGCAGGAACGCAATCACCGCATGATCAGCATCGGGCATACGGCTGAAGACCTTCGTGTGCTTTTGCAAGACTGCCGACGGTACTACCTCGATTTGGACGGCTCGCTCGTGGACGCGGGCACGACTACCTTTAAGTCTTCCGCCCTTGATGCGCTTCGCGGTCATTTGTCTGCGCTCAACCAGGTGACGTTCCTCACGGGCAAACCCGAGAGCGAAGTGGATCGCCTGATGCAGAACTTGCCCGGGGATTTGCAGGGCGGCATACGAGTGGCTTACGAGAAGGGCGCGTATCAGTATTTAAGTCCGCAGATTCCGCGTAAACGTTTGCTCGCCACGAAGGAGATGGAAGATTTGATGGATGGGCTGCGCGGCGAATTTGAGGAGGAGTGGGCGGCAACAATCTTGGAGCGCCACAATGTGCGTCTTATTCCCGCCGGAGACGGCACGCACCGTTGTATCCTGAGCTTGGATTTGCTGGACCCCGCAAAGCGCTTGCGGTCGGATGACCCCGAACGTCTGTCGGCGAAGGTCGGGTCTCCCCTGCTGGTACAGCGCGTCATCGAGACCATCGAAAGGGAATTGCTGCGCTCAGACAACCGCGCGATGCCGCTCACGATCACGAACCTCGGCAACGCGAACATCGAAATTCACCCCGAGATTTTGCACAAGGCCGCGATCGTTGAGAATGCAGAAAAAGATGCGGAAGAGGGCGGATTTCTCGTGATGGGCGACAGCCGCAACGATCAGTCGGCGTTGAAAGTGGCGCGCGATTCTTCGAACGGCATCGCTGCAGTCGTGTTTCATGAAACGACGCCACAAGAGCTGGTCAGCCTCGCGGATATCGCCGTCGCCGGCCATGCGCGGGGAGACGTCATCCTGCAACGCGCACTCGAGGCCCAGGGCCGCACCGATAACCTAGTAGTAGTGAGCAACACGCCGTCGCTGCAGCGCATCAACGGCGGACCTGATAAGAGCGAATTCGTAAACCGCATGGGCGCTCCCGTGGCCATCGGCAACGTAGTCGAGCATACGCGCAACGCGCTCTGGGTTTTTCCCAGCCAGACTGGCGACAACTTCGCCGACTATCCGAACCCGCGCATGAACCGGAAGTTTCGCCCGGTGCACATCGGCGCAAACGAGTACGAGAGCCAGTACAACCGCATCTCGAACGGCGTGTGGTGGTTTTGGGCGCACCCCAATAGCTTCCAAAAAGTAGAAGATTATCCCGAGGAAGACTGGCGCCGCTACCGCAACGTTTCGACCAAGGCGGCCGGCGAGTTGCACGACTCCCTTTTAACCGACGACCCCGTGTATGTATCGACGCACGATTTCCAAGTGAGCCCTACGGCAAGCGAATTCCGCCGCATGTTCAACCGCCCGAACATCCGCTTTCACTTGTTCTGGCACATCCCCTTCCCCAATGCCGAGCAAGCTTTGAATCGCGGGCTATCCAAAGAGCGAGTGGTGCGATTTTTGAAAGATTTGGAAGCCTACGACGTGGTGGGATTCCACACACAGGAATACGTGAATCACTATCTTCAATTGTGCGCCGCGTTGCAGAGCGAGGAGGTTCGGCCGACGCAAACGTGTGTCGTCCCCATCTCCGTTGACGTGGAAGATATTCGCAAGAAAGCAACGCACATCGCCAACGCGAAGGATTTTCGGTTTCACATGGATGAACTCAACAAAGTGTTTGAAATGGACCTTCCGCCTGAGCGCAGGCGCAGAGTGATCGCGGCACCGCCCGAGCGGGCCGACGTGATCAAGGGCGGACCGCACCGTAACCGCATGCGCAAAACGATCGCACAGGAAAACCGCAAGCTGCTCGAAGGCAAACGGTTTTTGGAAGTGCTGCTGCCCACGCGCATGGACAACGCCGTGTACGCCGGGAATTACCGCGAGATGGAGCATGAAATTCAAGAGACTAACCGTATCGCAGGCGAAAAGATCGTGTTCACGGTCGACCGCATCGACAAGCGCGACGACGTGTACGGCATGTTCCTACTCTCGGACAACGAGTTCACCTCGATCGACGACGGCTTCAATATGACCATCCCCGAAAAAGTCATCGCCGCCTCCGCCACGCGCCATCTGCCGAATGCGCGTAAGCACCAACTGTATGCCACGAACGGCACGGGCTTTCTCAAGTCGTTGCGCGAGCACGGCATGGAAGGCGTGATTCCTTCCATCTCTTCGCCGCTTGATACCGCCGAACTGCGATCGATGATGGAAAAATTGCTGCGCGGCACACTGCCGGAACCGGACTACGAGACATTGGACCACTACTTCGCGGAGCACACGCTGGAAAAATGGATGCAGACATTAGTCCGCACCCACGTGCAGCAGGCGTTCTCGTTCTCGGTCACCGAAGCGAGGACATAACTTACTTCGCCTCGTTGAATCTGCGCTCCACTTCCTGCCAATTGACCACGCCCCACCCTTCGACGGGCTCAGGGTGGAGCTTTAACGTGCGAATTCCAAGTTCCTACTTCAGGCAATCCTGATAACGTCTTTCAACTTCCTGCCAGTTGATGACGCTCCAAAACGCCTTGATGTAATCCGGGCGCCGGTTCTGGTAATTCAGGTAGTAGGCGTGCTCCCACACGTCGAGGCCGAGGATCGGGGTGAGCCCTTCCATCAGCGGAGAATCCTGGTTCGGTTTGCTGAGGACTTTGAGAGTACCGCCGTCTACCACGAGCCATGCCCAGCCGGAGCCGAATTGGTTCGTCGCGGCCGCGTTGAAGGTCTCCATGAATTTGTCCCAGCCGCCGAGATCTTTTTCGACAGCTGCTTTGAATTCCACCGAGGGCTCGCCGCTTTCGCCGAGGATGGTCCAAAAGAGCGAGTGATTCGCGTGTCCCCCACCGTGATTTTTCACGGCCGTCTTTTTGTCTTCGGGAACTTTGGAAAAATTCTTGAGCAACTCTTCCACCGGCATGTCGGCCCACTCGGTGCCGGCCAGCGCTGCGTTTAATTTATCGATGTACGTCTGGTGATGCTTCGTATGGTGAATCTCCATCGTCTTGGCATCGATGTACGGTTCGAGGGCAGAGTAGGCGTAGGGAAGAGGCGGGAGGGTGTGGGACATGGCGTTGAGGGGGAAGAGATCTTCAAAAGAATGGCGCAAAGAGCCTTCGGAGTCCAGAAAGCCTGGCGGTTATTTCTTCAATACTTCCAGAAGCAACGCCATGATCTTGCTCACCTCCGCGCGATTAATGTTGTCGTTCGGACGGAAGATCTTTTTGGATGGATCAGTGGGATCGGGTTCGCCTTGGATGAGGCCGAAGAATTCCGCGGTTGCGATGTAGTCGACTGCCGGATGATTCGCTGGGACGTCCGTGAATATCGCTGGGCGATCCGCAATCGGAAAATTAAGGATCTCCAGGGCGGCTTGGATGACTTCGGCTCTTGTAGCCGGAGTATGAACGTCAGGATTTTCTCTGAGGAGAGAGATGTTCAGATCTTCACCTCTGCGAACGTAGGCTTCGGCCCAGGTTCCTCTGGCGGAGCGGTTTTCGGGGGCGAGAGACGGCAACAATGAACCGCCCATGTTCGCCGCTTCGAGAATCATCTTTAAGAGTTCGGCTTTCGTGATGGGATTACTGACACCGAATTCGCCGGTGAGTGTTCCTTCGTCATCTTTGTAGCCTTGGGCGACTTCCTGTTCGATGACGGTAGCAACGTACGGGGCGAACCAGCTTTCGAGGGGGACATCGCGATAGACGACCATCGTGCCATTCAGCACCATCGCAAGATGACCGCGCTTTTCTTCAGCGATGGGTGGGGCGGAGGATTGGGAGCTGGTGGAGGATTGTGAGGATCTCTGGTTCAAGCCGGGGAAGGCGACGCGGACATTCATGTCTTTGGATGTAGACGAAGACGATGCAGCCTGGGCGATGTAGCGTTCGCGGTAGCGCTGGGCGATCGTGACTTTCGCTTGTTCGATATTGGCGGCGGTCACGGCTCGTCCCCTTCCTCCTCCACCTCCCCCGCCTCCGCCTTCTTGGGCGGTGGTGGTGCCGGCGGATGTGGCTTGGGAGGAATCCTGTGAAGAAGCTGCCGACGAAGCTACGGATGATGCCACCGATGACGCACTGGAAGCAGCCGCCCCGAATGTCCAATTGGTGTTGCCCGTGGAATTGATATTCGTGCCGTCAGAAGCATCAATGGCCGTGGCGTTCGCGTTGGTGGAATCTTTGACGTCGAGGTAGGCGATGGTGCGGGTGGATTGAGGATCGATGCTCCAGGGGATGCCGTCTATACTGGATCGGAGAGACAAAAGGTTGCTCGTGGCACCGCTCAATGTGAGCGTATTGGCTATCGTTTGCGTCGTGCCCGCGGCGAAGGTGAGTGTTGCCGCGCTTGTTTGCTTACGGAGATTGTAAAACGTGGTGCTCCCCGAAATGGTCTGGTTCGTGCCGTCGAGTTGAACCGTGGAAGTGCCGGCCGTGAAGGTGCCTCCCGAGGATTTCAGGAATGTGCCCGAAAGCGTGAGTGTGTTGCTACTGAGTGTAAGCGAGCCGTTGACGGTGACGCCGGATCCCACGTTGATATTGACGGTCGAACTGAAGGAAGTGTTCGGCCAAATGGTCAGCGCTTTTCCGGCTTTCACCGTGAGCACCGTGCTGGAAACCGCGTAGATGTCGGAGATATCGGTATCGGCGCTGCTGTCGGCGTTATTCAAATTACCCATCGTCTGGGCGACCGCGCCGGAATCGGTGCGGATGATGAGATGGTTTTGGTACAGATTGACGCCAGTCATGGAGGAACCCGAACCGACGGTCACGGTCACGGCTTTTTCGCTTTCACCATCCAAGAACGCGGTCACGACTGTGCCGCCCGTCATCGTAGTGCCGGTGAGGGTCGCGGCGAAGTAGCCGCCATTGACGGTGACTCCCGATCCTCCGAAGGCGGCGCCGTTTAAGTAAATGCTCACGCGTTTACCCGCGGCGATGGGAGTAGTGCCCGCGTCCGTGTAGACCTTGCCGGCGACAGTGTGGATGGGAGCGGGGCCGGCGTCGAAAATGGAAATGCGATTGTAAGAATATTGCATCACGAAGAGTCTCTCGCTGCTCTCGTCATAAAAAAGACCGGACGGCCTTCCTAGACCCGCTTGTGTTTGTGCTAGCGATGTCCCTGTGAAGGTCGATTGTCCCAGGACATGGGTGGCTCTTTCTCCATCGGCGATGGAAGTGACGTCATACACGGTCACGCTGTTGGCAGTAGTCCCGCTCGTCGAAGAATATTGCGAAACAAACAAACGTTGATTAATAGAGTCGAATGCAAGGGCATTGGGGCTGCTCATGGACGTTTGCGATACCGTGGCTCCGGATGATGTAAAATCGCTTTTGCCTAGAACGTTCATGGCATTTTCTCCATCATCGATGGATGCCACATCAAAAACCGTCACGCGATTGTTACCAACGATGGACGTTACGTATCCCTCCGCCACGTACAACCTCTGATGAGCAGTGTCGTACGCAAGTCCGCTGGGGTTGCGCAATTTTGCCTGGGTGGTGCCGGCGTCAAAGCTGGTGAAATCCGTTTGCCCAAGCACGCTCACTGCCCCTTCGCCATCCGAAAGACCGTCACCTAGATTGTAGACCGTGACGCGATGGCTCCCGGCATTGGATACGAAAAGCCTTTTGTTGGTAGCATCATATGCAACCCCTATAGGATCATTCATGCCGGTCTGTGTGTTTGCCGCAGTAGTACCGGTGAAATCCGATTGGCCAAGAACCTTCACTGCAGCTTCGCCATCGGAAATGGACGTAACGTCGTACACCATTACGCGATTTGCATCAGTGGCTGCAAACAACGTAGTGGAGCCGCTGAGTGCAAGTCCTTTTGGTGCATTGATATTTGTTGAGGTATTTCCCCCTGTGGTATACGTCAAAAAATCAGGCTTTCCGATGACATTGTCGATGACGTAATCAGAAAGAAGATTTTCGTTCGTTAAATTGTGAACAACAATGCGCGCATTGACTCCATCTGAAATGAACAACCTATGGTTCACCGTATCTATCACGGCGGTGGATCCTTCGTCGAGACCAAGACCAAACTTGTTGGGCCCATCATCGGCTACTGTACCTTTTGTATAGGCGGGTACTGGGAACAAAAAGTTGGTCTGGTCATATTGCCCCAAAAGATCCACGGCGTTTTCATTGTCGGAAATGGAGGCCGTATTGAAAATGCTGATGCGGGAAACTGTGTATTGCATCACCATGAGACGCTTGTTTGCCGAATCGTAGGCAAAGGCACTGGGGTTACGCAGACCCGCTTGTGTTTGACTTGCACTGGCACTACCCGCGTCAAAGGTAGCCTGTCCTAAAACATTCACGGCAGACTCATTGTCCGTTATCCCGTCGCCGATGTTGTATATCGTCACTCGATGGTTGCCATTTTGGCCGACGAACAACGCAGTGGAACCGCTGAGAGCAAGGGCGATGGGAGAGCTCATCCCTGTCTGGGTCGTCGCCGCTGTGGAACCCGTAAACAAAGATTGACCCAGGACATGTATAGCCGGTTCGCCATTACTTATGCCATCACCAAGGTTGTATACGGTAACGCGGTTGTTTCCGGTGGTTGAAAGTAAGCCGCCTTGTGCAACGAAAAGATATTTGGTTACGGGGTCATACGCCAATCCGACCGGGCTTTTCATGCCTGCCTGCGTGTTAGCGGCGGTTGTCGTGGTAAAGCCCGCTTGACCAAGTACGTTCACCGCGCCTTCACCATTGATGATGCCATCACCGATATTGAATACCGATACTCTATTGGCACCTCCGGAAGCAAAGCTACTTTGCGCTACAAAAAGCGCCTTGGAGCCGCTAAGCGCCAGCGCCCTGGGTCCATTCAACGATGCTTGCGTGTTCCCCGAACCCAATGTCGTAAAACTGGAAACGCCCAGCACATTGATCGCCGGCTCGCCGTTGGTGATGGAACTTACATCAAAGACAGAGATACGATTATTGGTGAGTTGCCCGACATACAAAAGATCGGTTGAAGGATCGTATGCAACTGCATTAGGACTGCGCATGCCGGCCTGGGTGGTAGCCAGAGTCCCGGTATACATATTATCTTGGCCGAGCACATTATCGGGAATGCGATCAACGAAACTGCCCGTGCTTGTCGTATTCCAAATCAGGACACGAGCGTTTTGGGTATCAGGAACGAACAAGCGATGATGCACTTCGTCGTAGGCCATGCTGCTGACCACGCTCGTTGAACTGGTGGAAAAACCGTATTGGTTTGGGGCATTTTGCCCGCCGGATTTGGTATACACGGGCTGGGGATTACTGATGGAGTCGTCGTACTGCCCGATGAGGCCGATGGCATTGCCTCCCGTGCGGATATAAGCAAACGCCTCCAGCGGAAAGCCG
>CAYTNJ010000031.1:0-2259 GCA_964439155.1 uncultured Candidatus Peribacteria bacterium | reverse complement strand
CACCGCTGCCCTCAGCGAGTGTCGCATTTTTCCGCCTGAAGAAGTCCATGTTCTCACAGTGTTACACTCTACACGGCCATCCGCGATCTGTCCCCTCACTTGCTTTGCTCACTCCTGTAGAATCCGATCTCGTATGACTACTGTACGTGCGCTTCGTCTTGCGGCTCTCCTGGGATTTTTGATCGCGGTAATTTTCCTATGCGCGTTCAAAATCCTCGACCGCGATTTCTGGTGGCACATCACAGCCGGGAAAGTGATGCTGGAAAACGGGGGGATGATCGCCATGGAGCCCTTCAGCTACACGAGAGCGGGGCTCCCCTACTTGGCCACGCACGAGTGGCTGGCCCAGCTCGCGCTCTATGGAGTTTGGAGCCTAGGCGGCATCAAGGGGACGATCTTGTTTCGCACGGTGATGATGGCGATGACGTACTTGATCGTACTGGCGATCGACTGGAAACGCCTCTGGCCGAATGCCGCGATTGCGGTTGCGGCAGCCGGCGCCGCCGCGGGAACGTTCCTGGAACGCCCCCAACTCTTCACCTTCGTCATCCTCGCGCTGCAGCTTTTCTTGGCGTTGCGCTATCTCGACCTTGAAGGTGAGAATAAGAAGGCGAAGTGTTGGCTCCTCGGCGCGATGATCGGCCTGCAAATACTTTGGGTGAACTTCCACGGGGCGGCGGCGCTCGTGGGCGTCGGCGTCATCGGCGCGCTTTCGCTGCAGCGCGGCTGCGACATCTGGCGCCAGGGAAATTTGCGAAGAGCCCAAGGGAAAGCCGAAATCCTCTTACTTGGCGGAGCGTGCATCGGCGCGACGGTCGCGCTTTTTCTTTCGCCGAACGGCCTGCACACCGTCGATTATATTCACCGCCTTCTCACCGACCAGACGATCGCCTTCATCAGCGAATGGCGGCCGCGCGAGCATGGGTATTGGTTCTATGTCCTGCCGTTCTGGCTCTTCGCCGGAGGATTTCTTCTGTGGACTCGACGCAAACTCGTCTTTTCCTTGATCGTCCTTGGCGCCCTCGGCTGGATGTCACTCCGAGCCGTGCGCCATGAGCCGCTGTTCTTGATCGTCGCGCTTTCTATCGCGCTCTATCAACTGAAGCACAACGCGCGTTGGCATCATCTGCTGGATCGCCTGTCGGTCCGCCCTCTTGCGGCAATCGCGGCATCACTTCTGCTGATCGGCATTGTCGCGGCTTTCGCCTCGTCTTCCTATCGCCAAGTGGTGGAGCGCGATCACTTGTGGGGCTACGGCGTCTTCGCCCCCGCCAAGGGTGCTGCCGACTTCGTGGAACGCGAAAACATCCGTGGGAACATGTTCAACACTTACGGCATCGGCGGCTATCTGATCCACCGCTTTTACCCGGATCCGGAGCGCAAGGTATTCATCGACGGCCGCAACGTGGATTACGGCTTTGCCTTCATGAACGAGGCGTTCGTGGCGGGGCATTCGCCCGCGGAGTGGCAAGTGATCGAGGACAAATACGACCTGACCTTTGCCTTCGTCGACTATGACGCCATCAAGCAGCCGGGGTGGCTTTCGTATAGCCACGTGCTTGATGCAGACCCTTCCTGGCCCATGACGTATATCGACGACTGGACGGCGGTGTATCTCAAGGATCTTCCGCAGAATAAGGCGGCGATCGAGAAACATCGCTACAAGATTCTCACGGCGGAGGGATTGGAATTCAGCACGGTGTTAGGCGCGCCGAAAGAGCAGTGGGCGGACTTGGAAGCGGAGTTGAAACGCGCCATGGAGAGCAGCCCTGACAGCGCGAAAGCCCGCATTCTCTTGGCCAAACATTTGATCCGCCAAGACAGGACGGGAGAAGCGCTGGCCATCGCCGATACCATCGAGGCCATCCAGCCCCATCGTCCCGATGCCTCGGCGCTGCGTGCTTCCATTGCGGTGACGCAGCAGGATTGGGTTCTTGCACGCAAGCACTTCCTGCGCATGTTCGCACTGGCCGGCGATGACTACCCGGACATCAACTATGCCTTCGTCGCCGACATCTATGAAAAGGCGGGCGATTTTGAAGGAGCCCAGAGACTGCGCAAAAACCTGAAGCCCAATGCCGCGCCAAAGACTGCGGAGACGATGCCTGAAACTACAGCTGCGCAAGCAGGGACCGGCGCGGTTCTGGATCTGCTCTCGGGTATTCAGGAAGACATCACCAGCAACAATGATGCCGCCGTCGCCGCGGCGGAGGCCGGGGACTTCAAGGCAGCACGGGAGGCGTTCATGAAAGCTCTCAT
>CAYTNJ010000030.1:0-13705 GCA_964439155.1 uncultured Candidatus Peribacteria bacterium | reverse complement strand
GTTTTAGGCGCACCGCCAGCGTTCACTCTGAGCCAGGATCAAACTCTTCGTAAAGATCCTAGATCCGAACAGGCTCGTAAGAGCGCGTCGGATGTCGAATCTTGAAGTAGTTCTATGGCTGAGACGGTCATTAAAGACCGTCCTAGTGAAAACTAGTGTTAAATTTATAAGTGAAATTCTTTTTTTTAAGGGAATTCACAAGATCATGCTTTCCCGAAGGAAAGATGATATTCCTCTCTACTACACGATGCTGTGAAGGATCCGCTTACTTCACTCACCCGGGCCGATTCACTGGCGAGGGCGCTTGCCTCGGCGTAGTCCGCAGACGTAGCCGGGACGAATAAAGACCGCTCTCCACTTCCTTTCTTAGAGGAAATGCAGGGCACGGGAGATTCTATAGAACCAAAACCGGGCGTCAAGGAGATTTTTAGCGGATTTTAGCGGAACGGGATGTGCGGCACGAAGCCCCTGGACCTCATGCTATCATCGCCCCCGTGCTACTGCGCCGCGCGGCCGCCGGGTTCCTGTTCCTCTTCCTTATTACGCAAGTAGTGGAACCGGTATTTGCGCAGACGCGCCCGCGGGCGACCAACTACCAAATTCCCTCCGATGTGGTATCGGGCGGAGGAGGAGACGGGGCAAAATCCACCAATTATGTGCTCGACGACACCATCGGCGAACCGAACATCGGCTTTGGGCGCTCCGACAACTACGACATCAACGCCGGCTATCGGCAGACGACCGGCGATGCGTTTCTTTCATTGAGCTGCGGCGGCTCGGTGGCACTGGGAACCATCACCTTTACCGGGCAGAGCACGGGGTCAGGCAGTTGCACCGTGATCACCGATGCCGAAGCGGGATACGGACTCACTTGGCGCGTCGCCACCGGCAGCGGCGGCACGGCTACCGGCTACATGATCAACGAGAACGAGCAGACGATCGCGCCGTTTTCGCCCGCGGTGATCGGCACGCCGGAAACCTGGACGATCGCTTCAAGCACCTCGGAATGGGGAGCACGCCTGCGCTCGGCCAGCACCGACACCGATATAAAATGGGGCACCGATGGCGCCAGTGAGAAATGGCTCAACGTGGGAACGGGCAGCTATACCGTCGTATCGCGCGCATCGCGAACGAGCGTGAGCGGCTCCTCGCAAGTGTTCCAATTCCGCGCCGAAGTGGGATCCACCAAGGTGCAGCCGCCGGGGAGCTATAACGTGACGGTGGAATTCACAGCGACGGCGCTCTAACCGAAGAGAGACATGCGTCTTCCATGAATCGTCAGCCTCGTCTTGGACGCGGGCCTTCTTCTTGCGAGTGCCTCTTCGGTGGAGTGCATGGAGATGTTGAGCAAGATGCCCACGCCGACGAGTGTCGTCAGAAGGGAAGATCCTCCCGCACTGATGAACGGCAACGTGAGTCCCGTGAGCGGGAAGAGCGATAAGTTGACGCCGATATTGACGAGCGTTTGCACCGCAAACCAGGTGGTGATGCCCGTAGCCACCAGAAAGCCGAAACGGTCGGGCGCCTCGCGGGCGATTTTGTAGCCGCGGATGACGAGCAGCGAGTACATGGTAAGGATGATGAGCATGCGGAAAAATCCGAGTTCCTCGGCCATGGCGGAGAAGATCATGTCGGCCTGCACCTCGGGGAGATACCCGAATTTTTGGATAGATTTGCCGTAGCCCACGCCGAAGGCACCTCCGCTGCCTATGGCGATGAGCGCCTGCTTGATTTGAAAACCGATCGTTTCGGAGAACGCGGGGTCGTCGGGATTGAGGAACGCGAGGAAGCGGTTACGCACGTATTCTTCGCTCAAGATCACGGGCAAGCCGAACAAGCACGCGAGCACGCCGCCCAGCACCAAGTGCACAACGCTGCCGCCCGCGATGAAGAACATGGTGATGGCGATGGAGGAGAGCACGAGGAACGACCCCAAGTCCGGCTGGATGGCGACCAAGAACGTGGAGAGCACGAGGAGGATGACGAACGGCAGGAAGCCTTCCTTGAACGTGCCCACCAGCGATTCGCGCTTTTGCAGCCAGAGCGCCATGTAGAAGATCATCGTGATTTTCAAAAACTCCGCGGGCTGCACCGAGAATCCCGCAAACTGCAGCCAACTGTGCGCCGAGCCGTAGTCGTTGCCGAGGCCCGGCATGAAAACCAGGATGAGCAGGATGATGGTGCCCAAAAACAGAAACTTCGCGGTGCGCTCCCACAAGTGATAGGGAATGATGGTGGTCACGGCCATGGCGACGAAGCCCATGAACACGTGGATGGAGCTCCTCCAGAGGAAGTAGGAATTGTTAGGCGCCTCGAGAATGCCTTTGCGCACGAGGCGCTCGGTTAATTGGTAACTCTCGAACACGCTCACGCTCGCGATCATCGCGAGTCCGAACAGCGTCAAACCCAGCGCGATGCCGAGCAAAAGGACATCCATGCGGCGGAACATGGTGACGAGTATAGGGGGAGTGAGCGCAAATTGAGAATTGATAATTGAGAAACATCAATGAATACTGCGAAAGCCCATGCAGCGCCTGTATGTCACCTTCGGCATCGCCTTCCTCGCGAGCTTTGTCTCCAAGTTGGCGGCGGATGCGTGGCTGCAAGGCAAGTCGCTGCTCCTCAGCGACTTCGTCGGACTGCACTACACGCAAAATCCGGGCATCGCGTTCGGCATACGGCTGCCGGAACAATGGCAAACGGGAGTGATCGTGCTGGCAATGATGTTGGTGGGAATAGCGGCCTGGAGATCGGCGAGAACGCGCAGCGAGCACTTGGGCTTTGGCCTGATACTCGGCGGTGCGCTCGGCAACGTGGTCGACCGCCTGCCCGACGGTCTCGTGACCGATTTTTTCCGCGTGGGGAGTTTTCCGGTGTTCAACGTGGCCGACAGCTGCATCACGATCGGCGTGACAGTGCTTTTACTGGAAGGATTGCTGACCGGGAGGAGAATCATGAGTAAACACGCCGGCAAGGAAGTCCCGCCATTTTGTTAACCTTTCTTGTCTCGGCGACACCCGCTGTGGTAGGCTGTTTCGCCGTGTTTCTTTTGGCACCTTGATTTACGCCATCGTCCTCATCGGCTCGCTTCTGGCCATAGGATTGCTCCTGGGCTTGCGCGTCCTCTTGCAGCAGCGATCCATCCGACGCTTCGTGCGCTCCATTCGCACCCACCTGCAATCGGCCGAGGACCGGGGAGCGGTGCTCGTAGAGGAAACCCTCATCCACAAGTCTCCCAAAAACCCACGCACATCCGCCATCGAACTGCAGCAAGTACGCATTCTTTTGCGTTCGGCGGAAAAAGCGATGGCACAGGACAAAACGGACGAAGCCGAACGCATTTTGATCCAAGCACTCACCATTCATCCCCACGCCCACGACGTGCGCGCGGAGTTGGCGAAGTTGTACTTAACAAGCGGCCGCGAATCGAAAGCCGAAGCCATGTACCGCGAACTGCTCACACACACCGACGAGGTATCGTTCCACGCAAACCTGGGGCTCGCCTACTATCGCCAAGGCAAGTACGTGGAAGCCTGCCACGCTTACCAAGAAGCGCTCAACCGCGATCCCAAAAGCCCCGAGCGCTCCGCCGCCCTCGGCCGCGCCTGCATCGCCGCGCAGCGCTACGACGAAGCCGTTCCGTTACTCGAAAAAGCGACCGCCTTCCTCTCGCGCAACACGGAGCTTTTGCACCTGCTCGCCGAGTGCCACCTGCAACTGCACCAGCGCGACAAAGCCGAAAATACCTACAGACGCATCCACAAACTGGAACCCTACGACGAAGTGGTGAAGGCAAAATTGCTCTCGATCAGCGCGAACGAACCGGAGATGGCGGCGGCCTAATACTCGGTGACTTCGATCGTCACGTCGCCTTCTTGTACGCGAGCCTGGCAGCTTAAGCGATAAGGATCACTCGTGATGCCCATGTTCTCTTCGCGATCATTGCGCTCGTTTAAGTTGGGCATGCCTTCTTTAACGGTACACATGCAGGTGGTGCAAAAGCCGTTGCCTCCGCAAGCGTGCTCCATGGGAATGCCATGATCGAGCGCAATTTTAAGTAAACTCTCCCCCTTCTCCGCTTCCACGGTATGCGTTTCGCCGGCGTAGAGGAATGTCACTTTGGGCACGGGCGGGAAGTATAGCGGACCCAAAAGGAGAGTCGAAGGATGTTCCATCGCCCAGGAGAACGGCAGCAAAGCCTTCAGTTAGAGCAAAAACCCAATCTCTTGGCAAAACCTTCAAGCGCGGTGTCCCCTCTCCCTCTGGGAGAGGGTTAGGGTGAGGGCATGGGTCTGCTCCCCGATATCCTCCGCACTCCGCGCATCACAGTACGACGTGCGAAAAACTTGAGACAAACGATGACTTCTTCGGAAAAACGTCTCTGGAGAAAACTACGTGGACGACGTTTGCGAGACTTTAAATTCCGGCGACAAGTTCCTCTTGGACCGTTCATAGCGGATTTCTTTTGTCGTGAAAAAATGCTGATCATCGAAGTAGATGGCACAATTCACTTGGAAGAGTCGCAACGAGAACGAGATAGGAATAGAGAAAGATATTTTCGAAGACGGGGTTTTCAGATTGTGCGTTTCGCCAACCGACAAGTGAATGAGTCGCTGGAATGGGTGACGGAACGCATAATAGAAGCGCTCCGCTCGTGCCCTCACCCCGGCCCTCTCCCAGGGGGAGAGGGAGCCCATACTGAAGATCCGGCTCAAAACTAGAGTAGAATGCTTCGGTCATGCGCATCCTCCTCATCAGCGGCGGCTCCGGAGGCCATCTCTTTCCCCTGGTTGCCGTACTCCGGGAAATCGAAAAGCAACTGCCGGACGCGGTGACGTGTTTCGTGTGCTCGGACAAACCCGAAGACCGGACGATGCTCAAGCACGAGGAAATCGACATGCATACGCTCCCCCTCGTGCGCTCGCCGTGGAAACATCCTCTGTCGCTCATCCGTAACTGGAAAGCCGCACGCACTCTCCTCGACACCTTTCAACCCGACGTCGTGTTTTCCAAAGGCGGCGGCATCAGTGTGCCCCTCTGCTTCGAAGCGCGGCGGCGGAAGATCCCCATCGTGCTCCACGAGTCGGACGCAGTGATGGGGAGAGCCAACCGTACGGTCGCGGCGTGGGCGAGCAGGGTATGCCTCGGATTTCCCGCGGCGCGCCTCCCCTCCACGTGGAGCGTCACCGGCAACCCGATTCGTCCGCAGATCACCGAAGGAAAGAGGGAGGAAGGTCTGCGCATCGCGGGGCTCGCGGGGAAGAAGCCAGTGTTATTGGTGCTCGGCGGCAGCCAGGGCGCGGTGGCGCTGAACGACGCGATGCGCACTTGCCTTGAAGAGCTCCTGCAAACCGTCGACGTCATCCACGTGACGGGCGAAGGAAAAGCGGGCGCGGAAAAACGTCCCGGCTATTTTTCCCTTCCCTTCGCACGCGAGGAATTTCCACACTTGTACGCGGCATCTACGCTCGCACTTAGCAGAGCCGGAGCGGGCACGATCGGAGAGCTCGCGGCGTGCGGCATCCCCGTCATGCTAGTTCCGCTCGAAGGCCTCGCCCAGGATCACCAGACCACCAACGCGAAGGCCGTGGCGGCGAGTAACGGTGCCATGATTCTTTTACAAAAGGATTTGAGAGAACGCCTGCCGGACACTGTCAAAGCACTTGTAAACGATACTCATCGACTGCAAGAAATGCGCGAAGGCATGCGGAAAATCGCCCATACGGACAGCGCCGAACAGATCACAAAAGTTATTCGTGAAACGATTGCATGAAGTTGCAAGGCAAGGGTAGCGTAGGACCCTATGATCAAATTCCTCATTCCTCTTTTCGCATTGGCGATTCTCATCGGCTGCACGCCGCAAACAAACACCACGAACGAAGGCTACTCCACCGAATCCGCGGCATCCGTCGCATCCGTTTCGTCCCTCCCCGCCTCCGCCATGAGTACTTCCCAGGACAACACCACCGCCTTCGACGGACAATTGCTCAAGGGCAAATACACCGTGACCATGAAAACCTCGAAGGGCGACATCGTCTTGGAACTGGACGCCGATAAGGCCCCCAAGACCGTCACGAACTTCGTCACCCTCGCCAAGAGCGGCTACTACGACGGCCTCATCTTCCACCGCGTGATCCCCGACTTTATGGTGCAAGGCGGCGACCCGAACGGCAACGGCACCGGCGGCGAAAGCGTGTTCGGCGAAACGTTCGAAGACGAACAGAACGACCTCAAGATGGTGCGCGGCGCCATCGCCATGGCCAATCGCGGCCCCAACACGAACGGCAGCCAATTCTTCATCATCCAGGCCGAGGAAACGCCTTGGCTCCAGGGTCGCCACACGATCTTCGGCAAGGTGACCAAAGGCATGGATATCGTCGACGCCATCACCAAAGTAGAGCGCGACGCCCGCGATATGCCCACGACCCCCATCACGATGGACGTGGAGGTTGCGGCGAAGTAAGGAAACAGAAGACTCAAAGAATTTATGAAGATGGCGGCCCGCTTAGCGGGCCGCCTGTTCTTCAATGTCCGAGAACAGCCTGATGCAAATCAGTCGCGTTCCCCAGAAGGGGAAGAGGTTGAAGCTCCAAGCTCTCACGGCGGTCTGCGTTCATATAAGTCGGAAGCGAAAGCCGCGCATAGCCCTCATCTTGCTGGATCACAGACAAGCCGAGCTTGCTCGCCGCCTCGGCGAAACCCTCAGCCTCGACACGTCCAACCAATAGGCGGTCATCATAGCCACCACCTGAGCTTGGGGTGAAAAAATGATGAATGACGACGTACGTGCTCATTGCGGAACCTCCTCGGACAGTGAAAAGAAAGGTCTAGCGCACCCGCGCCAGTGATTGAAATTTAACAACTAAATAATAATATGTCAATACATTGCCCCTAACCCTAACCCCAACCCTAACCCTACACTCGTCCCATGCGCACCCGTTTCGCCCCGTCCCCCACTGGCCTCCTCCACGTCGGCGGACTGCGCACCGCACTCTTCTCGTGGCTGGTTGCCAAGCAAAGCGGCGGCACGTTCATCCTGCGTATCGAAGACACGGACAGAGAGAGAGAAGTGCCCGGCGCCTTGGAAAATATTCTGCAAGCGCTGGAATGGGCCGGCCTTTCGCCCGATGAAGGCGTGGTGTTGGAAGACGGAGTGGTGAGCCAGAAAGGCGGCCACGGACCGTATATTCAATCGCAGCGCTTCGACATCTACAAAGAGCACGCGGATATGCTGCTCAAAAGCGGCCACGCCTATCACTGCTTCTGCACGGCGCAGCGCCTGGAAGAAATGCGTAACGCCCAGGCGGCCAGGCACCAGGCGCCCATGTACGACCGCATGTGTTTGAAGTTGTCGCCCGATGACATTCAGAAAAAAATCGAAGCCGGCGAGCCGCACGTGCTGCGCCTGAAAGTGCCGCACCATGAGACGATCGAGCACTTCGATGAAATCCGCGGCAAGGTATCGTTCCAAGGGCACACCATCGACGACCAAGTACTCCTCAAGAGCGACGGTTTTCCGACCTATCACCTCGCCAACGTGGTTGACGATCATCACATGAAGATCGACCTGGTGCTCAGAGGGGAAGAATGGCTAAGCTCGCTGCCCAAGCACATCCTCCTCTTTCGTGCTTTCGGCTGGGAGCCGCCCAAATACGCGCACGTGTCGCTGCTGCTGAATCCGGATCGCACCAAGCTCTCCAAGCGCCAAGGTTCGGTCTCGGTGCAGGAGTACATCGACAAAGGCTATTTGCCGGAAGCCCTCCTCAACTTTATCGCGCTCCTCGGCTGGAATCCCGGCACCGTGCAGGAGATGTTCACGCTGGAGGAACTGAAGCAGGCCTTTTCGCTGGACCGCGTGCAGAGCGCCGGCGCCGTGTTCGATACCGCCAAGCTCGACTGGCTGCAGGGCCAATGGATGCGCAAGCTGACGATCGAGGAATTCGTGAAGCGCATCAAGGACCAAGTGGTGGAAAAGCATCCCGCGGCGACGAACGACGAACATTTCCACAAGAAAGCGGCTCTCATCCAAGAGCGCATCACCTTTTTCCACGAGGCGCCCGACATGCTCGGGTACTTTTACGAGGAACCGACCGCTTCCGTGGAATTGCTCGCGAACGCCAAGCAAAAAGTGACGCCGGAGATTTTGCCCGCGATCCTCGAGCTGTTGCAAAATACGCTCAGCGGCATCGACGAAAGCAACTGGAACGAAGAGCACCTGCTGGCGACCTTCCGGTCGCTCACCGAAACATCGGGATACAAGCTCGGGCAAATGCTGTGGCCTTTGCGCGCGGCGTTGACGGGGCGCGACTATAGTCCGGGCGCGATTGAGGTTGCGACG
This sequence comes from uncultured Candidatus Peribacteria bacterium, assembly GCA_964439155.1. Lineage (GTDB taxonomy): Bacteria > Patescibacteriota > Gracilibacteria > Peribacterales > Peribacteraceae > CAYTNJ01. Next base: position 5,367 of record CAYTNJ010000030.1, on the reverse strand, counting down.
ATGTTGGGAAAAAAAGAGACCTTGAAGCGGATCGGGAAGGCGATGGCATGATTGCGTAAACCGATCGAAAACGTGCTAGTCATGCGGCCAAGTATGGCCGCGCTATGGATGTATGTAGGCATTTTTCATTTATCATTTTTCATTTGCCGTTCCTACCCCCTACCCCCTATCTCCCTACCTTTAGCGGCCATAGCCTTGGCGGCGGCTGCCCCCTATAATCGCCGCATGGACAACCACGACTCCTCCGCCGACTTGGAAGTACAATTCAAGCCCGACCAAGGGAAAGCGATCATCGAGGGCAAAACGGCAGTGCCGTTTCAGTCGTTCGTCACGCTGATTTTGCAAAAGAAAGTACTGCCGCTCTGCAAGCAGTGGGGCAGGGAGCCCATCGTCATCAGCAGCGAACTTTTGACGACGCTCGCGAGCGCCCCCCAGGATTCGCAGGAGAACAGGTCGCACCCCATCATGGTGGCCATCGGCATCGGCCTGCTGCTCGGCATCGGAGGATTCGCCGTTACGGAAGTGATCTTAGAAACCTCGCAAATTTTCCTCACGCGCAAGGATCTGCTCATGGTGGCGGGGTCCATTTTTGCCGTACTGCTCCTCGGCTTCATGCTCATGCGCGTGCAGCGCGTAAAGCGAGGTGAACGCATCGTGGAATCCGTGGAGAAGATCTCGAACTTCCTCTCGGGGAAATAATGGAGATCAAAGAAGGCGCCCCCGTCGGGCCCAAAACGACCATGCGCGTGGGGGGCAACGCCAGATATTTCGCCGAGCTGGCGACAAAGGAAGACGTGGAAGCGGCCTACGCATTCGCGAAGGAGAAGAACATTCCGCTCATCCCTTTGGGAGGCGGCTCCAACACGGTGTTCGCGGATGAGACCATCGAGGCGCTGGTCGTCCGCTTGAAAGCGCAGAACATCGTCGTCGAGGGCAACCGCGTGACCGTGGAAGCGGGCGCCTATTTAGCCAGTCTCATCATGATGCTCGCGGAACAAAACCTGGATCTGTCCGCACTCACGGGCATCCCCGGCTCGGTCGGCGGCGCGCTGTTTGGGAACGCGGGCCAAGGACCCAAAGGCATCTGGCTCGATACCTTCGTCGAGAACGTGACCGTATTCATCGACGGAGAGTGGAAGACGCTGTCGAAAGAAGAATGTGCATTCCGCTATCGCGAGAGCGGTTTCAAAGACAAAGCGCATGGCTCTGTTCATCCGCCATTAATCTGGGAAGCCGTGCTGACCGTCCCCTCCCGCCCGGGTACGGAAGTGAAAGCAGACATCGAGAGCCTCCTCAAAAAACGCATCGAGACCCAGCCTCATTTGCGCACCGCGGGCTCCTGCTTCAAGGCCGTCGGCGCAACGCCTGCCTGGCAACTCATCGACAAAGCGGGCCTGCGCGGCCTGCAAATCGGCGGCGTGCAAGTGGCGGAGAAGCACGCGAACTTTCTCCTCAACGTGGATCACGCAACCTATGCCGATTTGAAAGCGGTGGTTGATAAGGTGAAGGCGACGATTGCGGAGCCGCTGTCGGTGGAGATGCGATTCGTGGAGACGGACGGCTCGCTGGCGTACTGACTTTAGTGCACGGTTCGCTTGAACCTGCTGTGCCTATCCTGCGGTTCAGGATTTTTGCCGCGATCATGGAAATAATCGAGCATCAAGGCGGCATACACTTCGGTCGGCGCGGCACCGATCAATCTGTAGATCGCCTCCTTCGTCAAATGCTGACACAAATACTTCACCGTTCGATAATAACGCTGTTCTTGGCTTTCATCATGAAACACAATCTCCCCGTCTTCTCGTAGAAATGGCTCGCGGGACTCGTTCATAAGTAAAGATAGTGAAACAGGAAAAAACCCGCCCTGCAAGGGCGGGTCCGCGGGAGGAACACCGGGGTGTCCGTCCTACGCGTTCAGAAAGGTAAATCCTCTACTTTAATCTCCGATCCGTAGGCGATATCGGGCACCGAGGCGAAGGCGGGCTCGTCCTGCGATGACGATTCCTGCCTGGCGGGCGCGGGACGGGACTGCTGCTGCAGGCCGCTTGCCATGCTGTCGGTTTGCATCGACTCGCGGGCGAGTTGGCTGGCTACCCCGAGGAGCGACAAGGTTTCGGCGATCACTTCCGTGGTGTACCGCTTGGCGCCTGCCTGCGTTTCCCAGCTGCGTGTTTGCACGCGGCCGCTCACGAACACGCGGTTGCCTTTTTTCACTCCCTGCATCACTTCCTCGGCAAGCTCGCCCCACACGACGACGTTGTGAAATTCGCTCCTCTCCTTCATTTCACCGGAGGCCTTGTCCTTCCAACGCTCGTTGGTGGCCACACCCAGCGTAAGCACTTTCTGGCCGCTCGTGGTCGTGCGCATTTCGGGATCGCGCGTCACGTTGCCCACGATGTCGGCGCGGTTGCAGGCGCTCAAGATGTGCTTGGCTTTGGCGGGCGGCTGGATTTGGCCGGTTTTGGGATCGAGCAGGATCATTTCGGCGCCGACGATTTTGGTCTTGCTGCGCTTTTCACCGGACTTTTCATCTTCCCAGGAATCGGTTTGCAGGCGACCCGCGATGAACATTTGCGCGCCGGGTTTCACGAATTGGCCCGCCACGTCGGCGAGCGCGCCCCAGAGGGTGATGGTGTGAAAGCCTTTGCCGGTGAGCATTTCGCCGGCGTCGGATTTAAAGGAATAGGGAACGACGAGATTTAAATCGGTGACGCTGGTACCGCCCGGGGTTTGGCGGATCTGCACGGGCTGGGTCTGATAACCGATGATTTGGACGCGGTTGAGCGAGAACATGGGAGTGGAGGAAAAAATTGAGAGGGAAATGAGCTTAGCGCAGCCCGCCGATTCCCACCGTCCTAATAGCCTAGACAAGCAAAAACAGACATGGCGAAACGATCTGTCATAAAAGCCCGAGTCATTCGTCTTCACTCCTGTGCATTGACAGAAAATGGATGTCATCGTATTTTAACCCCTTTCTTTCCTTCGCATGTCCTACCAGCTTTTCGGCTTCATGGCGGAAAACGCGATGAGCTTTGTTCTCCCGGCAGACAGGCTGAGCATGATGGTGCAGGCGAACTTCGATAATCATCTCAACCAGCTCGATCCGAATATTAAGTGGCACATGGATGAGATCAACGCGTCCATCAATGATCACCTGCCAGGCATTCTCAAGTCCGCGCAGTTACACCTGCCGAGCATCCAGGAGCAGATCCAAGCGGACCCCCAGCTTTCGGGGCAAATCGGCGGCGTGATCGACAGTATCAATCAGGATTTGGGTCCCGCGGCCGGTCCCGTGAACGAAACGATCGCGCAGTTTGCATCGGATGCTAAAGCGATGATGCAGCCCTACACCAACGGGGCGCAGGTGGATATGAGCCACGTGGCGAACGACTTGGCGCCTTTGGTGGGCAAATTGCACCAGGGACTGGCGCCCTACGCGCCGCAGATCGAGCAGGCCTTCACGCAGAACGCCGACGGCATTCAGGACGTGCTGCACAACGCGCACTTCCAGCAGATCGTGCAGCCCTTCATGCAGGACATCGATCCCCAGCTGCAAGCGATGCAGATGGAAATGGCCTCGCATGTGGACGCCATCATGGGCGACGCCTCCCAGTATTTCCATGAAGCACATTGGGGCGATCCGCAGGCAGAGTGGCAGAACACCATCACCGAGCACTATGCCTCCCAGGGCATTCCCGATATGAACGGCGACGGCCACATCGATCAGGCCGATGCACAGGCTTACCAGCAGCAAATGCAATACCAGTACGACACGCAGCATTACATAGACCAGGGCATCCCCGACACAAACGGCGACGGCGACCATGACTACTTCGATCAGCAGGAACAAGAGTGGCGACTACAACACCAGCAGGACCTGCAAAACGGACTGAACGGTCATGAATACAATCAGACGCCTAACGACTGGGTTAAACAGGACATGAACAACGACGGCGACATCGATCCACACGACCGAATGGCTTTCAAGGAAATGCAGCAGCAATTGCAGGACAGAGCCAACGGCTTGAATGGCCATCAAACGGAAGCGACACCCGGCTGGAAGTTTCCGCGAGATATGAACAACGACGGCGACATCGATCCAGCCGACGCGGACCAGGCGCGATACGAGCAATGGAAAAATGGAACGCAAAACGAATTCGACCAAACACAACAAGATCAGCTGCAGCAATTGCGGGCACAAGCAGACGCACAGTCGCTGGGAAACGATCATGGCCAGCAGGTCGACTGGAAGACCGATCATCAATGGCAGTCGAACAGCAACTTCCAATGGCAGGACCAACAACAAGTGCAGTTCCAAAATCAAAACATCAATATTGAACAGATTCAGCACCAAATGGCACTCGAGCGCATGCAATTCCAAAGCGACCTCGCGGCACAGGGACAGGCGCACGCGCAACTGCAGACACAATTCGAGCACGCCTCCCCTCCCGGCACCTACGGCCAACTGCTCGATCCCGTGGACGGCGGACCGGGGCACCCGGTTCCTGCCGGAGGTTTTGCCAGCCAGCTTGACGCCGTGGACGGCGGACCGGGACACCCCGTTCCTCCCGGCGGCTTCGGCGCTCAACTGGACGTGGTCGATGGCGGCGGCGTGCATGCTCCGGGCATGAGCTTCGGCGAAAGCTTTTCGGCTCAAGGCATTCCCGACGGCATGACGGGAATCGGCACCGGCATGGACATGAGTATGCCGGGCATCGACGCCGCGCCGGTGTTCGATCTGCCGATGGCCGCCTAGGAACGATTGACCGTTCCAAGTTGTAGGTTAAGGAATTAAAACGTGAAACCTGTAAACCCGAAACTTGCAACATGGTCTTCCTGGCGCTTCTAGCTGCCGGAACCGTATACTCAGACCCATGCGCGCGGCAGCGGGAAGAGCCATAGCCATGGGCATGGGGTCAGTCTTCGTTGGATGGCTGTGCGTGCGCGTGGCATCCGGGCAATCGCTTCCCGCCTCATCGTCAACGACGTCTTCGTCCGCGCCATCGATCGCTTTTTCCTCATCGGCGATGTCGGCGCCATCGTTGATACCCAGTTTCCCGTTCGGGGAAATCTTCTCCTTGGAAAAACCTCCCGCGACCAAGCGGCTGCCGTTTTTTACCGATCCCTTCCCGAAAACCTTTCGCGATGCATACCGCGTGCTCTACGGCGTGGATCCCGATTCGGGCGGCGCGGTGGAACCGTTGGAAAGGACGGACGAAGGTCCGATCGACGCGGCGATTCCGCCATACTTGGATAAGACCAATTACGACGATCAATTGCAGTGCGGCGGGTGGAACACCGGCATCGGCGTGGGATCGCAGCTGGGAGGCGACGGAAAAATCGCGAAGGTGACGGGGCTGCCGGGGA
>CAYTNJ010000029.1:7344-14058 GCA_964439155.1 uncultured Candidatus Peribacteria bacterium | reverse complement strand
CTTGAGCGGCCGGTTATCGTGCGCGGAGGGCAAGCGGAAGCCATAATCGATCAGCGTCTGCTTGCGGGAGTGATTGCCCTCGTGCATGCCGCCCACCTGCGGAATCGAAATGTGCGACTCGTCGACGATCAGCAAAAAGTCATCCGGGAAATAATCCAAGAGCGTCGATGGCGGTGAGCCGGGAGGCGTGCCGTTTAGGTAGCGCACATAGTTCTCGATGCCCGTGCAGTAGCCGGTTTCCTTGAGCATCTCGATGTCGTACTCGGTGCGCATGCGGATGCGTTCGGCCTTCACCAGCTCTCCGGCTTTCAAAAATTCTTTCTCGCGCAGTTGCATCTCCGCCAAAATGCCCTCGGTCGCCTGCTCGATTTTTTCCTTCGTGGTCACGTTGTGCGCCGCAGGGAAGATGGTGGCTTGCTGCAGTTCCTGAAGCACTTCGCCGGTGAAGCTGTCCACTTCCTGAATCACGTCGATCTCGTCGAACGGACACTCGATGCGAATGACGGTATCGGCGGAAGGCGGGAAAATTTCGACCGTGTCGCCGAGCACGTGGAACATGCCTTGTTTGAATTCCAGGTGGGATCTTCGATATTGAATATCGGTGAGTCTCCGCAAAAGCTTGTCGCGCTGCACGGGCTCCCCGCGCTTGAGGGTGATGGCCAGCGCCTCGTAATCCTCCACGTTGCCGAGACCGTAAATGCAGGAGACGGATGCGACGAGGAGAACATCTTTTCTGGTCAGCAAATTGAACGTGGCGGCGTGGCGGAACTTCTCGATTTCTTCATTGATGCTCGCGTCTTTCTCGATATACGTATCGGTGTGCGGCACGTACGCCTCCGGCTGGTAGTAGTCGTAGTAAGAGACGAAGTAAGAAACGGCATTGTCCGGAAAGAACCCCTGGAACTCGCTGCACAGCTGCGCGGCCAAGGTCTTGTTGTGAGCAAGAATGAGCGTGGGGCGCTGCACCTGCTGAATGATGTTGGCCATCGTGAACGTCTTGCCCGTACCAGTGGCGCCAAGCAGGGTCTGGTGCTTTTTCCCGGCCTTCAGTCCTTTGACCAGCTTTTCGATAGCCTTGGGCTGATCGCCCGTAGGCTGGAAGGGCGACACGAGTTTGAAGGGTTTTTGCAGCATGGGTCGGGCCAGCATACCTGCCGCCCTCTCCGATTGGAAGGCTTAAAGCCGCTTTCCCCCCTCTTTTTCATGCTTTTCGGCCATTCCCCAAAACTCCGATGTATGCTATAATTAACACGTCATTTCCTACACAAACACCCTTATGAAACCCCTGTTCTCTTCTGAACGCCACGCCGGCGCATTCGCGGTCGCCCTCTTCGGCCTCTGCGTGTTCCAGAGCGTCTCGCTGCTCCAGGTGTCCGCCGACGCTCAGACGGCCGCCATCATTCCTCCGGAAGTCCGCGAAGATCTCGAGCACGGTTCCGCCACCTCCGCCGAGGAGGAAATCGGCAGGGACGTGCGCACCGACCGCCGCGACCGCCGCCTGCGCATCAAGCAGGAAGCCGCGCGCAAGATGCGCAAGGCCGAACAGGACGTCACCACGGGCGAAATCAACGCCTGCGGCCGCTTGGAGATGCTCATGAAGGAGTTGAAGTGCGACGAGCAGTAAGCTTGCCGTTAAAGCATCGGCGCCTGCCCTCATGGCGGGCGCTTTTGCGTAGAATCGCGCATTTCCGCTGTCGCACAGTTAGGCTATGCTGGCAAGCATGATCGACTTAAGTGACCTCCGTGCCCGGCCCGACGTGTACCAAGACGCCGCCGATAAAAAGAACATCCGCGTGTCGGTGAAAGACTTTTTGGCGCTCGATGAAAAACGGAAAGCGCTGGTCACCGAAGTCGACGCGATGCGCGCGGAGAAAAACCGCGTCAGCAAGGAAGTGCCGCAGATGAAGGGCGACGACAAGACGAAGGCGATCGCCGACATGAAGGCATTGGGGGACAAATTGAAAGTGTCCGAAGAAGAATTGAACGGCGTCGAAAAAGACTGGAAGACGACGCAGCTGATGTTCCCGTCGATCCCGCTTTCCACCGTGCCCGTTGGTAAAGATGACTCACAGAACGTGGAAGCCGCCAAGTGGGGCGCCGTGCCCACGTTTGCGTTCGACACGAAGGACCACGTGCAACTGGGCGAGGCGCTGGATCTGTTCGACATCGTGCGCGGCGTGAAGGTTGCCGGCTCGCGCAGTTACTTCCTCAAGGGCGATGGCGCGCGTCTCTATTTGGCCGTGATGCGCTACGCGATCGACCATCTCGTCAAAAAAGGGTGGACGCTGTTCATTCCGCCCTACATGGCCAGCTGGGAGTGCCTCATGGGCACGGGCTTCTTCCCGGGATCGGAAGACCAGACGTACTCCGTAGGCGCGCAGCAAGAGCGCGGTGGCCCCGTGGAAGGCGACGATCTCTACCTCATCGGCACGTCCGAAGTATCGGTGGCCAGCTACCACAAAGACGAAGTGCTGCCACTTTCGGCGTTACCCACCAAGTACGCCGGCTATTCGCCGTGCTTCCGCCGCGAAGCCGGCACCTACGGCAAAGATACGCAAGGCCTGTATCGCGTGCACCAATTCGAAAAAGTCGAGCAAGTCGTCCTCTGCGAAGCCGACCAGGACAAGGCGCTAGCCCTCTTCGAGGAAATCCGCATTAACGCGGAAGACGTGCTCCGCGAACTCATGCTGCCTTACCGCATCGTGGACGTGTGCACCGGCGACATGGGCAAAGGCAAAGTGTTCATGCAGGACATCGAAACCTGGATGCCCAGCCGCAAGATGTACTCCGAAACGCAGAGCTGTTCCTATCTCGGCTCCTTCCAAGCCCGCCGCCTCAACATCAAGTACGAAACGAAGGACGGCAACAAGGAATTCGTCCACACGCTGAACAACACCTGCGTCGCCGGCCCGCGCATCTTGATTCCGATTCTCGAGACGTATCAGAACGCGGATGGATCGGTCACAATCCCCGAAGTGTTGCGGCCATATATGAATGGCCAGTCCATCATCGCAAAACGATAAAGCAGCACACCGCAGCGACGAGTCGTGTGGTAGCGACGAGCCGCAGCTCGTCGATGTCTTCAGTTTTAAGATTCCCAAGAGTAACATCGCCGTCATGTTGCTGTTCCTAGCAGCGTCGTCGGATCTCGGTCGCGCCGCCATCGCGAAGGCCATCGTGGAGGCCAATGCCGGCTGGCGTCATTTGCCATTAGAGGGAGTAGCCGCCGTCACGGCCAAGGAAGGCGTGCCGCAGGATGATGAGGAAACGTTGGTGCGCATCGCTCTGCACTGCGCGCGGGAATTGATGGATAGCGGCACGACGCACGTGATCCTCTCCTCTCCCTGGTCGCCGCCGGAACCGGAAGTGCTCGACGAGGAATGGGCCGAAAATTACATCGGCGTGCACGTGGGAACGGCGGAAGAAACCGAAGGCACACCGCTGGAATTTACGGTCGACCATACGGGGCGCACGCCCAAAGACATCGCCGCCGAGATCGCTTCCTTCTGGACCGCCGCATGACCAAATTTCTTATTGCCGACGATTCGGTCGACAAAATTCGCCTCCTCGAAGCGTTTCTCAAGCGCGTGGGCTGGAAGCAGGAAGTGCTCATCGCCATGACCACAGAAGAGGCAGTGGATCACATCGAGGATCACGCCATTTCCCATGCGTTCGTGGACTATTACATCCCGTCGCATAACGGCCCCTCCGTCATCGCGCACTTAAAGCAGCATCGCCCGGACGCCCGCATCGCCCTCGTCAGCTCCGCCGATAACCCGCGCAACCGCGACGAAGCCCTGCAAGCCGGCGCGGAAGCGTTCGTGTGCACCACATGGCCCATGGACGAAGTGGAGCGCCAGATGCTGAAGCTGTTGAACGAATGGACTAATCCCTGATCGTTTCCCGCTACAATACTTCCGTGCGCATCCTCTTCACTCGCTTTCCTCTTGAGAGCGCCTACGGCGGCGCGGAGGTCCAAACGTTGGCGTTGATGCGAGGCCTGCGCGACAAAAAGCATGAGGTCGTCTTTGCCGGCAGCTGCCCGGTGTTGCTCAAAGAATGCCGCAAGGAGAAGTTCAAGGTGATCGAACTCGACGTCGGCCCGCCGCCGGTGTCCATTTCCTTGGTCTTGAGCTTCGCTCTTCGTAAGGCGCACATGCAGGCCAGACTTTCGGGCTTGCTCAAGGGCTCCGCAAAATACGACGCCGTGTGCATGCTGAGCCTGTCCGAGAAAATTCTGCTCACGCCGCTCTGTCTCCAAAAAGGCATTCCCGTATTCTGGATCGAGCACGACCGCGTCGGGCGCTGGCTTACGAAAAATCCGTGGCTCAAGAAATTAAAAGAATGTTCGAGACAAGTGAAAACCATCGTCGTGTCGGATCTCAGTAAGAAACTCTACGAAGATATAGGCTGGTCGCCTTCCACGGTGATCGCCATTCCCAACGGCATCGACGAAACACGATTGGAGCAAAAACATGTCCGTCTCAAAACCAAAAGCACGCAACTGCGCATCGGCTGCATCGCCCGCCTCTCGCAGGAAAAGGGCATCGACCTGCTCATTCGTGCCATGAAGGACATCCCGCAGGGAACCTTGGAAATTATCGGACGAGGAAGCGAAGAGCCCTTGCTCAAGCGCTTAACGCGGCAGTGTCAGTTGTATGATCGCGTTACGTTCACGACCGACTTCGTGGACTTGGCGCAAGCCTACGGCAGATTCGACGCGTTCGTGTTGCCCTCGCGCGAGCATGATCCCTTTGGTTTAGTCGCGGGCGAAGCGATGATCGCGGGGCTGCCCGCGGTGGTCACCGATGCCTGCGGCATCGCCGGCTATCTGCAGGACGACAAAGATGCGCTCATCGTGCCGGCTAATTCGGCTTCAGCCCTGGCGCATGCGCTGTTGGCACTGCAAGACCCCCTCACGCGCGAGCGCATCGCGACAGCGGGACAAAGCACCGCCAAGGAAAAATTTTCGATGAAGATGATGGTCGCCGCCTATGCGAAGGTGCTAGGCTCGTAGCTCATGTCGCGCGTCACGACAGTTCTTGCGTTGATGGCCGCCGCGTTGCTGCTGCCCCTCCTGCATTTCGGCTCCGCGGAGAAACATACAAACGGTCATATCCGGGTTTTTGACGTTGCAGTCGACGCGCTGAGCGTCCAATTTCCGCAAGAGATAAACGAAACCGCCGTTCGTTATTACGATGGAAAAAACTGGAGCGACTGGACGGCGCTCGGAATCGAGAACGAACAAGATCCGCTGCTGAGGGAATCGAACATGGTGATGTTTCCCAAAGGGATAAAGCAAGTCGCGTTCAGAGACGATCCTGCATCGTTGACGCTGCATCCCATCCGCATCAGTTCCGAGCCGTCGTCTGCACTCGTGGCCGCCACGCAGGAGCTTCGTGAACTTCCCATTCTCACGCGCAAGCAGTGGGGCGCCGATGAATCGTTGACCACCACCGACGCGCCAGAGTCTTCGTCTACCGACCATGATCAGGGGGAAGGTAGCAATGGCCAGCCCTCGCAGCGCGTCCAAGACTGTCTCGACATGCAAACCAACTATCCGTCCGAATTCAAAGTGTCTCGCACCGAAACCACCGCCAATGACGGCAAGAGACTGCGCTGGGCGTGGCAATATTCGCCTTCGGTCGAACTCCTCGTCGTGCATCACACCGCCGTGGCAGTGGGCGACGACGAGCGATCGGGCGTGGAGCGCGTAAGGGCGTTGTATCAGTATCACGCGCAAAACCGCGGCTGGGGCGACATCGGGTATCACTATCTCGTGGATGAAGACGGCCGCATTTACGAAGGCAAAGCCGGCGGCAAATACGTGGTGGGCGGCCACGCCTACTGCAACAACATCGGCACCATCGGCATTGCGCTGCTTGGCAACTTCGAAGTGGAAAAACCCACGCAGGCCCAGCTGCAAGGGCTTGAAAAATTGCTCGCCAAACTGGCGGACGACTACTCCATCGATTTGGACGACACCGTGCGCTTTCATGGAGCGAGCGAAAAAACCGTCGTCGGCCACCGCGATTTGCTCTCCACCGATTGTCCGGGTTACTACGTGTACGGGGCGCTCTCGCAAATCCGCACCAACGCGGCGAACGGCGACTTCTCCAAAAAAATCACGCTGCCGGCAGGCACAGTAAACGCTCCTTCGTCGCGCAGGCCTTCGTCTTCCGGGCAAGCCGCATCCAAGAAATCGTCCGGTCCTCTCCCGCAGTTCGTCACAGGCATCTCCGCCATCGGCGAGACGACGCTCACGGGGCCTCCCGGATCGCAATTGGTGTTGTCGGTGCGCTACCGCGCAGGCGGAACCATCGTGCGTAGAGGCAGTGAGGCAGGCAAGGTCGAGCGTTCCGACGACTCCATCGGCGTGTGGCAGGACAACGGCGAGGGATTCCAAAGACTCCGGGACAGCCTCACGCTGCCTTCCACCGTGCCCGCCAACGGCACTGTCGCCATCCGCATGAAAATCCAGTTCCCGCAGCAGGCGGATACCTACGAACTGCGCATCGGCCAGGAAACGTTCACCATCGTTTCCAAAGGCCGCAGATTGCCCACCCCGCGCGGGCAAACCACCCCGGCGGCGGCATTGCCCCGCGCGCCGCGTCCGCGCAGCCTCGCGTCACGAGCGCCTTCGTCTGCTGCACCGCTCGCCCCGCGTAGCCTTGCCCCGCATAGCCTTGCCCCGCGTAGCCTTGCCCCGCGTAG
>CAYTNJ010000029.1:0-7334 GCA_964439155.1 uncultured Candidatus Peribacteria bacterium | reverse complement strand
GCTCCGCCAGGAGCGTAGTGGGGCCCCCCCTTCCAATGCGCCCGCTCCCAAGCGCCGCTTCCAAAGTGGAGCTCGATAAAGACGTCCTCCGCATTCGCTTAAACGCCATCGCCTCCAGCGTCACGCTCTCGCTGCCAGAGGGCAGCCGCATCAGTGGGCAGGAACGCGCGGGCAGCGTGTTCTTCTTCAAAGACGGCAACGACTGCGTGGCGGCCGTGGGACAGCAGCGCCTGGCCCAAGGCATCGTCCGCGCCGACGCGAAGGACGGCATCACGACTGTCCTCACAAGCGCTAATCCCCGTTATCGCGGCCTCATCGAATGCCGCGTCGTCGACGATGTCTTGGTCTTCATCAACGAGCTCCCGCTGGAGTCGTACATGATGGGCCTGGCCGAGGAGCCCGATACCGAGCCCTACGAAAAGCAGCGCGCCTTCGCCATCGCGGCCCGCTCCTACGCGGCGTTCTACATGCAGGAAGCCAACCGCAAATTCCCTGGCAAGCCCTACGATGGCTCCGATAGCCCCGCGGAATTCCAAGTGTATGCGGGCGTGAACTTCGAGGACAAACACCCCAACTGGCTGCGCGCCGTGAGCGACACGGCGAACGAAGTGCTCACCGCCGACGGCGACTTGTTAAAGCCGCCCTACTTCTCCGCGAGCGACGGCCGCACGCTCTCTCCCGTTGAAGCGGGCTGGAACACGTTCCCCCACCCGGAAATCTTCACATCCAAACCCGACCCCTGGTGCGCGGGCCAAACGCGCAGAGGCCACGGCGTGGGAATGTCGGGATGCGGCGCGGAGGCGCAGGCGAATGAAGGAAAAACTGCTGAAGAAATTCTCGGCTACTACTATGCCGGGGCGAGGATCGCGAAGATCGATTGAGGATGAAGAGGATAAAGAAGATTGGGAAGAGTAAGAGGACAGCATCCTCTTCATCCTCTTCTTTATCCTCTCATTCAGCGCTTCTTCCCTTTCTTCCCCTTAGCCGCCTTCTTCACTTTCTTCGGAGCAGCTTTCTTAGTGGACTTCTTCATAACCTTGGCAGGCGTCTTCTTCACCGGCTTGCCGGACATAGCTTTAGCGGAGGCTGGTGCCTTCGCTTCCACCTTCGCCGACGTGCGCAGCGCCTTACCGGCCGCCTGACGCGTCATGCGCATGTCTTCGAGCATGTTGTCGTGCAGCTCGTCACTCAAACCCCACCAGGAGTTCACGATGCCCTTGATGTCCTTGCGGTCGAGAAGATCGCCGAACGTGCGTACGGCGCTGGCCAATTCTTTCGCCGGCAGCTTGGCGGCTTCCGGCCTGGCGATGAATTGGGACAGCATGGTGTACAGTTCCCCGAGAGGACTGACGACGTTCTTGTACTCGCGCTCCGTGGGCGTGAGACGTACCTTTTTTTCCAACGACGCGGAAGCAGCTGTTGCTCTCGTGGGCATAGAAATGTGTGTAAGGAATTGCAATGTGTTTCGTCCCCATTATAGTCAAATCGGCTGCAAAGTCAAACGGCGCCCGTATTTACCACCTATTAGCCTATGCCAATAACTCAAGCAATCTTGCCCGTAGCGGGCCTAGGGACCCGTTTCTTGCCTTGGACGAAAGTCGTCCCCAAGGAACTGTTGCCGATAGGCAATACACCCTTTATTGCCCTTCTTGTCGATGAATGTCTCTCGGTCGGCATTACCGATATTTGTTTCATTATCAGCCGCGGAAAAGAGGCGATTCCGCAGTATTTCGAGCACGACGAAGCACTGCAAAAAGAACTCGAAGCGCGGGGCAAAGCATCGTTCTTAGAGCCCTTGGAAAAGTACAAGAAGGCGAAGTTCCACGTCGTATACCAAGAAGAGCAGTTGGGAGACGGCCACGCATTGCTGCAAGCGGCGGGCTGGGTGAAGAGCGACGCGGTGGCGGTGCTCTTCGGCGACGATTGGATCGGCGGCCCCAAAAACGGTTTGCAGCAGCTCTGTGAGGCCTATGAGAACCTGGATGAAACGAAGGCGGGCAGTATGCCCGCCCTATTGTGCCTGGAAAACATCCCGCGCGAAAAAACGAGCAACTACGGCATCGTCGAAGTGGAGGAAGCGAGTTCGTCCGGGCGCGTAAAAAAGATCAAAGGCCTCGTCGAAAAACCCAAGCCCGAAGAAGCTCCCTCCACGCTCGGCATCGTGGGCAAGTACATCATCCCGCGCACGATCTTCGATAGTCTGCCCTCGGTAGAAAGCGGCAAAGGCGGCGAAATCCGCCTCATCGACGCGCTCATCAAGCAGAAGGACTCTGTGGCTATCTACGGCTGCCAAGTCGAAGGCAAGCGCTACGACACGGGCAACCCCGAAGGCTACAAGGAAGCGGTGCGAGACCTCGCCTAAATCGTTCCCGTTTCCAAGACGCGCCGAGAACCCGGACGTAGAATGTTCGTCCATGGAACAGAGCCTGCATCCCGCCGGCCCGAACGCGATAGATCTGCTGAGGGAATTGAAAATCCAAGCAGGCATCGAAAAGGCGAATGCGAAGCTCGGCGAGGGGAAAGAGCATCTCCTGCCATACATCCAGGCGCAATGCACGAACATCGTCAGTCTCATCGAAACGACGTTGGAACTGGAAGGCGTGCAAGAGCACGATCCGTTGACCGCCGCATCGGTTGAGGAAATTCGCCAACATATTGGTTTCCTGGGATTCACGGCGCAGAAAAACGCGCGCAAGTTGCATGAGGCGTATGAGACGGACACACAGATGGCCGCCTAAGATCTCTTGTCTGACGACAGCCAAAAAGGCAGGCTGACGCCATGCGCAGAAGGTTTTCCTTGGAGAGGACGGCGGAAACGTTGCTCGACAGAGCATTTCCTTTAAGTCGCATAGAAAGCGCGATAGAGCGGGACCGCGAAAATATGCTTGGCAAATTGGAAAAACTGGAAGTGATCAAAGAAGGGGGAATCCTCTCTCGTCCATTCGTCTTTTTAAAACACAACCCGGGATCCGAAGAAGAATACGAGCCGCCGTTGACCAAAGCGGTGTGCCAGCAAAATTTGGAACTCTGCGACGTGCGCGATCGCGCGAAACGGCTGCTGGAGGAGAAGCACGGCCCCACGGTGTCCTTGCGGCAGTCGGACTTGGGAAACGTGTTGCAAACATTGCTGCCCGGCAAAAGCGAACAAGAACTCTACGACCATGCTTATTGGATGGCAGACGTGGCGGTGGTGCATCGGTACATCGAAAATATTTCCCGCCATGAGCGTGTTTGCAAGGCTTTCGAATTACTCGGCGACGCGGTGTATGAAATGAGGATCCCTCCCATTCAATTCATCGAACACTATATTGCCGGCACGGTCACGGCTCTTTTACTGAATACGATGGAAGAGCAAAACGGCTCTTTACTTCGCTTGTATCCGAACTGAGTGCCGCTCAGCCCTCGTTAATCCTCACGATTTTCACGCGCTCTTCTTTGGGGATGATGATTTTGAGAATGCATTCCTTGTTGAACGTCGCGCGCACTTTTTTGGGGTCGATCGAAAACGGCAGCGTCACCGAGCGCGTGAATTCTCCCCAAAAACATTCCTGCAAGTAGTACTGATCATGAGGGATCGCATCCGATTGCTGTCGTTGTCCACGGATAGTGAGCACGTTGTCGGCGATTTCGATATCCAAATCGCTCAGTCGCACGCCGGCGATGGGAGCCTTGATGATGTAGTAACCGTCCTGCTCGTAGATATCCACCGCCACCTGGCCGGCTGATCCGCTCCCCTGGGCTTTTTTGGCTGTGCCCGGCTGTTGCTTCATGGGTGACGCTTCTTTCGGGAGCGGCTCTCCGATCATTTCCGGAGTGAGCGCATCCTGCTCCTGATTGAGCGAAGAGAAGATGCCGTGGAAGGGAAACGGGGTTCTAGTCATTCGCTTCATTGTAGCCATTTGTTGTTCGGCGCGGCAAAAAGGTGCGATGGTAAAAAGAAGAAGATGTGCGCTGATAGTCGGCTATACTCTTTGCATGTTCACCCACCTCGCAGACTCTCTCCTTCCGCTTCTCCAAAGTTACGGTGCCTTCGGCGTGCTTGCCGGGAGCATCGTCGAAGAAATCATCGCGCCCATTCCTTCCACCGTCGTCATCCTGTTTGGCGGCTTTCTCTTGGTGCCTGCGGATGCCACTTGGATCGAAGCGGCGGGCATCGTGGCGCTCAAGGTGATGCTGCCGGCGTCGGTGGGCATGGCGCTGGGATCGCTCTTTCCGTACTACATCGCGCGCATCGGGGAAAAAGTGGCCGTGGATAAATTCGGCAAGCTGCTGCAGGTGGAGTGGAGCACGGTGGAAAAAGCACAGGCGTATTTCGAAGGGAAAAAATCCGAAAGCTTGCTGCTCTTCACGGTGCGCGCAGTGCCCATCATTCCTTCGGTAGTGATCGCGGTATTCTGCGGGCTCATTCGCATGAACGTGTGGAAGTTCATCGTGTATAGCTTCCTCGGCAGCCTGGTGCGCACCTTCATTCTCGGCATGGTCGGCTGGGCCGTGGGCTCCGCGTATGCCACGTACGCCAAGCAAATCTCGGTCGCGGAGAATGCCGTGCTGATACTCAGCGTTCTCGCCGCGTGCGCGGGCGTTGTGTGGTTCCTCAAATTCCGCAGGCGCAAATGACCGTGCTCCACGCGCTCATTCTCGGCGCGGTGCAGGGGCTTACGGAGTTCCTCCCCGTTTCCAGTGACGGCCACTTGGTGGTGGTAGGTAAATTTTTAGGAGACGGCCTCGCGGGGCGCGACGCGTTGGGGTTTGATATTCTCCTGCACGCGGGCAGCTTACTGGCACTCTTCCTTGCGTACGGCCAACGCTGGGTATCACTGCTCTTGGCTCCTCTGCGCTAAGATCGAGAAAGCCTGCGCTTGCTCGGCATGCTTGCCGTCGCCACCGCTCCCGCCGTGATCGCGGGACTGCTGCTCGAAGACGCCGTTGCCACGGTGTTTCGCTCTCCCACGTTCGCCGCCATCGGTTTTTTGCTCACTGCGGCGATTTTACTTGCTGGGGAACGGATCGGCCGAGCATCTCACGCTTCGATGAAAGCCGTCGGTCCCGTGCAAGCCATCGCGATCGGCTTGGCACAGGCCTTCGCCATCTTGCCGGGCGTGTCGCGCTCGGGGTGCACCATCAGCATGGGGAGAGCTTTGGGGCTGGGCCGCGCCTCCGCGCTCGACTTCTCCTTTCTCATGGCCGTGCCGATCATCGGCGGCGCCGTTGCCAAAACGTTGCTCGACGCGTTGTCGGGAGACGTCGTGTTTCCGCCGCTTGCGATTTCTCTTACAGGCTTCATCGCGTCCTTCGCGGTGAGCATGCTCGCGATCGGCCTGCTTAAAAAATTCGTGGCGGTGCGCAGCCTGGCGTGGTTCGCGGTGTACTTGATCCCGCTTGCAGTATGGTTACTGCTGGATGAGTGGCAGGCGGCCATTTTCATCGATCGTGAGCATCTCACGGAGTACGTGCAGCACTACGGCGCCATCGCCGTGTTCTTCTTCGCGTTCCTGGAGAACGTGCCGCCCTTCGGCATGCTTTCGCCGGGAGTCGTGCTGCTGGTGATCGCGGGCTCGCTCGTCGCCTCTCCTCTCGCGGGCGCGCTGTTCTTCATCGCCGC
This sequence comes from uncultured Candidatus Peribacteria bacterium, assembly GCA_964439155.1. GTDB lineage: Bacteria > Patescibacteriota > Gracilibacteria > Peribacterales > Peribacteraceae > CAYTNJ01. The sequence continues at coordinate 1,732 of CAYTNJ010000029.1, read as the reverse complement.
CGCAGCGGGCGTATCGTGCGGCAACGTGCTCATGTATCAATTGGGCGAACGCTACGGGCGAGATATCGCGCACCGTTTTCATCTTACGGAAGACCGGCTCAAAAGAGTCGATCGCTTCATGGCGCGCTTTGGGAGACTGAGCGTGGTGTTCGGACAGTTCGTGGGCTTTCTGCGGCCGGCAATTGCGTTCGTGGCAGGCACGGCCAAGATGCCGCATACGACGTACCTTCCCGCCATGTTGCTCAGTGCCGTCGCATGGGCCGCGTTCTATCTGATACTCGGCTTCGTACTGCGCACGAACGTGGTGTGGGCGGCATCGGTGGTGGGGCTGTGGGGCTTCGTCGTGCTGCCCCTGGCCGCGGCCGCGATAGGCCTATGGAAATGGCGGACGCGCAAGCATGGCAGCAGCAAGCCATCATGAGGCGCGCAATTAGGAGTTTTTGGCTCATTGATCACAAAAAACAGACATCAATTTTTCCGGGGAATTGCCCTTGCGTCAGGGACTTCGCTCAGTAGAATTGCGCAACATCTAATAGCGCCTCGATTTTCTTCCGCAGAATCATGTCCTCGACCGTCACTCTGACCAACCATATCCGGCGCCTGCGCTTCGAGCACAACATGACGCAGGAAGAACTTGCGCTGCGCACGGGCGTCAGCCGACAGACGATCATGTCCATCGAGCGCGGTCAAACGAACCCCTCCGTTCTCCTCGCCTACAAAATCGCCGCCGCTTTCGGCGTGCCGGTCACCGAAGTCTTCGACATGGAAGGACGGTTGGCGCCCGTTTGATCATCATCTGATCTTGCATCTAGGCGGTACGTGTTTTGTCATGCCTTCGTCTGAACGCCCCCGCAACGACGAGCCGCCGCTCGTCGGTGCGTTGTTGTCACGATGTCGTCGATACGCGGATGTCCCTACCCAACCACTGCACCTCCTCCCTCCCCTGCCATCTGTCGATCGAGAGCGAGCAGGCCAGGTCGACGGGTTTATCGACCTGCGTGAGCAAATGCCCCAAACCAAAGCCGATCGCTTTTGCAAAGCCGGCGTAGGCTTGCAAGTGTTTGCCGCCGTCCCCCACGGCGCGCAGGCGATTGAGCGTGACGCGCGGGATGGCAAAGAGCGGTGGAGAGTTGCCTTGGCCGTGCGGCTCCAGCAAATGAAGCGACGAACAGAGTTTGAGCGAGAGCGCATCGGGTGAGAGTGATGCATCGATGCGCAATTGCGGAATCAACTCTTCCGCTTGCACGCGTGCGGCCACGTCGACGTTTAATCTGTCGCGCAACTCTGCAAAGTGCGCGAGTGGAAACGAACAGCCCGCCGCCTGCGCGTGGCCGCCGTACGTGGTGAGTAAATCTTTGCAGCGCTCGAGTGCCTCCGTCACGTGATAGGCCGGCGTGCTGCGCAGTGATGCCGTGCATGCATCATTCGCAATGTGCGCCACTAAGCTTGGCCTGCCCGTCGACTCCGTCAATTTGCCCGCGATGAGCCCGATGATGCCGGGCGGATAGTCGGCGCTGGCGAGGCAGGGAAAGAGGAGAAGGTTGCCCTGCGCTTCCTGCACGGCGGCATCGAGGCAGAGGAGGGTTGCCTGCTGGCGTTCGGCGTTCAGGCGCTCGAGAGTGTCCAAGGCGTCTCCGCCGTTCAGCACCGCCTCCAGCCCGAGCATCGGGTCGGCCATGCGCCCCGCGGCATTGATGCGCGGCGCTATGCGAAAAGCGATGTCACTGCTGGC
>CAYTNJ010000028.1:7550-14675 GCA_964439155.1 uncultured Candidatus Peribacteria bacterium | reverse complement strand
CTGCAGGAAATTAGAGAATGACATGCAGATCGAGCGCTCATCACTACGGCGCAGGAAAAGGAATGGCTTGAACAAAAGAACTACGATGGATTGGTGGAAAGCACGCAGGAAGGACTGATCCATTTGCGAAGACAGATCCACGAGCCGGACAGTGTGATCTCCCGCTACCTCGCCCAAGCCAACGCGATGACCACGCGCGATGACCTGCTGTGCGCACACGCGATACCGGGCGATTACTGGATACCGTATTTGAGTAAAGGCACGAAGCAAGAAGCCGTAACGAACGCAAACAAGCACTTTCGGGAACTAATCCAAGACCCCTTCACTCTGCTCAGCATCGTGCATGGAGAGAATCCGGCGCTGGCGGAAGACGTATGTATGGTGGAAGAGCATAAGATACGTCACCCCGCGGCCACGCTCGTCTGGCGCACTTTCGGTGATGAAACGAAATGGAAAGAAGAATGGAAACTGCCTCTGCAAGCAATCAACGCATTTGGCCGCCAGGGCTGGGCTGGGCTGTTGCGCGGCCACGATACCCAAGCGGGAGGACCTCGCGCGCATGTGAAGCACGGCTTCACGGTGGTCAATGGCGACGGCGGCATGTGGAAACCGAGCACGCTCGCCTGCCATGTACGCGTGCTGAAAGACGGCCGCATCGTCGCTCTGCGAGATAAAGCTTAGTATCGTCGTACCCAAACCTCCACCGGAGCGTTTTCCAGCTTCTCCCATCCGCCCGCGGGCCAGTTGGGACAAAGCGACAAACAGACCACCGCTTTGGCGCGCGCCAGCAGCATCGCGGAGGGAGAAAACTTGGCGACGGGCGAGCGGCTTTCGTACTGCCACTCATGACCGAAGGAGCCGTGGAGAAGAATCTCCCCTTTCATAGCATCGTGAGCGGTGATGGCGCGCACCGTCTCCCGGGCGGGACCCGGATGACGGGCGGGTTGGTGTACGTACGCGAGCAGAATCGTCGCGAGCAGCGTGAGCACGAACACCGGGAATGCGCCGTTCGGTTTTTCCCGTGAACGCAATACCGTGCCGCCGATGAGGAGCGGCGTAAACAGGATGGCGTAATACTCGCGGAAGGAGACGAAGACGAACGCGCTTAAGAGGACAAACGCGGCGAGCAGCGCCCAAGACCTGTGCAGCACCATGCCGGCGATGCCCGTGACTAACAGGACGCAGCTGCCGGCAATGACCCAGTCGGAGAGCAGGAGAGATGCTTTTTGCAGCAAGGAGAGGCCCGTGTTCTCTCCGCCCGCATTCACGAAGCTGGCAAGCGAGAGCGGGTTACTGAGCGTGTAAAGCGCGAGAAGGATCAAAGGAACCACGATGTCCGCGTGCGATACACGACCGCGATCACGACCGGCAAAAACAGGACCGCCTGGTACGCGGTGAAGAGCGAGGCAAACCACAGCAAACAGAGCCAGCCGAGCGAGCGGGAAAGATCGATGTCGCGGCGCAGGTAGAGCCACACGAAGAACAATCCTTGGAGTGCATTCAGCGGCGCCATCATGATGCTGCCTGCCTGTAGCACGACCGCGGCCGCGATCAACCAACAGCCGCACATTGCCAAGCGCGTGCGACGCGGAAGATCGGGAGCCATCGTCCACACTAACCACGCCGCTTGCACGACCAGAGTGGCGAACACGGTTCTCCAGAACATCTCCTGGAACGGCAGCGCTTCCGTTTGGCTGAGGATCCAGCGGGCGAGCGGCGGATGCGGGTAGGGAATATTCAGCAGATATTTCGCTTCATCGGTGCGCACGCCACCCAAGGCCTGCATCCAAGCAAGCGCGAAAGCGTACAGCTCCAAGCCGATGATCGTGCTCAGTCGGCGCATGGTTCCAAGGAAGAAGTAGACGGATCCAGTGTGAGGCACCACTGCTCATCCGGGCCGCGATGATGGCGGCGCAAGGTGAGGAGGAGAGCGTCCGTCGAAGCACCGTCGATGGCAAATTCGGAAAGCAAAAAACCCTCGTTGTCGGCAGCCGTACGCAACGCGGCGATGGCACGATTGCGAAACGCCGCATCGGCATACAAAGGCAAGAAAGGGAGGATTTTCAGCAAAAAGACGACCGCCAGAGCCGCGCAAAGCACCGTGCAGACGATCCATTGCAGTCTTCCCGTGCACAGCCGGATGAACGCGATTCTCGCGAGTTGCAGCAGAAACAGGATCTCCACCTTGAGCGACATTTTGCTCTCGCCGTGCAGGCGCATGCCGAAGTGCAGAGGGACTTCCGCGACCTTGGTGCCCGCCGGCAAATGCGTGAGCAGTTCCAAAAGAATTTTAAATCCCGTCGGGCGGAGACGATCGGCGACGGCGTTGAACGCTTCTTTTTTGACGGCGAAAAACCCGCTCATGGGGTCGCTCACCCGCACGCGCGGCAACCTGCGCGCCAGGGACGTAGCCGTGCGACTGAGCCACAGCCGGCTCCCCTCCCACTCGCCCGTGTCACCCCCTTCGACGTAGCGAGACGCGACCGCGAGCATCGCCCCCGATCGAATGGCATCGTAGAGCTGGCGCACCGTGGCGGGATCGTGCTGGCCGTCGGCGTCGATCACCATGAGCGTATCGCCCCGGGCCATGGCAAAACCCTCGACCACGGCGGAGGAAAGCCCTCGCCGACCGATGCGACGAAGCACGCGAATGCGGGGCTGCTCGCGCGAAAGCTCTTCGGCGACCTTCCACGTGCCATCCAAGGAATCGTCATCCACCACCAGCAATTCGTACTCCATGCCCGTAAGTTGCGTCTGCAACGCCTCCAATAAGCCGGGCAGGTTCTTGGCCTCATTCAGGGTGGGGATCACGAGGGAGAGCATTGGCAAGCATCCTAGACCCAGCCAAGAGAGCTTCCAAATGCACACGAAAGTCCATCGGATGGCGAGGAAGAGGACCGATGACCGTTTCCATCGTCTTACGACTGACCTTCTTGGCCTCTTCCAAAGCTTTCAATTGCCGATGCACGTCTTCTTTGCGGGCTTCCAACTCCTTCGCGATCGCCTCTATATCGAGCGGCGGAACCACGATGGGAATAGCGACTGTTTCTAGTGATTTTTCCGACATAAGAGTTACCAAAGAGTGGCACCAAGAACTATACCGACAACCAAAGTTACGCCATAGGCAAAGAAATAGGATAATCCTAACCAGAATTTGCTCCAGTGAGAACGCCCCTTAATGTCATCCGCTTCTGCTTGCGTTTTATTCGCCGAGGCTTCCATTTGTTTGGCATGAGCTTTCCGCTGAGCATCATCCATTTCTAAAACCCAAGGGCTCCCCGCATGAAATTCAGAAGGAGAATATCTTGCATGATTATCGCCAATGCTATTTGAGGGCGAGGTCATAACCGAGGTTCCTCAATCGTATTTCCATGGCCATGGTGGAAACGCCGAAAGATTTCGCAAGAAGTTGTAAAGTTTCTACAGTGATTTGTCCCGTAACTCTGGATCTCACTAATTCCTCAGGCATGATTAAATTCCCGGCAAACTCATTCGCTTCCAATTCTTTCAGAGCATATTTCTCCTGCTCATTGCGAGAGATGAGTTGTCCATCGATGAATTCATCACAATCCTCTTTATGAACGAAAAAATGCCCTAACTCATGAGCAATCGTGAATAATTGCCGCTTAGTGGAATCAGATGTATTCACATAGATCACCCATCCATCCTTTTCCTTACGCAGCGCACCAGAAATTTCCGAAAGATCCGACTGCATGATTTTAATGCCGTGATCATTGGCAATTTGGATTAGCCTCTCGAATTGTCCCAAGCCAGAAGGCGTTTCGGCCAAGATTTGATTCGCCAATACTTGGATCTCTTTCACCCGTTGAGGAGTTAACAAAGTATTCATTGCTGCAATACTACGGTTTGGTGCAAAAGGAATACAAGAGAACGACGGGATTCTTTTTGGACATAGGACAATTTTTGTTAGAAGGATGCGAAAAAAGATGTTCTATTCGTCCATAGAACATCCTTATTTTTTCTTCTCCTCATGATAAACCATCTCCAAATTCACATCCCAAAGATCCTGCTTCGTCGTCTTGCCGTCGAGCAAGCTGTCGACGGCCATCATCGCCGTGAGCATGCTGTGATCCTGGTTGTTATAGCGGTGCATGCCGTTTCTGCCGACCAGGAAGAGGTTATCAATCTTGTCGACGAACTCCCTCACTACATGCAGCTGTTCGAAGCTGCCCCAGTAAGCCGGGTAGGCCTTGGGCATGCGCAGCACGCAGGCGTCGAGCACGTCTTCTTTGCGGATAAAGCCGATCTTCTCCATTTCGCTTATGCCCAGTTCGATCATCTTTTCATCCGGCAGAATCCATAAATCGCCGCCTTCGTTCACGAAGTATTCAAGACCGATCCAGATGGAATTCTTGCGGTCAGCCACCATGTACGGGCTCCAGTTGTTGAACACCTGCACGCGCCCGACGCGCACTTCGCCTTCTTGGATGTAGATCCAGTTGTCGGGAACGTCGAGCGAGGGGGCTCTTCCCTTTTCTTGCACGTGGAGCTTGGACAGCAACAAGCCGACCGTGAGGAAGTCGCGATACTGCAGACCTTCGGCGACCTCGGTGACCATGGCCGGCGGATGCGGGCGCATCATGCCGATGAGGTGCTTGATGGGCATGGTCGAGAAGAACAGGTCGCAGGCGACATCTTCCGTCTCGCCGGTCTGCGTGTTCTCGAGCGTCGCTCCCACCACGCGGTCGCCTTCCAGTTTGATGCCGGACACGCGGGTATGCATGCGCACTTCGCCACCCATCTCTTTCACTTGTTCCGTGACGATTTCCCACATTTGGCCCGGGCCGTATTTGGGATAATAGAAACGCGTGATGAGGCTGGTCTCGCGCTCTTCCTGGGCCTTCTTGAAGTCACTGGAAAACAGATCCTTCACCGCATGAATCACGGCTCGCTTGAGCGACAATCCCTTCACGCGCTGCGCGCCCCAGTCGGCACGAATTTGCGAGCACGGAACACCCCAGACTTTCTCGGTGTAAGCCTCGAAGAACGTTTTATACAATCGGTCACCGAAGCGGTTGATGTAGAACGCGTCCAAGTACGTTTCGTCTTTCAGCGGGAAGATCTGCCGCTTGATGTACGAAAGCCCGATGAGCGCCGTGTTGATCAGCCCGAGCCGTCGCGCCACCGTGAGCGTGATGCCGATGGGATACGGGAAAAAGTGCTTGCGGTAGAAGATGCGCGAAAGCCTGGGGCGCTGGAGCATCACCTGGTCATCATGCTCGGGATCGGGCGCGGGCTGCGGCGCATAGTCGATCTCGTGGCCCTTCTCCACCGTATCCGCAGAAGGCGCACCCTGCAGCGGCATAATGGCGAACCACCACTGCATCACGCGGTCGATCTTCGAGAAAAACCGATGCCCGCCGATATCGATGCGGTTGCCCTTGTACACGTACGTCTGTGCAATGCCGCCGACGATATCCGTCGCCTCGCAGACGATCGGATGATAGTCGGTGCGCTTGAGCAGCTCGTAGGCGGCCGTTAAACCCGCGGGTCCGGCGCCGGCGATGATGGCGATCTTCTTGGTCACCTAGCGATTCTACCCGCCTTCGCAGGCTCCGGCGAGGCTTCGCTGATGAAAGACTAAATGAGTAGGAATTCTAAAAAGCCGCTCCCCGGAGGGAGCGGCCTGGTCAGATGAACTGACCTTGTACTTCTTGCGGACGCTTGGCGCGGTCGGTTTAGCCGACCCACACAATGTCCTTTTCAGAGAGGAGCAGATTGAAACCTACCATCTTACCAGCTTCTTCGCGGTAGAACCGAACATTTATCAGGTCACTGGCATATCCCACCATGTAACCAACGGCCTGTTTGTCGGGCGGGATGCCACACAGTGCTTCCACGGCGGGCTGGAGTTCCGTTTCCTTCTGCCTGTCCTGACTCCCTCTTTGAGAATCATTGATGAACGCCCTGCCTTGTGCCCAGACGATGTAGACGAGAGGTCGTTTGCCGCCTTCATCCTCCTGCTTGGATCTCTTGAAGGCTTCCTTCAGTCGTTCCCAGTGATAGCGCTCCGTCATGCCATCTCCTTTTGCGGTTGGATGTAGAACAGTTCATTGATGTCGTTGAGCAGTGCCTCTTGCTCTTTTCCGTGCAGAAAATTGTAGGTGTTTCCTGGTTCGGATTGTGCTCCATTTGCATCGATGTGCCCTGCACAGATCGTGAGCCAGTCATCGTGGGCGAGGAAGGTCTGGATGCACATCTCGGAGTGCCTCGGCGAATCTGCGAAGCCGCGCGTCGAGAGAATGAGGTATCGTTCTCCGTCCTCATCATCGCAAACGAGGAATGACAGGCCTATCGTCCACAGGAACATCCGAATGATTGTCTCGGTCTGCTTGGCAGACATCCAGTTGCCGTCCTTCAGAAGAAAGTACTTCTGCATGTTTCTCTCCGGTGTTGAGAAGTACCGATCACCAACGCCCTATGCGCTGGTGGACGGCTACTAAACAATAATTGGTATGGGTGGTAAATCTCCCCACAGGTATGCTATACTCTCCACATGCACACAGAACTCCTTCTGGAACTGGGCTTAAAGCGCAATGAGGCCAAAATCTATGAAGCGCTGATCACCTACGGCGGATCCGGCGTCAGCACCATTGCCATCCGTTCCAAGATCGACCGGCGTACCGTGTATGACACACTCCGTAAATTGGTCGATAAGGGAATCGTGTATGAAATCTTCGGGCAGAAGGAAACGACCTACGAAGCGGTGGATCCGACGAAGCTACTGGAATTAGCGCAGGAGAAAGTGCGGAAGTTGGAGACTGCCATGCCGGATTTTCTTTCGGCCTATAAGCAGCACTTGGCGCCGGAGCGGGCCTATCTCTACAAAGGCATCGAAGGCGTGAAGAACTATATTCGCTTGATGCTGCAGACCGGAGAAGACGTGTACACCTTGGGTGGCAAAGGGTCTTGGCTGGATCCGAAGCTGACCATGTTCGTCGAGTGGTTTTTGAAGGAAGCGAAGAAAAAGGGCATCAAGCTGCATAACATCTACGACCATGAAGTGCAGAAGCAGATGAAAGATGCACCGCGCGTGCTTAGCGAAAAGTACAAATTCCTGCCCAAGGATGCCTCGAGCAGCGGCGCCATGGATGTGTTTGGCGA
>CAYTNJ010000028.1:0-7515 GCA_964439155.1 uncultured Candidatus Peribacteria bacterium | reverse complement strand
TGATCTGACGATCTTCGTCATCTCCAGCCCGAACCTAGCTGAGAGCTATCGCAAGTGGTGGAAGGTGCTCTGGAAAAGCCTGTCTTAAGCCTGGCTGAGTAGATCCTGAATCTCACGCAAGAGTGGCTCGTTAGTGGCGAAAATGGCATCGATGATTTCCTGCTGGAGATTCAACTCTCCGTGAATCCCCGTCACGACGCATCCCGCCTCCCGCGCGATGACGATGCTGGCGGCCATATCGTGCAGCTTGGCGGCGCCGTGCACGTAGGCGTCGCTGTAGCCCAAGAGCACATTTCTCACGTCGGCTACATAACTGAGAGCGACGCGGCAGAACACTTTTTGGGCGAGCGGGCGGTAATACCGCATCGTCTGGTCGTCCCTGTCGCCATACCCACTGCCAAACCCGATCACGGCATGGGCCAAATCCCGCTGTGAGCGGATAGTAATGCGTTCTTCATTGCGAAAGGCTCCTTGTCCTCGGGAAGCGTAAAAGAGATCCTTCATCGCCGGGAAATAGATCGCTCCCATGACGGGAATCCCCTGGTGCAACAACCCCACCGAAATGCCGAAATCCGGGCTGCCGCGGGAAAAGTTCAGCGTGCCGTCGATGGCATCGATCGACCAGAGCCAATCGGATTCCAAATGCTCCGAGGCGCCCTCTTCCCCTTTAATGCCATGCTCCGGAAATGCCTCGCGGATGGCGGAGACTATCAATGCTTCCGACTGCTTGTCGGCGACGGTGACGATATCGGAAGCATCCGAAGATTTTTGTTCGATGCCAAGCCTGCCACTTTCTCGAAGATCCAACACCAACTTCCCCGCATGCAAAGCTGCCTCGCGGGCAACACTCAAAGCACGAAAGATGATGGCGTCCGTTGTGTTGTCCTCTGCAGTCATGCTCCAAGCCTATCAGACGATCGCCACGTCGACCTCTTCTTTCTTCTTGAAAACAAAGCCGTGGGAGAGCGCGTAATTCCACAGCGCCCCCACGCCGACGGCGACGATTTTGGCGACGAGATAGTGCGCGCCCAACGCCAAGAGCACATTGGAAATGGCCACGTTGGAAACGAGGGAAACGCCGTAGACCATCGCGAACTTGAAGATCTGGGACCCGTACTTCTTTTCCTTGTTCTTAAATGTAAAGAACTTGTTGGCGATGAAGACGAAAATAGCGCCCACCACCGAGGAGCAGATGACGGCGATGCGCGGGTCGATGCCGGCGTACTCCACGAAGAACGTGAGCGACGTGAGGTCGAGCGTGAACCCGATGCCTCCACACACGGCGAACTTCAGGCCTTGGGAAAAGTGTTTGCGGAGGAAGGAGTGCATGGGCGGAGTATAGGGACTCATTTCCACTCCTCATACGTTTTCTTGAGTCCGTCTTTGAACGACGTCCACGAAAACTTGCTCAGCGCCTTATGTACCGACCGCGGCGGGACCGTGCGGGGGGCCAGCGGACGCTTGGGGTCGAAACGAATGGCCAGGCCGGGCTGGGTCAAATCGCGGATCATGGTGGCAAGCTCGCGGACGGTGACGATACCCGGAGCGGTGATGTACTCCACGCCGCGCACCTCGGCCTCGACCAAATGCAGAATGGCATCGATCAAATCCTCGACGTACAAAAACGCCCGTTCTTCATCGCCGTCGCCCCACACGAGCAATTCTTCCTTGGCCGTTTGGGCTTTCGAAAACAGCGCGGGCACCACGTTGCCATCGGGAGAAAACGTATCGCGCGGGCCGTACACGCCAACGGGGCGCACGATGAGCAGCGGCAGATCGCGCTGGCGGGCCGCGGCGATCCAGAGCGATTCGCACAGGAATTTACCGAGCACGTAACCGTCGATCTTGTCCTGCCCGGCAAGTGACAGCACGTCGTATTCCACGGGCACATTGGCGCTGCTGAAGAACGTGACCGGCACCGGCTTGTCGTTTTCTTTGAGGCCTTCCAAGAGCGCCAGCGACATGCGCACATTCTCGGCGGCGATATCCCCGCATTTTTTCACATGGTACTCGGGCGTGCGGCGGCAGGAGGCAAGGTGGAACAAGTGGTCGATTCCCTTCGTAAGCTCGGCGCAGTACTCGCCGTCACGCAGGTCTCCCTGCATCCAGTCGATCTCCCCGCGGCGTTCGGACAGGGAGCGATAGTTCTCGGCACGAATGGGGACGCGAACCTGGGCTCCGGCCTCGAGCAGGCGTTCGACGAGGAAGCTGCCGATGAAGCCCGTACCGCCGGTGACCAAAACGCGTTTACCGTTCCACGTCATGACAGGAGCATACCAGCCTCGAATGCCGCGGGTCGAACATCTAATGCCGCGGGCCGAACGTCTAATGCCGCGGGCCGAACGCCCGCTCTAAGGGATGTTGTTTCGTCGTTTTTATTTTCAATTATCAATTTTCAATTATCAATTCTCGTCGACAGGAAGAGCAAATCAAGCCCTAGCCCTACCCCCAATCCTGAACGTATACTCCCCCCATGTCCAAACCCGTCCTCTGCATCGTCGGCCTTGGCTACGTCGGCTTGCCGCTGGCGAATGCTTTCGGCAAAAAGGGCTATGAAGTGCACGGCTACGACATCAGCGAGCGCAGAATCGAGGAGCTGAAGGCGGGGAACGACCGCACGAACGAACTGACCGCGGAAGAGCTGAAGGCAGGCGGCGTGCAATTCAGCGCGGATGCGTCCGTCATCGGCAAAGCGAGCATCATCATCCTGGCGATCCCGACTCCCGTGGACGACGACAATAAGCCGGATTTAACTCTCGTGGAATCGGCGAGCCGCACGGTTGGTGAAAACCTGCAGCCGGGTTCGATCGTCGTGTACGAATCGACCGTGTACCCCGGCGTGACCGAAGACCTCTGCGGACCGATCTTGGAAGAACTCTCCGGCCTGACGCGCGGCAAAGATTTCACCCTCGGCTACTCGCCCGAGCGCATCAATCCCGGCGACAAGCGACACACCGTGGAGAAGATCATGAAGATTGTTTCGGGTGAAGATGAAAAAACCCTCGACGCGCTTGCCGACCTGTATGGCTCCATCGTTGAAGCAGGTATCCACAAGGCGCCTTCGATCAAAGTGGCGGAGATGGCGAAAGCGATCGAGAACGCGCAGCGCGACTTGAACATCGCTTACATGAACGAAGTGGCCATGCTCTGCAATCATCTCGGCATCGCGAGCAAGGACGTGTTGGAAGCCGCGGGCACCAAATGGAACTTCCTCAAATTCCAACCGGGCTTGGTCGGCGGCCACTGCATCGGCGTCGATCCGTACTACCTGGTGGAAAAGGCCAGGCAGCTGGGCATGGATACGCGTCTCATCACCGCGGGACGCGCGGTGAACGACGGCATGAGTTCGTACATCGCCTCGCGCGTGACCGATGCGCTTTCGGTCGCCCCCGATCAGGCAAAGATCCTAGTGCTCGGCCTCACCTTTAAGGAGAACGTACCCGACACCCGCAACAGCAAAGTGAACGACGTCATCAAAGCTCTGCACACGCGCGGCTGCGCCGTGGAAGTACTCGACCCGTTCGTTTCGCCAGAGCAGATCGACCGCATGAAACTGACAAAGGGCTCGCTCGATGGCTCCTACGACGCACTGCTCCTCTTGGTACCACATGAAGACTTCCTGAAGCTGAGCCTGGAAGATCTCACTAAGTGCATTAAGGAAGGCGGCGTGCTCTACGACTTGAAATCCCTGCTCAACGGTGAAGCGGTGCACGGCAAAGGCCTGCGTTATCTGTCCCTCTAACATGCGCCAAGCTCTTCGGACCTACTGGCCGGTGGCGGTGTTGGCCGCGTGGTTGCTCTTCATCGTCGCCCTCACGATCCAGCCGTACGCCTGGAGCCCGAGCGCGCTTTTTCATCTGGATGAAACCCTCGCCGAGCCGCATCCGGTGCCGGAAGACTTCGTGGTGCTGCAGATGCCCGGCTACGACGGCGCGCAGTACTACCAAATCGCGCGGAACATGCCGCTGGTCTTCAATCCGAGCAGATGGACGGAGCTGAGCGCCAAGCCGCCGCTCTCGTACGCCTATCAACGATTCCTACTTCCCGTGACGGCGTTCGTCGTGTCTTTCGGGCAAGAACCTCTCCTGCCCTACGCCTTTTTGGCAATCAACATCTTGTCCCTCCTCGGCGCCTGCGTGCTGCTACTGAGGGCCGGCATCAAGCCACTCTACGCCCTCGCCCTCGGCTTCTCCCCCGCGGCCGCCGTCGCCCTGCATTTCTCGCTGGCCGAACCGCTGACGATCCTCCTCGTCACGGTATTTCTCATCCGCTACGTCAAAAAAGCATCCATCGGTTGGGCGGATGTCCTCCTCCTCTCCCTCGCCACCGTCACGCGCGAGGTGAACATTTTTCTGGTCTGCCTCCTCCTCGTTTGGTCGCTCTGGAAAGGACGTTGGCGTGACGCGATTCTTCTTCTTTTCCCGCTTCTCTCCTTCGCCGCTCTCCACGCGTTGATCTACGGCATGTTCCACGAATTGCCCTTTCTTACGAGTGCCGCCAAGCGCGACTTAACCGGTGGCGCGATTCTCAAACTCCTCACCGGCGGCCGCGGCTATACCTTGTATTCCTTCTCCGCCATCGCCCTCTTTCTCGGCTTCGTGCTGCCGTCGAGCTTGTACGTCGCAGCGGACGTCATCCGCAAACGCCGCATCGATTTCCTCTCGCTCGGAGCACTCGCCTTTTTGGGACTCATGTGGACGATGCCCGATGAAATCTGGGGAGCGATCACCTCTATCGGCCGCGTGATCACGCCGGCTTACCCGCTGGTACTACTCTTCCTCGCCCGCAAAGAAACATGGATCGCGCGCGGCATCGCCGTTACCATTTTACTGGTCGGCGCGGCCACCTCCGTCGGCCTCGCGATCAAGATGCATCCGTTCCTCCTCGCATGACCGTAAAGCCCGCCTCTCTCTCCGTGCTCGTCCCGGTGTTCAATGAAGAACGCACCATAGCGCAGGTGATGGAGACGATCACCAAAGCCTGCCCCGACGCGCAGATCGTGTACGTGGACGACGCATCGAGCGATAGGTCGCTCACGATCCTCAACGAAAACGCCCGGCCGCAGGACAAAGTGATCGGCCAGGCGCACGGCGGCAAGGGCGCCGCCATCAAGCGTGCGCTTACGGAAGCCACAGGTGAGTACGCGGTGATCCAGGACGCCGACTTGGAATACGATCCCGTGGAAATCGCCTTGTTGCTCAATAAAGCCATCGAACACCCGGGCTCCGCGGTCTTCGGCTCGCGCTTTCTCCGACCGAACCCCAACATCTACAAAAGATTCCTGCTCGGCAACAAAACGCTCACGACGATGATGAACGTGCTGTACGGTTCCAAGCTGACCGACACCTACACCTGCTATAAATTGCTGCCGCTCCCTCTCTTTCAATCCTTAAAACTGCGCTCAAACGGCTTTGAGTTGGAAGCGGAAATCTGCGCCAAGTGCCTGAGAAGAAGCATTCCCATCCACGAAATTCCCGTCAGCTACAAGCCGCGGACGATCGAGGAGGGCAAAAAAATCAAACTCCAGGACGCGTGGAAAGGGATGGTGACGATGGTGCGGCTACGCTTTGGGGGACGCTGACGCTGGCGACCACCACCCGTTCCGACGGAGCGTCGATCTTGAGCCCCATAATGCGGAAGCGAGTGAAGGACCCCGCCATGTAGCCAAGCGTTTTGATGGCATCGCGAATGATCTGCACCTTGCTGGAGCCGATGCGCGCGTGGTAATCGATCGGTATGTAACGCACTGCTTTCCCCGTGAAGAAACACGCAAGCGTCATGGTGGTGGGCAAACTGAATCCTTCACAGAGGTACGGGAAGTACGGCTGCATCGTGCTTTTGCGAAACGCCCGCATGCCGGAGTTCACGTCGGGGATGGATTTGCCCGTGAGCGTCTGCGCCACCAGGCGAAAGATCTGGCGAGCGACATATTTGGCCGGCGAGCCGTGGTAGTTCTTGCCCCTGCGCGCGCCCACAACCAAATCGCAATCTTCTAGCGCAGCGAGTAAATCGGGGATGCGGTCGATGGGATACGTGCCGTCGGCGTCGATCATGACGACGATATCGCAGGAAGCCCGCCCCACGCCGTCCTTAACACTCCTGCCGGCGCCGAGACGGCGCTCGTGGCGGACCACGGTGGCGCCGGCTTCGCGGGCCAAAGCCCCCGTGCCATCGGTGGAAGCGTCATCCACCACGATAATTTCCAAGAAAAGAGGCAGCGCACGCAAATCCGCGAGAACCTGAGCAATGGCCCCGTTCTCGTTCAATGCCGGCAAAATCACAGCGCAATCGGCCATGAGACGGAGTGTAGCGAAGCGGCAAGACTTGTCACATCTTGGCTTGCAGGCAAGGCTTTTTGCCTCCACACTGACACCATGAAAATCCTCGTAACCGGCGCCTCAGGCACCATCGGAACACGTTTATGCGAAACGCTGCTGCAGAGCGGTCATGAAGTCCTTGGCGTGGACATCAAGAAAAACGAATGGCAGCCCTCAATCGACGCTCTCACGACGGTGGCCGATGTAACAAAGGAGAACGCACTCAAGGATATCGATCCGACCGGCATCGAAGCAGTGGTCCATCTGGCCGCCTACGCCCGCGTGCACGACCTGGTGCTCAATCCCGATCGCGCGCTCGACAACATGAGCATGCTCTTCCGCACGCTGGAATGGGCCCGCAAGAATAACGTGCCCCGCTTCGTCTTCGCCTCCTCCCGCGAATGCTACGGCAACATCAAAGTGGAAAAGTACACCGAAGACCAGGTGCGCGTGGAAAACTGCGAAAGCCCTTATACCGCCAGTAAAATCGCCGGTGAAGCACTCGTGGAATCGTACCGCCGCTGCTACGGCATGAAGACGACGATCATCCGCTTCAGCAACGTGTACGGCATGTACGACCTCTCCGACCGCGTGGTTCCCCTCTTCTTCCGCACCGCCCGCGCCAACGAACCGATCACGGTATTCGGCGACAAGAAATTCTTGGACTTCACCTACATCGACGACGCCGTACAGGGCGTGAAACTGATCCTCGAAAAGCCCGAGGTAGCCGCGGGCCAAACTTTCAACTTGGCCTTCAGCCAGGGCACCAAGCTGCTCACGCTTGCCGAGGTGATGATCGAGCTCATCGGCAGCAAGTCGACCATCAGCGTCACCCAACCGCGAGTGGGCGAGATTTTCCACTACGTGGCCGATATCACGAAAGCGAAAACTCTCCTTGGGTACGATCCGCAGACGTCGTTCGACGAGGGCATTCGCAAATCGGTGGAGTGGTACACCAAGCACACCTAAGAACGTTTGCGGCCTAGAGAGGCGTAACCGATGGACCCCACCGCCGCATACGCCCCGAACAGCGGCATGCGGTAGCGCGGTTCGACGTCGATCAGCGCGAATAGCGCCGTGCCCGCCACGATCGGCACCAGCAATACGATCCATTCGCGTCGCCACGAGGCTTTCGGCAAGAACAGGAATCCGACGTAGAGCACCGCGGCCGCAATCGTCTCTAAAAGATTGTATGAGA
>CAYTNJ010000027.1:0-14999 GCA_964439155.1 uncultured Candidatus Peribacteria bacterium | reverse complement strand
CGAGCACCCGCACGCGCCTCAGCTTTGAATCGGCCATGATGCACCTGGGCGGCAACGTGATCACGGCCGACGGCATCGCCACCAGCTCCATCAAGAAAGGCGAATCGATCGAAGACACCATGCGCATGGTCAACGCCTATGCCGACATCATCGCCATGCGTCACCCCGAGCCGGGCATCGCCGCGCGCGCCGCAGCCGCCAGCAAAGCCCCGTTCCTCAACGGCGGCGACGGCGGCAACGAGCATCCCTCCCAAGCCCTCCTCGACCTCTACACGATCCGCAAGGAGAAAGGCTCCCTCGAGGGCCTGCATGTCGCCTTTTCCTGCGACCCCCTGCACTCGCGCACCATCCGCTCGCTGGCGCTCATGCTCAGCCGTTACAAGGGCAACCGCCTCACCTTCATCAGTCCCAAAAGCCTCAAAGCCTCTCCCGATTTGCTGAAAACTCTTAAGGCCGCCGGCGTGGAAATAGCCGAAAGCGACGACCTCAAAGACGGCGTCAAAGCCGACATCCTTTACATGAACCGCCTGCAGCAGGAACGCTTCGAGGATCCCCGCGAATTCGAAAAACTGCGTTACGACTACGTACTCACGGCCAAGATGCTCGGCGGCTCCCAGGCGCTCATCATGGATCCGCTCCCCCGCATCGACGAAATCGCCACGGAAGTGGATGAGCTGCCCAACGCCGCGTACTTCCGCCAGGCGGCAAACGGCGTGCCGGTGCGCATGGCGCTCTTGGCATTGCTGCTGGGGAAGGCTTAACATAGGAATCCCTTTCCCCTTATTCCCATGAACACATCCGGAGAACTCTCCTACGACAAAGAAGAGACGCTCGCGCTTTTTGATGCGGTACTCGCGCAGACAGACCTCACGGAGGCGGCCCGCTTGGCGAATGATCTTCAGTCCAAAGGCAATATTGGCGTATTAAACGAGCATCTGAGCCGGCTGAGTGAGGACGAGCAAAGCCGCATCCGCGCCTTGTTTGCTGCCGCTCAAGATCAGGATGGCCAGCCCGGTTACACGACGTCCGAGCAATGACCGTCATCTCGCTCCCTGCGCTCATCGACTGCCATGTCCACTTTCGCGAGCCGGGGCTGGAGCAGAAGGCGACGATGAAAACCGAAGCGGCGGCGGCGCGGGCGGGCGGCGTGCACACGGTCTGCGAAATGCCTAACACCAAGCCCCCAACCGTCACAGTCGCTGCACTGGCAGACAAGGTACGCCGGGCCGCCGAGACGGACATCGACATGCGATTCTTCTTCGGCATCACGGAGGCGATTCACCTTTCCACATTGCGAGAACTGTGGAATTCCACAGCGGAGGAAGTAACGCGCCTGAGAGAGCGCTGCTGCGGCGTAAAGCTCTATTTGGATCATTCGACCGGCGACCAGAAAGTCGCGGAGGAGTTATTAGATGAGATCTTCACCGCCTGCGCGGAGCACGGCATCGTCATCGTGGCGCACTGCGAGGATCCGGCCACCAACGCCAAGGCCGCCGCTCTGCACCCGGACGGCGACGTGGACATTCATTCGCTGCGCCGCCCACCCGAGGCCGAAGCCATCGCCATCAAAAACGCGATCGCTTTGCTCGGCAAACACGGCGGCCATCTGCACATCGCGCACCTCTCCACCAAGCAAGGCGTCGATCTCGTGCGCGAAGCCAAGGCCAAAGGCTTGTCCGTCACCTGCGAAGTCACACCCCACCACCTGTTCCTCACCACCGACGACTACATGCAGTTAGGTTCGCTCGCCAAGATGAATCCGCCCCTGCGTTCCTACGAGCACCGCGACGCGCTTTGGGCCGGCATCGAAGAAGGCGTCGTCGATTGCGTCTCCACCGACCACGCGCCGCACACGTTGGAAGAAAAGAAAATGGGCGACCCCCTCAAAGCCCCGAGCGGCGTGCCCGGCGTCGAGACAATGCTTCCCTTGCTGCTCACCATGGCATCCGGTCATTGGCCGCACCCCACGTCTCCCCGCCCAAACGCGCGCTTCGGTACGGGCGACATCACGCACCTCTGCTTCGAAAACCCCAACAACATCTTTGCGCTCGGCAAAGACGGGTCTGACACGATCGAAGTCGACACCGATGCGGAGTGGATCATCAAAGCATCCGCCATGCACAGCAAATGCGGCTGGACACCGTTTGAGGGGTGGAGGGTAAGGGGGAGGATTCGGATCTAGGCCGCCTTCTTGCCGATTTTTTCAACGATCTTGCTGATTGCACCGGCCTCGTCCGCCAAGGTATCGGGATTCGTGGCGCAGACGACTTCCCATTGAATCCGTGCCAGCTCATGCTGAATGGTCGCGCTGACATCGGGCTGCGCACGCATGGCGTGAATTTGCTCCAGCAACGCCTTCTTCGCAGGATCCTCCATCGGACTCTCTTTCGGTTTGGTATCTTTTTTCATATGTAACTATTATACAACAAAATTAATAAATAGTCCAAAACCCCCCTTCCCCCTATCCCACGAATTCCCCGTGTCGAATCACCTCTTTGCCATCCACCATTAATACGCTCCCGTCACTGCGCAGGTCTTTGACCACGTCCCAGTGGATGCTGCCCGTGTTCTTCCCGCCGCCGCGCTTGTAGCTGTAGGAGCGGCCGAGTGCGATGTGGAAGGTGCCCGCGATCTTCTCGTCGAAGAGGGTGTTGTTGATGTACTTGGTGATTTTCTTGTTCATGCCGATGCCCAGTTCCCCGAGCCTCCTGTTGCCCGCATCGGCGGCGAACACGTGGTGTAAGTAGTCCTCTCCTTTAGTTGCCTTGAAGCGCACCACCTTGCCTTTTTCAAACTCCAGCACCAGCCCTTGGATCTCGTTGCCGTGGAGCATCTGCGGGTACTCAAAGGTCACGATACCTTGCGTCACCGTTTCTTCCGGGCCCACGAAGCACTCGCCATCGGGAATATTGTGCTTGCCCGAAATCGCGCCGGCCGCGAGCCGCCCCTTGATGCCGAGCGTTAAATCGGTGCCCGGCGCCACGATGTGCACGCGTTCGCCCTTGTCCATGATGTCCTGCAACTTCTGGATCGATTTTCCCTGTGCGGCATAATCCACGTTGCAGGCCTCGTAGAAAAAATCGGTGAATTCCTCCAGCGACCACCCCGCCTCCTGCGCGGAACCGGGCGTGGGAAACTTGGTGAGCACCCAATCCTTGGCCGTGATGTAATCCAAAATGGGCGCTGTCGTTTTCTCCCATTTGGTCAGCCGCGCGTGGTCGACGGAGCTTAAGAATTGCGAGTTATGGAGACTGGTGATGCGAATGAATTTGTCCGCCCAATCGAGCTTGGCCATGGTGAGCGGCGGCAGAACTTCCAGCTGCTTATCGCTGGCTTTGGAAAGGAACGTATGCAAAAACCCGCCCAAGTCCGATCTGCCGATCTGCGATTGCACCGACCCCACGTCCAACTCCGGATTCGCCCCGCGCTCGATGCAGAGCCTGTAGCACTCCTTGAGAACATCCATCGGCGTAAAATCCGACGCCGTGATGAGCACGTTGTCGCCCTTTTTCACGCTCGCGGAATGGTCGACGAGAATCTCTGCCAGCTTTGTCGCGCGCGGGTCCATGCGGAGAAGTCTACCCAGCTATGCGGCTGGCGGACAGAAGATCTTGCATGCTTTTTGGGAAGAGGGCGAGCAGCTCGTGGAGATCGTCGATGATCACCGTGGCGGCTTCCAGCGCATCAGGCGGCGTCTGCGGCGTGCGGATGAGAATGCCGGGGATTCCCTGATGGGCTTTCGCGGCGTTCATGTCGCTCAATTCGTTGCCGACGTACGCATACATTTTCCTGCCGTCACGGCGCTTTTCCGCTTCGAGCAGAGCATAAGGATGGGGTTTGCCGTGTCCCGGAGGAATCGTGCAGGAGGTGACGACATTGGCCATGTGCGGTCGCAAATCGGGAAAGATCTCGCAAAGCACATTCACGTCCCCCAGGTTGGAGCTCGTGACGATGCCGTGATCCATGCGCCGAAGAACCTCCATCGCCCCCGCCCGCATGCGTGCGCATGCTCGCAGCATCTCGTGGTAGCGCGGTTGAATGCGCGATCGAAGACGCTTGACCGACTGTTCCTGGTCACTCGGCGAATCGAGAGGGCATAGCATCGCCACGATCTTGGTCACGGGCAAATTCCCTTTGCGTATCTCTTCTTCCAATGCGGACGAAAAAGGAAATCCGGCTTCGGCGAACACCTCGCGCCGCGCTTTGGGATAGCAATGTGCCGTGCCTTCGGTCAACGTTTCGTCGAGATCCAATCCCAGAAAGCCGGGTGCGGAGCGGACTTCCATTGTCCCATTGTAAGAGCCGACGCTGCACTGTCCATACTCACCTCGGCGCGATCTTCAAATTCATGTCGATCGTCCGCACGTTGTTGGTGAGTCCTCCCACCGAGATGCGCTGCACGCCCGGCAGGTCATATCCCTTCACGTTCTCCAGCGTCACGTTGCCGGACACTTCGACTTCAGGCTCATATCCACTTTCTTTGATAAGCGCCAAGCACGAGCGCACCTGATCCGGCGTCATGTTGTCGAGCAGTAAAATCTCCGCTTTTTCCGCCAAAGCCTCGCATAGCTGTGCCTCGTTCCCTACTTCAATTTCTCGAGACAAAACGGGATGTTTCTCGCGCGCCATTCGCAGAGCCTGCGCGACGGATCCCGCCAGCGCCACGTGATTGTCTTTCAAGAGGATCGCGTCATAAAGCCCCATGCGATGATTGCGCCCTCCGCCGCTGAGCACAGCCTGCTTCTCAAGGGTGCGCAGCAGTGGTGTCGTCTTGCGCGTGTCATACACATGCGCGTGCTCAAGCAAATCGGCAAAGCGGGAGGTCATAGTGGCGATGCCGCTTAAGCGTTGGATGAAATTCAATGCGAGCCGTTCTCCCTTGAGAATGGATGCCATGGGACCGTCGATCGTCGCGATCACGTCGCCACCCTTCGCTCGCTGTCCGTCATGGATGCGACTGTCGACTTTCAACGAGGAATCGATCTGCGCGAATACCTCCTTCACGACTTCCATGCCGAACACGACGCAGGATTCCTTCGCCTTCAACTGGCCGACGCCCTGCCGGGCATGCGACGAAAACGCATCGGTGGTGATGTCCCCGGAGCCTACGTCTTCCTCAATGGCCAGCCGCACGATGTCTCGAAGATCCATGGATGAGGAGGATAAGTGTCCGAGAGATAGAATGGCAATGGGCGACCCCAATCCTCGGATGAGAATTGGGGTCTGACGTTTCACTGGCCGCCGCCGGCATCGACAGGCTGGCAGCAGAGGCTTTTGGCGATCGAGAAGTTCGCCCGCATCTCCAGCCTTAATGCCGCTAACGCCTTCTGGCCGAGGGAGACGGCCAAGTCGGGAGACATGTCGCGCACTGCGATGACGTGAGCACCTCGCAGCCGGTGCGTAGCCAGCTCGGATTCAGTCAAGATGTACACGTCCGAATCGGCATGCCCCTTTCCCCTCAGGACACAGACTTTCCATTGTGGAACACTCATGAGAGTCTCCTGCGATTGCGGGATTCGAAGAAACGCTAAGACAGTAGAATAGAAAGAACAGAATCCGTCAATAGGTCGATTTACTCCCAGAACACAAACGTCGGGCGCTTGTGAGCGCGCGGAGCCGCTCGCCGGGCGTAGCTGGCAAGCGAAGACTGGTCGGTTTTGCGGAGAGTGATTTCCCGCTTCCCCGCCGGCTTCTGTGAAGCGGTCTTGGAGAGGTGGGTTTTAGTCAAAATAGTTTGCATAAAAGGAATGATTGAAATGTTGGGTAAATAAAAGAGGAGGTCAATTTTTCTACCATTAGAGCGGGCGTTCGGCCCGCGGTATGGTCAGCGTGGTCAGACCTCCACGAACAACGGCAGCACCATCGGCTCACGGTCCAATTTTCGATCGAAGTAGCGGAACAAGGCGCCCATCACCGCGCGCTTGAAGTTCTTGCGGTCGGTCTCGCCGCGGGCGAGTTCCTCCTCGTAGGCCTTCTTCGAAGTCTGGATGATTTCCTTGGTGATTTCCACTTGCTCGGAGCCGTAGATGAGCCCGCGCGTGATCACGTCGGGGTCTCCCACCAATCTCTTCGACTCGGCATAGATGCGGAAGAGGATTACGAGCACGCCGGCGTTGCCCATGACCTTGCGGTCGTCCATCACGCGCTGGCCTTCGCCACCGGTGCCGCCACGGCCGTCGATGATGATGTCGCGCACCGAGTGCTTCTGCTTGCTCTTGCGGGCGGTGCCGTCCTTCTCGAATTCCAGAATTTCGCCGTTGGTGAGCAGGTGGATCTGGTTATCCGGATAGTCGAGCATCTTGGCCAATCCCGCGTGGGCGGCCTTCATGTGCGGTTCGCCGTGCTCCGGGATGATGTGGCGCGGGCGCACCAAGCGGTGCATGAGGAGAATATCGTTTTGGTACCCGTGACCCGTGGTGTGCAACGCGAGTTCCTGGTTCGTCTTCACGATGGCACCCTTGAGGTTTAGGTTGTTGACGACCTTCGCCACCGCCCGCTCGTTGCCCATGATGGGGTTACTGCTGAGGATACAAGTATCGCCCTTCTTCACGTTCACGTGGCGGTGCGTGCCGAGGCCCATGCGGGCAAGGCTGGCCATTTCTTCGCCTTGGCTGCCGGTGGTGATGATGAGCACTTCGTTATCGGGCAGTTTTTCCATGCCGGGTCCCACTTTGCGGATCATGCCGCGGGGAGCCTTGAGGTAGCCTAAGTTCTGCGCGATTTCCACGTTGGTCTCCATGCTGCGGCCGGAGATGTACACCTTGCGGTTGAATTCCCTGGCGTGTTCGATCACCTGTTCCAAGCGGTTGAGCAGCGACGAGAAAGTGGAGATGATCACGCGGCCCTTGGCGTCCCTGATGAGATCGCGAAGAGTGAGCGAAATCTCGCGCTCCGATTTGGAGTTGCCGGGCTTAAGAGCGTTCGTGGAATCCGCAATGATGGCGAGCACGCCCTTGTCTCCCAGTTCGCTGAGTCTCTGGAAATCGGCCGGCGGTTCGTTCATCGGCGTTAAGTCGAATTTGAAGTCGCCCGTGTGCACGATGGTGCCATACGGCGTGTGGATCGCCACGGCGGCGGAGTCGGGAATCGAGTGCGTCACGCGCAGGAATTCGATTTCCACTTTGCCGACGCGCGTTTTCTGCCTGTAGGCGAGCGTATTAAGCTGAGCCTTCGAGGTGAGATGCTCCTCGTCGAGGCGCTTTTTCACGAACGCCATGGTCAGCTTGGTGCCGAAGCAGGGCGGAAAGTGAATCTGCGGCAGCACGTGTTGCACTGCGCCGATATGGTCTAAGTGTCCGTGCGTGAAGATGACGGCCTTGATGCGGTTTTCCCTGCCTTTGAAGCACGAGAGATCCGGCACCAGGTAGTCGATGCCCGGCATGTCTTCATCCGGGAATTGCAAACCAAGATCGACGATGTAGATGTCGCCGTCCACTTCGATCACGCAGCAGTTGCGGCCGATTTGTTCAAAGCCCCCTAGGGGGTAGAACTTCAGTCCCTGACCGTTGCCGCGAGGAGCTTGTACCGGTTGCGGCTTGGGAGCGGGGCCGCGGTTTTGTTGCGGACGGTGTCCCTGCGCGGGTCGTTGACCTTGCTGCACCGGACGTTGCTGAAATGCGTTTTGTCCTTTCTGCGGTTCGGGCACGGTTGGTGCCGCCGGAGATTCGGGCAAGAAGTTTTCGATGCCCTCAAGAGGATCTGCCTGTACTGTTTTTGCGGGTGCGGTGGAACCGGCCTGAGCGGGCTGCATGAGCCCCAGACCGATTTTCCCTTGCACCCACGATTTCACGGTATTCATGAAAAGTGGGTAAATGAGAAGAATGATGTGGATCCTCTTACGAAGAAGAGGAAAGTCATCTGCACTATACACCCGCACCCCAGAGGATGCAAGCATCTTGTGTCATGCATACGACTTTTTGGCTTGCAGACAACAAATTTTTATAGAGATTTTTGTGTCATACTCCTGGGAAAACCTCAGCCGCGACAAACAATTGTCTTTCCCGCGCACCCACGGTACGCTTGCCTACCGTATGGACGTGAGTGTTTCGACGGGCGTAACCAAATCCCCGCGCGATACGTCGGTTTCCAGCATGTCGCTGCGCTCCGCTATCGGGGAGACGATTTTGCTGCTCACGGATATTCAAACGAGAAAAGGCGACGAGAGCGCGCTGGAGCGGGAGTGCGAAGCGATCGTTCGGCATGCGCTGGTGGAAACTGAAGGCGAAGCGTCCCAACGGCTCGACGGCACGCTCAAGGAATTGAACGGCCTCTTCAAGGGGCTCCTCGTCTCCGACGCCATCGACGACATGCACATGCTGGTCGCCATTTTGGATAAAGAGCATGTGATGCACGTGTCGCATGCGGGGCACGCCGAGGCGTACTTGGTGCGCAAAGGCATCGCCAGCCAGATCACTGAGTACCAGAGCGGCAAACCGGTGCCGGCGTTCATCCATATCGCCAGCGGCCAGCTCGAATCCAAAGACAGCGTCATTTTCGCCACCCAGCGCCTGCTGCGCACGCTCACTCCCGCGCAAATCGCGAAGATGGCCGAAGGCGAGAGGCTGCTCGAAACATTGGGTCAAACGCTCGAGCGTGACGGCGAACACGCCGCTCTCGCGACCTTCCACATGCCGTCCGTCAGTTCCTTCAATACCGTCACCGAAACGCCGCGCGCCGCCGTACGGGGTGCCGCTTCCCGCGCAGCCATGCACTCGGGCAAGGCGCAGAAGATGGCCGGCACGGCACTGGCCGCCTCCATCCCCATGGCACGCAAGGCCGGTTCCTGGTTGGCCGACTTGGCCAAAACCTCCGTCTCCAAATCGGGTTCCGCCGCAAAAAGCGTGGAACTCGGCGGCATCAAAGGCCGCATCAGCGGCTTCCTCTCCGATCTTACCGATCCCAAGCGCAAGCGCAGGGCCCACTTCCTGCTCATCGCCGGCGCCATCGCGGCACTCATCGTGGTGTACGCCACGGTGGGAGCCTTCACCTTCACGCAGCGCAGCAAGACGAAAGCCGAACTTGAGGAGCTCGTACAAAAAATCGACGCCGACATTCAAACCGCCGAGAATCACCGCCTCATGGGCGATCTCGAGCGCGCCAATCAAATTCTCCTTACGGCAGAGAACTCCGCAGAACAGGTGGTGGATAACGAAAGCGGCCTCTTCCGCGTGGAAGCCCACAACTTGCTTGCGCGCATCCGCTCCAAAAAAGAGGAGATCAACAATATCATCCGCATCCCCGCTCCGCAGGTGGCCGCCAACATCGCCTCCAAGTCGCCCGACGTGGTGGCGGAGGGACTCATCGGCTTGGCCGACGGCGAGTTCGTGGCGTACGACCGGCAGGATTACTACCGCGTGGTGCTTAACAGCGTAGAAGACGCGACGCGCTTGTCCGAAGACCAGCTCATCTTGGACGGCGAAAACTTCCCGCGGTATCAAGCGACCGTCTTCCTCACTACCGGCAACGGTGTGGTCGAAGTAAGCGGCGGCGAAGCCACCGGCATGAAGACCGACGACCCCAACGGCTGGGTGACGGGCACCGACATGGAAACCTATCTACGCTTCCTCTACGTGCTCGCTCCCGAGAGTAAGCAGATCTACAAATACGAGCGCTTGAACGGCCGCTATGGTGCACCCTCCCAGTACAACGTGAACGGTGACTTAACCGGCGCGCTCGACATGACCATCGACGGCGACGTGTACGTGCTCAAGGAAGGCGGCATCATCCTCAAATTGTTCCGCGGCGAGAGCCAGCCCTTCAACGTGCGCAAGGCTCCGGCCGATCTGCTCAAGGGCACCACGAAAATCCTGAAAATCGCGGAGAAGAACTTCTACCTCCTCGACCCCGACCAAGGCCGCATCATCGTGCTCAGCGACGGCGGCGCCACGGGCGATGCCTCGTACCTGAAGCAATACGTGCTGGAAGGCGACCAAGTGGGCAAGCTGAAGGATATTTACGTCGATCCGGAGGAGACGCGCCTCTATGTGTTGGATGAGAAGAGGATTTACGTGATCGATCTCAGCGCACATTGATCCCCCGTAGCGACGAGCTGCAGCTCGTCGTTGCGGTATCATTGCGGTGTCGTTTCGCGGCACCCTTCGTCGTTGCGATGTAGTTGCGTGGTACCCTAGTGACATGCACGTCCTCATCTTCGGCACCTTCGACGACCTCCACCCCGGCCATCACTCCTACATCGAGCAGGCTTTGGCGTTGGGTGACGTGACCGCGATCGTCGCGCGCGATGCCAACGTGGAGCGCATCAAAGGAAGATTGCCGTTGCACGATGAGCAGAAACGTATGGAAGCAATAAAAAAGAATTTTCCGCAAGTAAGAGTGGTGCCCGGCGATGAGAAGGATTTTCTCTCCGCCATCCGGCGCGAAGAACCCGACATTCTATTTTTTGGCTACGATCAGCGCTTGCCACCGGGTATCACGGAAAAAGATCTCCCCTGCCCCGTCAAGCGCGCGGAGCCGTTCGAGCCGCACATCCACAAGAGCAGCATAAGGCGCAAAAACATGGAAGAAAGCGTGTGAATGTGCTATAATCACTGGATTGCTTGAACACAAAAACTCCAACGGCTGGAGCACGCGGGAAAAGCGCCTGGCACGCATGGTGACCGTGCGCGGGCCCGAAGGCTCGTCCTCCAATCCCGAACGCGGGCCCGAGCGGCAGAAGTTCAATCCCGAGGCTCAGAAAAACCGGCGCATCGACCAGGCGCAAAAGCTGACACGGTACTACGCAGAGCAGCTCAGCCGAGAGTTTCAAACGTTCCAACAGCTCTACAATAATCCCCGCCTGCTGCAGCGCACGTTCCGCGACGGACGCACGCCGGAACAACATCTACAAATGTCCAATCGCACGCTGCAACTGCGCGCACGTCGCATTCCCGGCTACCCGCTGGCGACGATCGATATGTCGAAGGGCTTTCCCGCATTGGTCTTCTTCAGCGGGGGCAACGCGCAGCCGGGAAGAGAGCCGAACGCCGGCGTAGGCAAAGTGACGATCGCCAAACCCACGCCGAAGCCGGAAGCCAAGCCGCAGCAAGAAAAGCCGAATCCCGAGCCTCGACCGGAGCCAAAGCCCGCTCCGAAACCGCAGCCAAAGCCCGAACCGCCGAAGGAAAAAGAAGCGCGGCCCACGGACGGTGCCTCGTTCGCCAAGGCCAGCCTGGAAATGCGCAACGACCTCACGCTCGTGAAGGAGATGATAAAACTGGACCCCACCCTCATCCGCCATTCGCCGGAGGGCAGCCGCAACGCGGAGTTCGTGCTGGGCTTGCTGTCCACGCGGCCGTTCTCGCTGAAGGCGACCGACATTCTCAAGAACATCGCCCCCGAGCTACGTCAAAACCCGGCGTTCGCTATAGCCGCCATCGACAAGGGCATCCGCCTGAACCAGTTCCCGGATCTGCAGAACGATAGAAGCGTGGTGGAAGCGGCGGTGAAGAAAAGCGGATCGAACCTCGCGCACGCAGTCGATATATTCAAGAAAGACAAAGACATCGTCTTGCTGGCCGTGCAAAAAGATCCCAGCGCTTTCCAATACGCCGACGGAGACAAAGCCTTCGCGCTGGAGATATTTGAAAAAGAGCCTCGCATCTTGGAATACGCGAACGTGCTCTTCAAAAACAACGAAGACATGGCGCAGGTGAAAGAGCTGATTCTTAAGGCCATCAAAGCCGACAACAAAATCCGTCGCGACAACGTGCCCGAAGACTTACGCAAAGACGTGGATGTTGCGCTGGCAATTGCCGACTACGACCAAGATGCGCTCTGGGATATCTATTTCACGCTGGATGCCAAAGTAGAAGTCGCGACGCTCGCGGTACAAAGAAAGCCGCTAAACCTCTTATCGGACAAGTTTCCTAAAAAATACAACAAGAACGTCAACCTCGTCACCGCGGCCTTGGAATCCGCGATCGCGCAGAAGCTCCCCAAAGAAGACCTGCAAAAAATGCTCGACTGGGCGGATCCGAAAATCCATCAGGAAGTTTTGAAAAACGAAGCGATAAGCAAAGCGCTCGGCAAGACGGTTCCCGAAGTGCCGAAGGACAAGCCCGAGCCGCCGAAGCCGAAAGAAGAGAAGCCGAAAGACATATCCGTGGACCCCAAGCTCGGCGCCGGCCGCGTCGGCATCGAAAAGGCCGCGGCGGTGCTCAAAGATCCCGCGCAAAAAGACAAGCACGCCGAAATCAAAGAACAGCTCAAGCAGCTGCGCAAAAACGAGATGCGCAAGCCCGGCACGGAGGTGTATATCCCGGTCCCGGGAGAAGGCATTGAGAAAGGCGTCGTCGAAAACCGCGGCGAAAAATTGTTCGTCGTGAACAAGTTGGAGCAGTGGGAATTGGCCTTCAATCCCGATCTCAAAGCACCCGATCCCAATGCCGTCGAATGCTGGCTCTCTTATGAGTTAGAGGAGAAGGGAGGCGCATGGGACATCAAAGAAGTTTGCCCGAAGAATCCCTCCGCGGAATGCGTGGTGCGCTTGCAGCAGATCTTAAAAAACGACACCGAGAAGCTGGCGACGATGAGTGATGCGGATATGCGCACGTACTTCGGCGACTTGCGAAAGGCGAAGACCTACCTGCAGCAAGCGCGCGGCAGCGGCAACTGCTACGCCATCGCCGGATATTCAGCACTCGTGAACAATGATTACATCGAAGGACTCCTGCGCACGTCCTGCAAAATCCTGAAAGATGCGAACGACAAACCCGTCGGCATGCAGATAAGGCTGCCGCTCGGCGACCCGCAGGCGCAACCCCAGGATGTCAGTTTCGAGGAAGCATGCGGCGTGCAAACGGATCCGGATGTTCGCTATTTTAAAAAACGAGGAGAGATCGTCATTCTTCGGCCGGGACAACATCATCCGAACGAGGAATTGTTGCCCGGAAAAACCCTGGCGCCGATCACGAGTGCCAAGGGCGATTCCGCCGTCGGCTGGCAATGCATCGAGCACCTCGTTACGAAGAAGTACTACGGAGGCAGCCGAGCGCTGCGGGGCGAAGGAGGGTTCGCCGAGCGCAGTCTTGAGCAATTGGTTCATGGTAGCGAAAGCGCGAGCAGCACGATCCTTGGCGAGCCCGGGAAGAATCTCGCGAACAGTGGGCAAGAACACGACGTGCTGAATTTCTGTAAGAGATACACCAACGGCAAAACTGTCGCCACGTGTGGCACGCCGTCATTCACCCAAATCGTGAAGAACGAGACGTTTTATCGCAATCACGCCTATTCGATCCTTGCCGTGAATAAAGCCGTCGACGGCGACGACGTGAAAGTGCGCGGCATTTTGGTGTCGGAATCGAATCATCCGGAAAAAACCATCTTCCTCACCTACGAAGAATTCCTGGAGGCGTTCGGCACTGTTCGCGCCGTCACGCTCAAATACGACGAGCTATTCCAACATAAGCCCAAGGCCTAACCGTGCTACCCTTCCCCTCATGACCACTCCCTTCACCCCCGAACGGCTTACCTCCCTCGTCGACAAGCACGCCTCCGTGCTTGCCAAGGCCGCGGCCGACAAGCATGGCATCGACGCGAACGAGATGACGGTGCTCCCCGAGGAAGCCTTCGAGAGCGAGAGCGAGCCCGGCACGCTGTGCGTGATCTTTAAGCACCCCACGGGCCTGTACAGCGTGGCCACGCCGATCGGCGAGGATGACGCCGTTGGGCCGTTCTCCATCAATCATCTGTAAGAAGTAGCCTTTTGGCCGCGTTTCTGGTACAATGGCTTGATATGACCGAACCCACAAACACCCACACGTCGCCTTCTCTCCGTAAACAGCTCGCCGGCGCCTTTGGCGGTGCCGCGATCGCGCTCGTTCTTTATTACGGTTACACGTGGTCCAGCCCCGTGCTCGGCTCCCTGCTTATCAAGGAACAAGTGCCCACTGTCGCTCAGGAAGAAGCACCGCAAGAAATTACCGTGGAAGAAGTGACGCTCGTGGCGCAGGCCGCGCCCACCGAAGCCGCACTCAGCGCGGAAGAAGCGGCCGTGCGCACAGACATCCGCCGGTCCGAGCGCGAGATCGCCAATGAGACGGCCACGCAAAATCCGGTCGCCGCTCCCGTTCAAGCGCAGCCGGCACAAGAGACGGTGATGCCCGTTGCAGAGGAATCCGAAGCAGAGACGATGCAGGCTTCCGTCATGGAAGAAACCACCCACTCCGGAGCGCCCAGGTTGCCCCAGTCGGGCGCGCCTTTGGTGCTGGGCGCCATCGCCGCAGCCGGTGCCGCGGGCTATCTGCGCCTGCGCAAGAAGACGGCGCGCGCGTAAATTCATCGCATCGCGTACAATGGTCGCCATGGATCCGTACGTTTCGCCATGGGTCGCCGCCGTCTTCTTTACGCTGCTCGGCCTCGTGTTCGGCAGTTTCGGCAACGTGCTGATTCACCGTTTGCCCAAGGGAGACACGATCCTCGGCCGCTCCAAGTGCCCCAAATGTAAGCGCATCCTGCGCGCGATCGAGTTGATTCCGGTGGTCAGTTACACGTGGCTGCGCGGCAAATGCAGAGGGTGCAAAACGTCGATTCCGCTGCGCTACCCGCTCGTCGAACTCGCGACCGCCGTGCTCTTCCTCGCGGCGCTCGATGTCGCCGGCTACGACCTGCTCGGCGGCTTTTTGCTCGCGGTTGCGCTGTGGTTATTACTCCTCATCGCCGTCACTGACGCCCGCACCGGGCTCATCCCCGATTGGCTTACCTTAGGGCTCGGCGGCGTGTCCATTCTCTACGGATTCTTCGCCGTCGGCAGTATCGACGTACGCGCACCCATCCTGGGCTTCGCGTTCTTCGGCGCACAGTGGCTGCTCAGCCGCGGCAGGTGGATAGGCAGCGGCGACGTCTTCCTGGCCCTCGCCATCGGCCTCCTCCTCGGCGATTGGCGGCTGATGCTGCTCTCGCTGATGCTTGCGTACATCTTCGGCGCCATAGTCGCGGCGGCATTGCTCGGCACCAAGCGCGTCACGAAAAAAACGCAGCTGCCCTTCGGACCGTTTTTGGCG